>JAOAEA010000048.1 GCA_026417035.1 Burkholderiales bacterium
AGATGTGTATAAGAGACAGGGAGCAGGCCATGAAACACCTCACCGGTCTCGACGCCGCGTTCCTGCACCTCGAGACGCCCGAGATGCCGATGCACGTCGGGAGCCTCTCGCTCGTCGAGCTGCCGGCCGGCTACGCCGGCGACTACTACGAGGCGGTGAAGGCGCACGTGGCGAGCCGCATGCATCTCGCCGAGGTGTTCCACCGCAAGCTCGCGCTGATGCCCTTCGAGCTCGCCAACCCGGTCTGGGTCGAGGACGAGGACGTGGACCTCGACTACCACGTGCGCCGCATCGTGCTCTCCAAGCCCGGCTCGTTCCGGCAGCTCGAGCAGTACGTGGCGCGGTTGCACTCGACGCTCCTCGACCGCAGCCGCCCGCTGTGGGAGATCTACGTCTTCGAGGGCCTCGAGTCCGGCGCGCAGGCGGTCTACACGAAGGTGCACCACGCGGGCATCGACGGGCAGGCGGGCGTCGCGCTCGCCAAGGCGCTGATGGATGTCACGCCCGAGCCGCGGCAGGTGAAGCCGCCGCGGCCGAAGCTGCGGCGCAACCGCTACCAGCTCGGCGTGGCGGAGCTCGCCGCCGCGGGTCTCCGGAACACCGTGCGCCAGCTCGTCGCGATGGCGCGGTCGGTCCCGCCGGTGACGCGCGCCCTCGCGGGCGTCGCCCTCCCGCAGCTCGCGGCGCTGCTGCGGCGGCGCGCGCCCGAGGGAAAGCGGGTGCAGCTCGTCGGGCCGAGGACGCTCTTCAACGTGTCGATCACCAACCAGCGCACCTTCGCCGGCCGCTCGATCCCGCTCGCCGAGACGAAGGAGATGGCGAAGCACGCGGGCGTGACGCTCAACGACGTGGTGCTCGCCACCTGCGCGGGGGCGCTGCGCCGGTATCTCGACGACCACGACGCGCTGCCGAAGAAGCCGCTCAAGGCCGCCGTGCCGGTGTCGCTGCGCGCCGAGGGCGACACCGAGGCGAACAACCAGGTGTCGATGACCCTGATGACGCTCGCCACCGACGTCGCCGACCCGCTCGAGCGGCTGCAGGCGATCCACGAGGGCTCGCGCGCGGCGAAGGACCTCTTCGACCGGGTACGGAACGTGATGCCGACCGACTTCCCCTCGCTCGGCGCACCCTGGATCATGAGCGGGCTCGCTTCGCTCTACGGCCGCTCGCAGCTCGCCGACCGCCTGCCGCCGCTCGCGAACGTCGCGATCTCGAACGTGCCCGGCCCGCAGTTCCCGCTCTACTTCGCCGGCGGGCGGCTCACGACCTACTACCCGGTCTCCATCCCGGCCCACGGCGTCGCGCTCAACATCACGGTGCAGAGCTACGACGGCAAGATGGAATACGGCCTGATCGCGTGCCGGCGCGCGGTGCCCGACGTCTACGACCTCGCCGACTACGTCGTGAAGGAGCACGAGAGGCTGCGCGAGCTCGTCATGCGCCGGCCGGCCGCCGGCGAGGTCGCGGCGGCGGCGGCCACGAAGCCCACGCGCAAGCCGGCGCGCGGCAACGGCGCCGCGCGCAAGGGCGCATCGCCCGTGGCGATGACGCCGGCTCCAGCGGCGCAGCGCGCCTCCCGCGAGCCCCGCGCCGCCCGGCGCGGGGCGCACTGAGCCGCTGTCGCCGACGCCGGGCGCGCGCAAGCGGCGCGTCTCCCGGCCGAGCGGCGCGGGCCGCGGCCGCGAGGCGGATCGGCGGCCATGGCGCGCCGATGGCTGGCGCGAGCCCGCGAGCCGGCTCCGGGGCGATCCGGTGCAGAACATCCGGCCGCGCCGTGCCGCGGGAAAGAGGACGACCGGCGCCCCATTCCGATCCTCCCTCTGCGGGGGGAGGGAGCGGCGCGCGGCGATGTGCGTGAGCGGCGGGTGCGATGGGCAGACCGCCGCGTGTCGAAGCAAGCTCCTTCCCCCTTCCCGGGAGAAGGCCGGGAGGGGGGCGAGCCTTCTGTCCTCTGCCCTGTGTCTTCAGTCCTCCGAGCCGGCGAGCCGCTCGTCGAGCGCGACGATCCAGTGCTTCGCCGCGAGCTCGGTGCCGCCGGCGAGGTGCGCGAGGCAGCCGATGTTGGAGGAGACGATCATCTCCGGGCCGCCCGAGGCGAGCGCCGCGAGCTTCGCCTTCTTCAACTCGGCAGAGAGCTCGGGCTGCAGGAGCGAATAGGTCCCCGCCGAGCCGCAGCAGAGGTGCGCGTCGGGCACCGGCGCGAGCTCGAAGCCCGCGGCGGCGAGGACCCTCTCCGTCACGCCGCGCAGCTTGAGCCCGTGCTGCAGCGAGCACGGCGGGTGGAAGGCGACGCGCTTCGGGCCGCCACGCGGCGCGCGCGCGAGCAGCGGTTCGAGCCGGGGAAGCTCGGCGGCGACGATCTCCGCGATGTCCTTCGTCATGGCCGCGATGCGCGCCGCCTTCGCGGCATACGCCGGGTCGTCCGCGAGCAGGTGGCCGTATTCGACCACCGTCGTCGCGCACCCGCTCGCGGTCATCGCGACCGCTTCGGCGCCCGCCTCGACGAGCGGCCACCACGCGTCGATCACCCGGCGCATGTCGTCGCGCGCTTCGTCCTGGAAGTTGAGGTGGAAGCGCAGCGCGCCGCAGCAGCCCGCGCCGGGCGCCTCCACGAGCGAGACGCCGAGGCGGTCGAGCACGCGCGCGGCCGCGGCGTTGATCGCCGGATCGAGCGCGGGTTGCACGCACCCGGCGAGCGCGATCATCGTGCGTGTGTGGCGCGGCGCGGGCCACTCCCCGGCGGGCGGAACGGCGCGCGGCAGCTTGTCGGCGAGCGAAGCGGGGAGGAAGGGCCGCACGAGCCTTCCCGCCTGCGTCATCGCGCCGAAGAGCCCCGTCTGCGGGAAGAGCGCGGCGAGCGCGCGGCGCTTCGCGTTCTCGGCGATCGGCCGCGGCACCCGCTCCTCCACGAACTTCCGGCCGATGTCGACGAGCCGTCCGTATCGGACCCCCGACGGGCAGGTCGTCTCGCAGGCGCGGCAGGTGAGGCAGCGGTCGAGATGCGCCTGCGTCTTCGCCGTGACGGGGTTGCCTTCGAGCGCCTGCTTGATGAGGTAGATGCGCCCGCGCGGCCCGTCGAGCTCGTCGCCGAGGAGCTGGTAGGTCGGGCAGGTCGCGGTGCAGAAGCCGCAGTGCACGCACTTGCGCAGGATCGCCTCGGCCTCGCGGCCCTCGGGCGTGTCGCGAATGGATTCGGCGAGGAGAGTCTGCATCTAGGCCAGGAACCGCGAAAGCGCGAAGGGCGCGAAGCCAACCTGGAGAGCCATGATCACTCGCGGTCTGCCGGGCACGGCGCCTCTCCTGCAGCCCCAGGCGGCCTTCCCCCTGGGGTTCTCGCCAGAGGCGGCAAGCGATTCCCGTCGTCGCTGCGGACCTCGGCGCCCTTCGCGCTTTCGCGGTTCGCGTGGTTGCTAGAAGTCGGCATACATCCGCCCGCGGTTCAGGATCCCGGCCGGATCGAGCTCGGCCTTCAGGTTGCGGTGCAGGCGCGCGACCGCCGCGGCGAGCGGATGGAACACGCCCACCGACTTGTCGCCGCCGCGGAAGAGCGTCGCGTGGCCGCCCGCCTTCGACGCCGCGTCGCGCACGAGGCGCGCGTCGGCCTGGGTGCGCAGCCAGCGCAGCGCGCCGCCCCACTCGATCATCTGGTCGCCGGGGAGCGGCAGCGCCGCCGCGGTGGACGGCACCGAGATCCGCCACGGCGGCTCGTCGCCCGCGAAGAAGGGATCGCGGTGGTCGCGGATCCCCTCCCAGAACCGCGCCGCGGCGTCCGCATCCATCGCCTCGCCACCGAGCTTCCCGCGCGCCGCGCGCACCGCGGCGGCCGCGCCCGAGAGCCGCACCGTGAGCTCGCCGCCAGACCACGCGCTCGCCGAGACCGGGAGGGGCTTCCCGCCCCAGCGGTTCAGCGTCTCGAGCGCCCGGTCTTCGGGCATCTCGAGGCGCAGCGTCGCCTCGGCCGCGGGGCGCGGCAGCACCTTGAGGGTCACTTCGAGGATGAGCCCGAGGGTGCCCATCGCGCCGGCCATCAGCCGCGAGACGTCGTAGCCGGCGACGTTCTTCATCACCTGGCCGCCGAAGAAGAGATCGTCACCGCGCCCGTCCAGCATGCGCACGCCCAGCACGAAGTCGCGCACGCCGCCCGCCGCCTGCCGGCGCGGGCCGGCGAGGCCCGACGCGACCGCGCCGCCCACCGTGCCGCCGGGGGCGAAGCGCGGCGGCTCGAACGCGAGCATCTGGCCGCGCTCGCCGAGCGCCGCCTCGAGCGCCGCGAGCGGCGTTCCGGCGCGCACGGTCGCATAGAGCTCGGTCGGGTCGTAGTCGACGATGCCGGCGTAGCCGCGCGTGTCGAGGAGGTCGCCCGCGAGCGCCTGGCCGTAGAAGTCCTTGGTGCCGCCGCCGCGGATGCGCAGCGGCGAGCGGGCGGCCGCGGCGGCGCGGATCGAGTCGGCGAGACGTTGCAGCTCGTCGGACACGCTAGCAGCTCGAGGCAGAGCCCGCGGAGCACGCAGAGGGACGCTCGAGGCGAACGGCGGCATCGGTTCCCGGACCCTCGGCCCGGGTGCGTCGGGCGCTGGCGCGGCGCACGCCCTCCCCCGCCCGTCCGCGGCCCTCCGCGTCCTCCGCGACCCCGGCGTTGACGTCTCCCGGCCGCATCAGAACCGCGGCAGCTCCGGATGCGGCAGCGCGCCGCGCTTCACGTGCATGCGCCCGAACTCGGCGCAGCGGTGCAGCGTCGGGATGTTCTTGCCGGGATTGAGCAGCCCCTTCGGGTCGAAAGCGCGCTTCACGCGGCGGAAGGTCTCGAGCTCCTCGGGCGAGAACTGCACGCACATCTCGTTGATCTTCTCGATGCCGACGCCGTGCTCGCCGGTGATCGTGCCGCCGACCTCGATGCACTTCTGCAGCACCTCGGAGGCGAACTGCTCGGTGCGGCGGAGCTCGTCCGGGTCGTTGCCGTCGAAGAGGATCAGCGGGTGGAGGTTGCCGTCGCCGGCGGGGGAGACGTTCGGGCAGCGCAGGCCGTACTTCTTCTCCATCGCGCCGATGAAGGCGAGCACCTCGCCGAGGCGCTTCCTCGGGATGGTGCCGTCCATGCAGTAGTAGTCGGGCGAGATCCGGCCCACCGCGGGGAACGCCGCCTTGCGGCCGGACCAGAAGCGCTGGCGCTCGGCCTCGCTCTCCGACACGCGGATCGCGGTGGCGCCGGCGCGGGTGAGCACGTCCGTCATCCGGCCGATCTCCTCCTCGACCTCCTCCGGCGTGCCGTCGGATTCGCAGAGCAGGATCGCCGCGGCCTCGAGGTCGTAACCCGCGTGCACGAACTCCTCGACCGCGCGCGTCGCCGGCCGGTCCATCATCTCGAGCCCCGCGGGGATGATCCCGGCGGCGATCACCGCCGCGACCGCCTCGCCGGCGCGCCCGAGGTCGTCGAACGAGGCCATGACGACCCGCGCGGTCTCGGGCTTCGGCACGAGCTTCACGGTGACCTCCGTCACGACCGCGAGCATGCCTTCCGATCCGGTGACGAGAGCGAGCAGGTCGTAGCCCGGCGCGTCGAGCGCCTCGGCGCCGAGCTCCACGACCTCGCCCTCGACGGTGAGGCCGCGCACGCGCAGCACGTTGTTCACCGTGAGGCCGTATTTCAGGCAGTGCACGCCGCCGGCGTTCTCCGCCACGTTGCCGCCGATGGTGCAGGCGATCTGCGACGAGGGGTCGGGCGCGTAGTAGAGGCCGTAGGGCGCGGCGGCTTCCGAGATCGCGAGGTTGCGCACGCCCGGTTGCACCCGCGCCGTGCGCGCCGCCGGATCGACGGAAAGGATCCGCTTCATCTTGGCGAGCGAGAGGAGCACGCCGTCGGCGATCGGATACGCCCCCCCCGAGAGTCCGGTGCCCGCACCGCGCGCCACGACCGGCACCTCGAGCGCGTGCGCGACGCGCAGCACGTGGCGCGCCTCCTCTTCGCCGGCGGGCAGCGCCACCACGCCGGGGACCATGCGATACGCGGAGAGCCCGTCGCACTCCCACGGGCGCAGGTCCTCTTCCTCGAAGAGCACCGACTCCCGCGGCAGCCGCTCGCGGAGCCGCGCCACCACTTCGGCCTTCCTGAGGAAGGCGGTGTCGTTCATGCGCACGTTCATGGCGGCTTCCGCGTGGCGGGCCGCGCGGCCGCGCGGGCCGGGCGCAGCCGGGGGCAAGGGACGATGCGCCGATGGTACGTAGGCCCGGGCGCGAGCGTCAAATGCCGGCGGCGCCGGAGCGCCACGAACGCGCGCGGCCGGCGGGCGCATAGGCGGCGCTTCATCGATCATCGGCCGAGTTGTTCGGCACCCCGCGGGCCGTTTGTTACCATACGCGCCCCGCACCCGGGCAGTCGCCAGAACTGCGCTCCATGGCCCTCCCCCGCGCCGACCTCCGGCGCTTCCTGCCGTTCCTCCAGTGGTGGCCGCTCGTCAACCGCGACACGCTGCGCGCCGACCTGGTCGCAGGAACGATCGGCGCCATCGTCGTGCTGCCGCAGGGCGTCGCCTTCGCCACGCTCGCGGGCCTACCCCCCGAGTTCGGCCTCTACTGCGCCATGGTGCCCACCGTCGTGGCCGCCCTGTGGGGCTCCTCGCTGCACGCCGTCACCGGGCCGACCAACGCGGTGTCGCTCGTCGTCTTCGCCACCGTCGCGCCGCTCGCCGCGCCAGGCTCCCCGCAGTACATCGGGCTCGTGCTCACGTTGTCGTTCATGGCCGGCGTCATCATGCTCGCGATGGGGCTCGCCCGCCTCGGCACGGTGGTGAACTTCATCTCGCACACGGTGGTCGTGGGCTTCACCGCCGGCGCGGGCGTGCTCATCATCGCGAGCCAGCTCGGCAACTTCCTCGGGCTCGCGATGCGGCGCGGCGGGTCGTTCCTCGAGACGGCTGCCGGGCTCGCGCGCCACCTACCCGACGTGCAGCCCTACGTGCTCCTCGTCGGCGCCGCGACCCTGGGCGCGGGGCTCCTCGCGCGCCGCCTCGCGCCGAAGATCCCCTACATGATCGTCGCGATGGTCGCCGGCGCGGTCCTGGCGTATGCGCTGAACGCGACCCTCGGCGCGGAACGGACCGGGATCCGGACGCTCGGCGCGCTGCCCTCCGCGCTGCCCAGGCTCTCCCATCCCGACTTCTCGCTCGAAGAGTTCCGCGCGCTGCTCGGCATCGCCCTCGCGGTCACGCTGCTCGGCCTCACCGAGGCCGTGTCGATCGCGCGGGCGATCGCGCTCAAGTCGGGGCAGCGCATCGACGGCAACCAGGAGTTCGTCGGCCAGGGGCTCGCCAACATCGCCGCGAGCTTCTTCTCCGGGTATCCGGCCTCCGCGTCGTTCAACCGCTCCGGCCTCAATTACGAGGCGGGGGCGAAGACGCCGCTCTCGGCCGTCTTCTCGGCCGTGCTGCTCGTGGCGGTGGTCTTCGCGGTGGCCCCGATCGTCGCCCATCTCCCGCTCGCCTCCATGGCGGCGATCCTGTTCCTCGTCGCATGGGGCCTGTTCGACTTCGCGTCGATGCGCGCCATCGTGCGCACCAGCCGCAGCGAGGCGACGGTCCTCGCGGTGACGGTCGCGGCGACGCTGCTCCTCAACCTCGAGGTGGCGATCCTCGCCGGCGTGGCGCTGTCGCTCGTCGTTTACCTCGCGCGCACGTCGCGGCCGAACATGCGCGCCGTCCTGCCCGATCCGGCGCATCCCGCGCGGAAGTTCGTCGAGCGCGAGCCGGGGATGCACGAGTGCCCGCAGGTGAAGTTCCTGCGCATCGAAGGCTCGGTGTACTTCGGGGCGGTCGACCACGTCGGCGGCCGCCTCGACGCGCTGCGCGCGCACGCGCCGGCCCAGAAGCACCTGGTGCTGATGGCGAAGGGGATCAACTTCGTGGACGTCGCCGGCGCCGAGCTGCTCGCGCACGAGGCGCGGCGGCGGCGCGCCGACGGCGGCGGGCTCTACTTCTACGGCATGCGGCAGGGGATGCGCGAAGTGCTCGAGCGCGGCGGTCAGCTCGAGGAGATCGGCCCCGGGAACGTCTTCGCGTCGAAGCGGGAGCTCGTGGCGGGCGTGTTCGCGCGGCTCGACCGGTCGGTCTGCGCGCGGTGCGCCGTGCGGATCTTCGAGGAGTGCGCGAGCGTGCCGCGCGAGTGAGGTCGGCGCGGGCGGCCCGGGCCGGTCCCGCGCGACCTCATGCCGTGGCCGCGCCCGGTCCCGGTGGCAGCAGCTCGCCCTGCCCGCTTCGCCCCAGGCGCCGGTAGATCGCGGCGAGCGCCTGGTCGTCGCTCGGGAACAGGTGCTCCTCGCCGATCAGCCGGTCCAGCCCGGTGTTGCGCATCACGTCGAGCACCTGCTTCTTCAGCCCGCTGAACACCACCGTGACGCCGCTCGAACGCAGCCGCTCGACCAGGTGGCGCACCACCTCCTCGCCCGAAGCGTCCATGCGGTTGATGCTGGCGCCGGAGATGAGCAGGACCTTGACGCCCGGCTTGGCCGAGACGGCGTTGAGCACCTGCTCCTCGAAGAACGCGGCGTTGGCGAAGTAGAGCCCCGCGTCGAAGCGCAGCGCCAGCACCTCGGGGCTCGTGCTCAGTCCGGCGTGGGCGTACACATCGCGCAGCGCGCCGTCGGGGTGCCGGCCCAGCACGGCCACGCGCGGCCGCATGGTCTGCAGCAGGTACAGCAGCACCGCCAGCGCCGCACCGAAGAGGATCCCGCGGTCGAGGTGGGGCGCCGCCAGCAGCGTGCCGGCGAAGGTCACGCCCGCCACTATCCCGTCGGCCCGGCTGGCGCGCCACGTGTGCAGCAGCGCCTGCGGCGTGATGAGCCCCGTCACCGCCAGCAGGATGATCACGCCCAGGGTCGCCTTCGGCAGGTGATAGAGGTACGGGGTCAGCACCAGCAGCGTGGCGGCGACGAAGAGGCCGTTGAAGATCATCGCGAAGCCGGTCCTGGCGCCCGCCTGCAGGTTGATCGCCGACCCGGTGAAGGAGCCGCAGGCCGGGTACGACTGGAAGAACGCGCCGCCGAGGTTGGCCACCCCCTGGCCGATGAGCTCCTGGTTCGGATCGAGCCGCTGGCGGGTCTTCGCCGCGAGCGCCTTGGCCATCGCGATCGACTCCATGAAGCCGACGAGCGCGATGACCACCGCGGCCGACAGCAGCGACAGCATCGCTTCCAGGGAGATGACCGGCACCCGGAACGCGGGCAGGCCGCGCGGGATCGGCCCCACGACGTCACCGCCGCCCGCGAGGTGGAGCTCCTGGCCGGAGATCTTCTTCACTCGCCAGGCGAGGCCGTCGCCGGCCTGGCCCGCGGGCAGCGCGCCCTCGAGGTACAGCGTCGGGCCGCCGGCGGCCTCGGCGCGCTCGAATCTCACGCGCTGCAGGCGCTCCCACCGCTCCTTGTTCTCCTGGGTGAGGTCGGCGGCGTCGAGCTCGGTCAGGTGCAGCTCGTGCCGCAGCGCGGCCGCGGCGCGCCGGTCGCCCTTGTCCATCCGCCGCAATTCCGCCGCCTGCTCGGCCGCGCGCGCCTCGAGCGCCCGGATGCGTTCGGCCGTTGCCGCGTAGCGCGCGGCGCGCTCGCGCACCTCCTGGTCGGCGATCTGGTCGATCGTCGAGCGCAGGTTGCGCTCGTACCCGACGAGCACGCTCGCCACGATCGTGATCACCACGGCGATCAGCACGCTCAGGCTGGACACCGCGCGGATGCGCTTGAGCACGAGCATCAGCGCCAGCGCGAAGACCGACATCGCCAGCGTCGGCCAGTGCGTCTGCGGCAGGAACGAGAGCATTTGCCAGATGTCGCCCAGGAACGAGCCGCTGCGCCCCTTGGGGATGCCGAGCAGCATGTCGAGCTGCGACAGCGCGATGATGACCGCCGCCGCGTTCATGAAGCCGAGGATCACCGGGTGCGAGACGAAGTTGACGATGGTGCCGAGCTTGAGCGCTCCGAGCGCGAACTGGATCGCGCCCACCATCAGCGTGAGCAGCAGCGCGAGCTCGACGTAGTGGTCGGAGAAGGGCACGGCGAGCGGCGCGAGCGCGGCCGCGGTCATGAGGGAGATGATGGCGACCGGCCCGGTGGCGAGCTGCCGGGACGAGCCCCACAGCGCGCCGAGGATGGCCGGCACCAAGGCCACGTAGAGCCCGAAGTGCACCGGCAGCCCGGAGAGCTGCGCATAGGCCATCGCTTTGGGCACCAGCACCAGCGCGCCGGTGATGCCGGCGATCAGGTCGGCGCGCAGCACCGCGGCACCGAGCGGGAACCAGTCGAGGAACGGGAAGAAGCGCCGCAGTCGTTCGTTCACGGCCGAGCGGAATCCGTCTTCAAGGTGCGATCGTGACCTGGCCCGCCTGCGATCCGGAATCGCCCGTGCGCGCAACGCGCCGCCGGAAACGGAACGCCCAGGGTGCCGTGCACGGCGGCGTTCGCGGGTGTGCCTGGGCGCTGGCGGGCATCGGTGCGGGTCAGCGTGGCGCAGCCGGCCGGACGATCCGACGGCCGTGTCTCGCCGCACCATTGTGTCCGGGGGAGCCGGGCCGAAGGGTCTCAGAAACCGGCCGCACGCGCCACTCCCCGGGCCTGATCCGCGCATGAGAAACTTCGATCAATCCGACGCCATGCCGAGCCTGCCCCCCGTGCAGCCCTTCCGCCCCGCGCCGCGCGCGCTCTCTCTGCGGCTCGCCGGCGCGCTGGTCGCGGCCGCGCTCGTCTTCGCGCTGGCCGCCTGCGGCGAGCGCACGCCGACGCTGCCGAAGCTCGCGCCGGACGCCGTCGTGCTCGCCTTCGGCGACAGCCTGACCTACGGCACCGGGGCGGATCCGAAGGAGAGCTACCCGGCGGTGCTCGAGAGGAGGATCGGCCGCAAGGTGGTGAGCGCGGGCGTCCCGGGGGAAACCTCGGCGCAGGGGCTCGCGCGCCTGCCCGGGGTGCTGGAGGCGACGCGGCCGCAGCTCGTCGTCCTCATCCACGGCGGCAACGACTTCCTGCGGCGGCTCGACGAGCGGCAGGCGGCGGCGAACCTCGACGCGATGGCGCGGCTCGCGGCGGAGCGCGGCGCGGGCGTCGTGATCCTCGGCGTGCCCAAGCCCGGGCTCTTCCCCTCGTCCGCGTCGTTCTACGCGGAGGTCGCGCGCGCGGCCCGCGCGCCCTACGACGGCGACACGCTCCCGGCGATCCTCGCCGACAACGAGCTGAAATCCGACCCGATCCACCCGAACGCGAAGGGCTACGCGAAGCTCGCCGAGGCGGTCGCGGCGCTGCTCGCGCGGGCGAAGGCGATCTGATGCCCCTGCGTTCCGCCCGCGACGCGGTCGCGCCCTACGTGACGAAGGACGGCTCGGAGATCCGCGAGCTGATGCACCCCGCGGTGCACGGCAACGCCGCGCAGAGCCTCGCCGAAGCGACCGTCCCGCCGGGCGGCGCGACCCGGCTGCACCGCCACCACGCCAGCGAGGAGATCTACCACTTCACTCAGGGCGAGGGGCGGATGACGCTCGGGCGCGAGCGCTTCGCGGTGCGCGCGGGCGACACCGTCTGCATCCCGCCCGGCACGCCGCACCGCGTCGAGAACACCGGGCGCGTGGCGATGAAGATCCTCTGCGCTTGCGCCCCGGCGTATTCGCACGACGACACCGAGCTCCTCTGAGCCGCGGCCCGCGGGAAGCAAAGCGCCCCGCCGCGGCGGGGCGCTCCGGCGCGCGCGGCCCGCGGCGTTCACTTCGTCTGGATGCTCTGGATGTAGTCCACGAGCGCCATGATGCGGCCGCGCACGTAGAGCTCGGGATCGTAGGGCACGTCCGTGTAGTCGCGCGCGGACTTCACCAGGTAGTCGGCGCCCCAGATCGGCATGTCGGGCCGGCCGTGACCGGGCGGCAGCCGGCGTCCGTCGATCATCTCGATGAGCTGGTAGTAGGGGAAGACGCCCTGGTTGCGCTTCGCGAGCGTCGTCAGGTCACCGGCGGACTTCGCCAGATAGGGCTTGTACGGCCCGTCGCCCTTGCCGTCCAAGCCGTGGCAGTTGGCGCAGTTCGCCAGGTATTCGCGCTTGCCGAAGTCCACCTTCGCGCCGCCCTGCGCGAGCGCCGCTCCCGATGCGCCGGCGAGCAGGCCTGCCGTCACCAATGCCGTGAGTGTTGCGGCTCTCATCGCTGCCTCCTCTGTGCACTCGCCACTCGGATCGTCGCCACGGGCCGTTCCGTGAATCGAGCACGCGGCGCCCAACTTGCTTCCCCGACGCATAAAAAAAGGTTTCCTCCCGCGATCCGCGAAGCGCTTTGCGGTGGATCAACGGCGCCTCGCCCGCACGGAGGCCCTGCCGCTCGGCACGCTGCAGGCCGCGTCGGCCGGGGTGGCGGCGCTCGCCCTTTGACGCGGCCCGCCCCTCAACGGCCCGGCGCGCCGGCCCGCGGGCGGGGCTTCGCCGCGCCGGCGGGCGCCCGGCCTGCAAAGAGGTCGAAGAGCACCTGCCGCAGCCAGGCCTGCGCCGGGTCACGGTGCACGCGCTCGTGCCAGGCCTCGACGATCGTGATCTCGCCGATCTCGATCGGCGTCGCCAGGATGCGCAGCCGCTCGGCGTAGCCGCGCGCGAGCCGCTCGGGCAGCACCGCGATCATGTCCGAACGCGCGATGATCTCCGGCACGAGCAGGAAGTGCGGCACCGAGAGCCGCACCCTGCGCGACCGGCCCTGTGCGGCGAGCGCCTGGTCGGTGAAGCCGGCGAAGGCGCCGCCCGAGAGCGATACGAGCACGTGGTCGAGCTCGCAGAAGAGGTCGAGCGTGAGGCGCGCGCCGACGCGCGGGTGCTCCCGCCGCACCACCGCGACGAACCGCTCCGTGTAGAGCGGCCGCGAACGCACGTCCGGCGGCGCGTTCGCGAGGTTGTGGCGCCCGAGGAGCGCGAGGTCGACCTCGCCCGATTCGAGCTGCCGGGCGATCGCGGTGAAATCCGGCGGGCGGACCGCGAGCCGCGCCGCCGGGGCGTTGACGGCGAGGTGGTCCACGATCCGCGGGAGCATCGCGTACTCCACGTAGTCGGTGGCGGCGATCGCGAACGTGACCGCCGCGCGCGCCGGGTCGAACGCCTCGCTCGGCTGCACCAGCCGGCCGATCTCAAAGAGCACCTGGCGGAGCGGCGCGGCGAGCTCGCCCGCCTTCGCGGTGGGGAGCATCCCGCGCGGCGTGCGCAGCAGCAGCGGGTCGCCGAAGAGCTCGCGCAGCTTCGCGAGCTGCGCCGAGAGCGCCGACTGCGAGAGCCCGAGCCGCCGGGCGGCGCGCGACACGTTGCGCTCGGCGAGCAGCGCGTCGAGCGCCACCAGCAGGTTGAGGTCCACCGCCCTGATATCCATCCGGTCGATAGTCTAGATCGCTGCAATCGATTGGACAAATATCGTGCGGCGCACTAGATTCGGTCCAACAACAAGAACCGTTCTCGCCCCTGCGACGCGCTTCCCGGAAGGAGGCAACGTGCGCAAAGAGCACTGGATGAGCGGTGCGAGCTACCTGGCGATCGGCGCGCTGGCGACGATCGCGGTGTGGCTCCTCGGCGAGAACCTGCCCGGCGTCGTGTCGTTCGCGCCCGGCAGCTTGTTGAAGGTTCTGTGAACGGCGCGCCGCTCCCGGCGGCGCCCGGCAGGCGCTCTCCTCTGTGAGCACCTCGGGGTCGGCCTCCCTCCTCCTCAGCCGGCCCCGAGGATTTTTTTCCCGTCGGCCGGCAGACCTCCGCACCGCACGATCCCGAGGCGTCCCCGGCGCGCCCGGGTGACGCGTCCGGAACGCGATCTCTCGACCCGGCTTCCTCTCTCGCGCGGCGGTGCCGGCGCCCCGTCGCGGCGGCTACGGCCGGTCGAGTTCCCGCTGGAGGCGATCGACGCCGTCGATGAGGGTGGCGAACCGCTCGCCGAACTCGGTGAGACGGTATTCCACCCGTGGCGGAACCTCCGGGTACGCGTGTTTCTCGAGGATGCCGTAGCGCATCAGCTTGCGCAGGCGCTCGTTCAGCACCTTCTTCGAGAGGCCCGCGATCGCGTGCTCGATCGCCCCCGGCCGGCGCACGCCGCCACGCACGGCGCCGAGCACCGCGAGCGACCACTTGCAGCCGACGATGTCCTCCACCATGCGTGCCGCCGTGGGCGGGGACGAAATTTTTTTCTGCCGCGCGTTCATGGAACTACACCGAAAGGTTCCCGGGGCACCGTCCGGTGCCCGCTTTCCGGGCGCGCCGCGCGGCGCTAAAGATACAGCGCGCCCGCGTCGTGGCGCAAAGGAGGTGGCAGATGAAAAGGCTCGTCCTCGCGTGTGCCATTGCCGCCGCACCGATGGCGGCGGCCCTCGCCGCCGACCCGCAGGCCGTCCCCTATCCGGAGGGCTACCGCAACTGGGTGCACGTCAAGACCATGGTGATCAACCCCGGCCATCCGCTCTACGAGGCGTTCGGCGGCATGCACCACGTCTATGCCAACGCCAAGGCCATGGAGGGCTACCGCGGCGGGCGCTTTCCCGACGGCGCGGTGATCGTCTTCGACCTGCTCGAGGCCAAGACTGCCGACAACGCCGTCGTCGAGGGGCCGCGCAAGGTGGTGGGCGTGATGCACAAGGACGGCAAGCGCTGGAAGGACACCGGCGGCTGGGGCTTCGAGGGTTTCAAGGGCGACTCGAAGGGCGACCGCGCGGTCGGGAAGAACGCCGCGAGCGCCTGCTTCGAATGCCACACGAAGCAGCGCGACCGCGATTTCGTCTTCTCCGCGTGGCGGCCCTGATCGGCGCGCGCCTCAACCGCGATCCGGCGCGGTCGCGGCGCCGTCACCGAGCGCGCGCTGCATGAGCACGCTGTCCACCCACCGGCCGAACTTGAATCCGACCGCCGCGAGCGTGCCGGCCATGCGGAAGCCGCAGCGCCCGTGCACGCGGATCGACGCGGCGTTGCCGCTGTCGCCGATGACCGCGATCATCTGCCGGAAGCCGGCGCGCGCGGCCGCGTCGACGAGCGCGCCGAGCAGCGCGCTGCCGATCCCGCGCCGCTCGGCGCCGGGCTCGAGGTAGATCGAGTCCTCGACCGTGTAGCGATAGGCGGCGCGCGCGCGGTAGGGCCCGGCGTAGGCGTAGCCGACCACGCGCCCCGCGGACTCCGCGACGAGATACGGGAAGCCGCGCGCGACGAGCTCGCGATGCCGGCGCAGCATCTCCGCTGCGTCGGGCGGCTCGGTCTCGAAGGTCGCGAGCCCGGTGAGCACGTGGTGCGCGTAGATTTCGGCGATGCGTGCCGCGTCGGCTTCGGCGGCCGGCCGGAGCGAGACCGCGACGGCGGCGTCAGGCACCGACGTCCTCGCCGGCGAACGCGACGACGACCCGCTTGTTGCGCTTGCCCTCGCTGCGGATCTTCACGACGGCGACCGGGCCGATCTCCGCGGTGCTGGCGACGTGCGTCCCGCCGCACGCCTGCAGGTCGACGCCGGGAATCTCCACGAGGCGCACGCGGCCCGCGCCCCGGGGCGGCGCGACGGACATCGTCTTCACGAGCGTGGGGCTCGCGTCGAGCTCGGCCGCCGAGACCCAGCGCGGCCGCGGGGCGTGGCCGGCGGCGACGAGCGCGTTCAGCTTCGCTTCGATCCCGGCCTTGTCCAACACGGCGCCCTGCAGGTCGAAGTCGAGGTGGGCCTTGTCGGTCCCGATGCGTCCCCCGGTGACCGGATAGGGCACGACGGCGCACAGGAGGTGCAGGCAGGTGTGGAAGCGCATGTGCCGGTGGCGGCGCTCCCAGTCGATCTCGGCGCGGAGCCTCGTCCCCACCGCGGGCAGGGCGACGCCCGGCGCCGGCACGTGGACGACGTCGTCCTCCCCGTCGCGCAGCGCATCGACGATGGCGAGCGCCGTGCCGTCGGGCAGCCGAAAACTGCCCGAGTCGCCGGGCTGGCCGCCGCCGAGCGGAGAGAACACCGTGCGGTCGAGCCGGATGCCGCGCTCGTCCACAGCCGTCACGGTGGCGTCGCACGCGCGTGCATAGGCGTCGTCGCGGAAGAGGAGCTCGGCCATGGGCCGCGAGTTTGGCCGATCGGCCGCGGCGCCGCAATGCGTCCGTACGCTGTCGCGCGCGCCGCGCGGCCGCTCGGGCGGGTAGACGGGGAGCGCGTGCTATATTGCCCCGACCTTGCCGCGACGCCGAAGATGGGCCATCGCCTCTCCAAGATCACGACGCGCACCGGCGACCGCGGCGAGACCGGCCTCGGTGACGGCACGCGCGTCGCGAAGGACAGCGTGCGGATCGCGGCGCTCGGCGAGGTGGACGAGCTCAACTCGGTCCTCGGCGTGCTGCTCGCCGAACCGCTGCCGGACGCGGCGCGCGCGGCGCTCACGCGCATCCAGCACGAGCTCTTCGATCTCGGCAGCGAGATCGCGGTGCCCGGCTACCGCGCCCTCGGCGAAGCGCACGTGGCGCGGCTCGAGCAGCTCGTCGAGTCCTTCAACGCCGGCCTCGGCCCGCTCAAGGAGTTCATCCTGCCCGGCGGAACGCGCGCCGCGGCGCTCGCCCACCTCGCCCGGACCGTGTGCCGGCGCGCCGAGCGCGCCGTGGTGGGCCTTGCGCGCGCGGAGCCGGTGTCCGATCCGGCGCGCATCTACCTCAACCGCCTATCCGACCTCTTCTTCGTCCTCGCGCGCGTCATCAACCGGGAGGCCGGCGTCGGTGACGTGCTCTGGCAGAAGTCGCGCGATGCGTGACGGCCGTGACGGCGGCGAGACGATCCGCCGTCCCGGGATCCCGACCGTCGGCCGCGCCGCGCCGGGCTAGAATGCAGGGCCGAACGCACCGCCACCGACCGCATGCGACGCTCCCGCCGCACCCTCCTCGCCCTTGCCGCCGCTTCGCTCGTCGTGGCGGCCTGTGGCACGCCCGGCACCTTCATCCCGGACGAGCGCAACTTCGCCGGCGTCTGGGTCGCGACGCTGCCGGCCGCGAGCGGCGGCGGCGAGCGGACGCTGACCCTTTCGCTCAACCTCGACAGCTCCGCGACGCTCGCGACGCGCTTCTCCGGCCGCGAGGGCGAGACTGCCGACCGCGGCAGCTGGAGCGCGGTCGGGCTGCGCGTGACGGTGAGCCTCGCCACGGCCGACGACCGCCGCGCGCCGCAGCGGCTGGTGTTCGAGCTCCGCGGCCAGGAGCTCGTGCCCGTCGACTGGAACCGCGCGCTCTGGGGCGAGGCGGGCCCCGGCACCTACCGACGCAGGTAGTGCGGCCCTTCGCAGCGACGCTCGCGACCGCCGCGCTCGGCGCCTCGCTCGCGCCGGGCGGCGCGGCGGCGCAGATCGCCTGCCCCGCCGACCTCACGGTGGAACAGCGCGCCGCGGCGCCCTCCAGCGAGTGGACCGTCGGCACGAGCGGCCACCGGCCGCTGCTCGCCGGCGTGACCATCTACGACGGGCCGCCCGACCGCCACGTCGAGGTCAAGCCCGACCGCGAGACCACCGCGAAGGAGGAGACGACCGTCGTGTGGGAGCTCGCGCCCGGCCGCGGGACGTATTGGCTCTCGTGCGAGTACACCCACACCAACCTCGTGATCGCGCGGCCGCTGCCGCGCGACATCCGGCGCTGCCAGGCCGTGCGCCTGCGCGGCGTCACGTTCGGCGACAGCCGGCCGCCGGTGAAGGCCGTCGCCTGCCGCGGCGACCCGGCGGTGCGCAGCCGCGAGGGCGCGAGCATCCACCGCGGGACCGTCGTCCTCGGGCAGGCGGGCCCGCTGTTCACGCCCTGCGGCGCGCAGACGCGCTACTGGGTCGTCGACGACACGCCGAACGGCGAGCTCGAGCGCATCTACCGCCAGCTCGCTCCGCAGGGGGAGCCGCTGTTCGTGGACGTCCACGGCTTCACCGGTCCGCCCCCGGACGCGGCGGTGCGCGCGAAGCTCGAGCGGGCGCTCTCCGTGACCGAGCTGCGGCGTGCGGCGCCGGCCGACGGGCAGTGCGCGGAGGACCTCGCGCAGTTCGAGGTGCGGGCGCGTGGCGTCGAGCCCGCGTGGACCCTCGACGTGAGCCGCGAGCGGATGAGCTTCCGCCGCGATGGCGCCGAGGCGCAGTCGTTCCCCTATGCGTCGCCGCAGCCGGCGGGCGGCGGGCTCCTCTACGCCGTGAAGGTCGATGGCTCGCCGCCGCAGGCGATCGGCGTCCTGGTGCGGCGCGAGCGCTGCGTGGACCCCGCCACCGGGGCGATCTACAGCCTTTCGGCTGAAGTCGGCGTGGGCGGCGAGAAGCTCAAGGGCTGCGCGTGGGCCGGCGAAGCCGCAAGGCAGGCCGGCGCGCGCCGGGGGGCGGCGCTGGCGCCGCCAGCAGAGGCGGCACCGGCCGCGGCGCAGGACGCCAGGAAGGCCGCCGCGACGGCGAAGAAACGCCCCGCGGGGGACGCGCCCAAGCGCTGACGCGGGATCCGCCGCCCGCTGCTACAGTTACGGCCCCGGCGCGCCGCGAGGGCGCCGGAGGCCGATCGGAGAATCGGCGGAACCGGGCGGCGTCCGGAGAACGGACGGCCCACGTGCGGGCCGCGGCGCCCGCGGCAAGGGAGGAGAAAGAAGTGACCGTTGACCTGATCCAGCGCGGCTATCGGCTGTTCGCGCCCTTCTACGACGCGGTCTTCGGCTCGAGCCTGCAGGGAAGCCGCCGGCTCGCGGTGGAGTCGCTCCATTGCCAGCCGGGCGACCGCGTGCTGGAGGTCTGCGTCGGGACGGGCATGTCGCTCGCGCTCTTCCCGCCCGACGTCCAGGTGACCGGGATCGACATCTCCGGCGAGATGCTCGCCAAGGCGCGGGCGCGGGTGAAGCGCCTCGGCCTGCGGAACGTGAAGGCGCTCGAGCGCATGGACGCCGAGCACCTCGCCTTCCCCGACGCGAGCTTCGACAAGGTGGCGATGCTGTTCGCGCTCTCGGGCCTGCCGGACCCCGTGCGCGCCGCCGAGGAGATGCGCCGCGTGTGCCGTCCCGGAGGCACCATCGTGATCGCGGCGCACTTCCGCTCGCGCCGGCCGCTCGTGCGCCTCTGCGAAGGGCTGTTGTCGCCGATCTACCGGCTGCTCCGCTACCGCGCCGACCTCGACCTCGACGAGTTCCTCGCCCGCGCGGGCCTCGACGTGCGCGAGGTGAAACCGGCGAACCTCTTCGACTACTCGACGATCCTCGTCTGCCGCCGCTAGGGAATGTCTGGACGAAGGGGACACATCCCCCTTCGACCCCCGATGTCAGAGGAAGCTTTGATCCAACCGGCGAGTCGATCGGAGCTCGCCTAGGCGGTCGCGGCGCGCAGCCGGAGCGCCATGCGCAGCGCGGTCTCCCGGCCGCGGTAGTAGAAGGGCACGAAACCCGTCTCCTCGAAGCCGAGGCTCGCGTAGAAGCGCCGGCCGGCGCGGTTGCTGGCGCGCAGCTCGAGGCGCACCACGGCGATCCCGGCGACGAGGGCCGACTCGCGCAGCCACTCGAAGAGCCGCCGCCCCACGCCGGCGCGCTGGTATTCGGCGCGCACCGCGAGCAGGTTGAGGTGCGCCGCCTCGTCGCCGAAGTACATGATCGCGAAGCCGATGAGGCGCGCGCCCTCGCAGGCGACCACGGCCGAGGTGTCCGGGTTGGCGAGGTTGCGCGCCACTCGCTCGGGCGTCCAGGACCAGCCGAGCCCGTGCTCGATGAGGTCGCGCGAGAGCGCCGCGATCGCGCGCGCGTCGCCGCCGTTCGCGAGGCGCAGGGTGACGTTGCGTGCTTTCATCGCGGCGCGCGTGGGCAGGACGAGCGCGAAAATGCTAGCACGCGACCGCGGCCCGGCGCGGTGTCCGCGCGGCGGCGGTCAGTACTCGAGCCAGACGGCGATGGCGCCCGCGCGCGCCCTCGCGGCGGCGCGCACGAAGGCGGCGAGGCCGCGGCGCGCGAGGTCGTCGACCCGCGGCGACTGGGCGTCGACCGTGTCCGTCCAGCCCCGGATCTCGGCGCCGGTGGCCGCCCAGGTCGCCGCGTTCAGGTCCTCGAGCTCGCGCGCGAGCTCGCCGGTCGAGCCCGCGTCGAGCACGTCTCCCCCCGGCGCCGGGATCTCGAGCACCGCGTCGAAGCCGCCGGGCAGCCAGAGCTCGACGCCGCGCACGAGCGTCGGGAAGTGCGAGGCGAACCCGGGCGCCGCGCACGCGAGCACCGCAGGATCCTTGTGCCACTCGTCGGGCTCCATCAGCGGGCGGGTGCGCGCGGGCTGGTCCGCGTACGCGGCCCACATCACCAGCGCCCCGTAAGCGCCCCAGCCGAGCGCCTCGCCGGTTTCGGGCGCGTCGGCGCCCGCGCCGCGCGCGAGCGCGGCGAGCCCGCGCGCCGCGAGCGCGCGATCGACGGCGCCCCGCCACGCATCGAATCCCGCCGGTCCGGGCGTGTCCGGTGCCTCGGCGAAGAAGCGCTCGAGCGGCCCGGCGACGAGGCGCAACGTCATGGACGCGCCGCGCTCACTCGACCTTGACGCCCGCTTCCCGGATGACCCGGCCCCATTTCTCCGCGTCGCCGCGCACCGCTGCCGCGAGCTCGGCGGGCGGGCCGCCGACGGCCTCCGCGCCCTGCGCGGCGAGCCGGTCCCGCACTTCCGGCGCGTTCACCGCCCTCGCGATCTCGCGCGAGAGGCGATCGACGATCTCCTTCGGCGTGCCGGCGGGCGCGAACACGCCGAAGTAGGTGTCGCTCGTGTAGCCCGGGAGCCCGGCCTCCGCCATCGTCGGCACGTCCGGCACGAGCGACGAGCGCTTCGCCGAGGTGATCGCGAGGACCTTCACCTTGCCGGACTTCACCTGCGGCATCGCCGACACGATGTTGTCGAAGATCATGGTCACCTGGCCGTTGATGAGGTCGGGCACCGCGAGCGCCGTGCCCTTGTAGGGGACGTGCACCATGTCGAGGCCGGCCATGCGCTTGAAGAGCTCGCCGGAGAGATGGACGATCGTCCCGGTGCCGCTCGAGGCGAAGTTGAGCTGGCCGGGATGCGCCCGCGCGTAGGCGATGAACTCCCTCAGGTTGTTCACCGGGATGGCGGGCGTGACCACCAGCAGGTTCGGCGAAGTCGCCACGAGGCTCACCGGCGCGAAGTCCCGCTCGGGGTTGTAGGGGAGCCTCGCATTGAGCGCCGGGCCGATCGAGTGGGTGCTCGTCGTCGCCATCAGGATCGTGTAGCCGTCCGGCGCCGCCTTGGCGACGAGGTCGGAGCCGATCGCCCCGCCCGCGCCGGGCTTGTTGTCCACCACCACCGGCTGGCCGAGCTGCTCGGAGAGCTTCTGCGCGACCGTGCGCGTGATGATGTCGGTCGCGCCGCCCGGCGGGAACGGCACCACGAAGCGGATCGGCTTCGTCGGGTAGCCCTGGGCGATCGCGGCGCCCGGGGCGGACGCGAGGAGCATCGCGGCGGCGCACGCGGCGATGCCGGCGAGGCGCCTGCTTGCGGCTGGCAGAGACTTCATCGTGACACCCTTCTCGGCGGTGGCGGCCGCTCAATCGACTTTCGCGCCCGACTCCTTCACGACCCGGGCGTACTTCGCGTTCTCGGCGCGCACGAAGGCGGCGAACGCCGCCGGCGTGTTGCCGGCCCGCGGCTCGGCGCCCATCGCCGCGAGCCGCTCGCGCAGCTCCTTCGACTCGAGCGCCGCGACGATGCCCGCGTTGAGCTTCGCCACGATCTCCGGCGGCGTGCCGGCCGGGACGAACACGCCGAACCAGGTCGAGAGGTCGAAGCCCTTCACGCCGGCCTCGTTCACCGTCGGGAGGTCGGGCATCGCCGGGGAGCGCTGCGCCGTGGTCACCGCGAGCGCGCGCAGCTTGCCGGCCTTCACTTGCGGCGCGGCGCTCGCGAGGTTGTCGAACATCAGCTGCACCTGCCCGCCGAGGAGATCCTGCATCGCGGGGGCGGCGCCCTTGTAGGGGATGTGCACCATGTCCACGCCGGCGAGCGACTTGAAGAGCTCGCCCGCGAGATGCCCCGTGGAGCCGGTCGATCCCGAGCCGAAGTTGAGGTAGCCGGGCTTCGCCCGGGCGAGCGCGACGAGCTCCGCCACCGAGTTCACCGGCAGCGCCGGGTTGACGACGAGAACGTTCGGCACCTCGGCGACGAGCGCGACGGGCACGAAGTCGCGGAACGGGTCGTAGCCGACGCGCGCGTAGAGATGCGGGTTGATCGCGTGCGTGCTGACCGCGCCCATGAGGAGCGTGTAGCCGTCGGCGGGGGCCTTCGCGACGAGCTCCGCCCCGAGGCTGCCGCCTGCGCCGGGACGGTTGTCCACCACCACCGGCTGGCCCCAGGCTTCCGTCAACTTCTGCCCGATCGCGCGCGCCGTGATGTCGAGCGGACCGCCGGGCGGGAACGGCACCACGAACCGGATCGGTTTCGTCGGGTAGGCCGGCACGGCACCCTGCGCGGCCGCGGGCACAGGCGCGACGAGGGTGAGGACGAGAGCGAGGAAAAGGGCGACGCGGCGCATGGCGGCTCCGGGTGTGCGGTCGCGGAGGCCCGCGCGGCGCGTCCCGCGCGCGGGCCGGCCGCGCCGCGGCGCGCTGGCTACTCCTGGAAGGCTTCCTCGCGCTTCTGGCGCACGGCCGGGGCGACGACGACGAGCAGCAGCAGCGCGGCGATCGCGAGCAGCGTCGCGCTGATCGGCTTCTCGAGGAAGGTCATCGGGTTGCCGCGCGAGAGGAGCAGCGCGCGGCGCAGGTTCTCCTCCATCATCGGCCCGAGGATGAAGCCGAGGATCAGCGGCGCGGGCTCGCACGCGAGTTTCACGCACACGTAGCCGAGCACCGCGAAGCCGACCATGAGGAAGATGTCGAAGGTGCTGTTGTTGACGCTGTACACGCCGATGCAGCAGAAGAGCAGGATCGCCGGGTAGAGGAGCCGGTAGGGCACGGTGAGCAGCTTGATCCAGAGGCCGATCATCGGCAGGTTGAGGATGACGAGCATCAGGTTGCCGACCCACATCGAGGCGATCATGCCCCAGAAGAGGTCGGGCTTCTCGGTCATCACCTGCGGGCCCGGCGCGATGCCCTGGATCATCATCGCGCCGATCATCAGCGCCATGACCGCGTTCGACGGGATGCCGAGCGTGAGCAGCGGGATGAAGGACGTCTGCGCGCCGGCGTTGTTGGCCGACTCCGGCCCCGCGACGCCGCGGATGTCGCCCTTGCCGAAGCGCGAGGCGTCCTTCGCGGCCTTCTTCTCCAGCGTGTAGGCCGCGAACGAAGCGAGCAGCGCGCCACCGCCGGGAAGGATCCCGAGCGCCGATCCGAGCAGCGTGCCGCGGGTGATCGCGCCCGCCGAATCCTTGAAGTCCTTCGCCGTGGGCAGCAGGTGCGTCAGCTTCGCCGTGAACACCTCGCGCTTCTCGGCGGTGTCGAGGTTGGCGACGATCTCGGCGATGCCGAACATGCCCATCGCCACGGTCACGAAGCCGATGCCGTCGGAGAGCTCCGGGATGGCGAAATTGAAGCGCGCCACGCCCGAATTGACGTCGGTGCCCACGAGCCCGAGCAGCAACCCGAGCACCACCATCGCGATCGCCTTGATGAGCGACCCGTGGGCGAGCACCGTGGCCGCGATCAGGCCGAGCACCATCAGCGAGAAGTACTCCGCGGGCCCGAACTTGAGCGCGACGTCGGCGAGCGGCGGCGCGGCGAGCGCGATGAGGAAGGTCGCGAACGTGCCGGCGATGAAGGAACCGATCGCCGCGATCCCGAGCGCCGGGCCCGCGCGCCCCTGCCGCGCCATCTGGTAGCCGTCGAGCGTCGTGACCACGGACGAGGACTCGCCGGGCAGGTTCACGAGGATCGCGGTGGTGGAACCGCCGTACTGCGCCCCGTAGTAGATGCCCGCGAGCATGATGAGCGCCGAGACCGGCGGCAGCGTGAACGTGACCGGCAGCAGCATGGCGATCGTGGCCACCGGGCCGATGCCTGGCAGCACGCCGATCAGCGTGCCGAGCAGCACGCCGAAGAACGCGTACAGCAGGTTGATGCCCTGCAGGGCGACGCCGAAGCCGAGCGCGAGGTTGCCGAGGAGGTCCATGGCCGCGCCCTTACTCGAGGAACGCCGGCCAGACGTTGAACGGCAGGCCGAGCCCGTAGAAGAAGACGGCGACCGAGAAAGCCGCCAGCACCACGGCGAGGACGAGCGCGGCCCTCCAGGTGAACTCGTGGCTCGCGAACGAGCCGATCACGATGAGGAGGATCGTCGAGACGACGAGCCCCAGCGGCTTCAGCGTGACGGCGAAGACGATGATCGCGGCGAGTACGATCGCCATCGGCCGCAGGCGGAAGAGGCCGACCGCCTCCGGACGGATGAAGAAGGAGCGCAGGAACACCACCAGCCCGAGGAAGGCGAGGATCCCGCCGAGCACGGTCGGGAAATACGCAGGTCCCATCCGCACGGCGGTGCCCATGGCGTAGTTGCGCGCGACGACCATGAACCCCACGCCGAAGGCGAGGAACATCAGCCCGGCCCAGAAATCCTTGGCGTTCTTTATTCTCATGTCTCCTCCTCCCGCCCGGCGGGCGTCCGCGGGCCGGCCGATTCTGCCACAGGCGCAGGTGCCGGACGCGTCAGACGAAGCCCGTGCCCCCGTCCGCGACGCCCGCCGGCCCGCGCTCGTTCTCCAGCGCCGCGAGCAGCCGCGAGCTCGTCTGCCGCAGCCGCTGCGAGAGCATCAGCACCAGCTCCATGAGGATCTTCGCGCCGAGGATCGGCTGCTCGAGGATGATGCGCGCCAGGCTCTCGCGCGTGAGCACGCCGATCAGGCTCGCGCCGTCCGCGACGCAGGTCGCGAACCGCGGCTCGCCGTCGATCATCGACATCTCGCCGAGCGTCTTGCCGGCCTCGACCACGGCGATCAGGCGCGGCGAGCCCGCGCGGTCCTGCCGGAAGACCTCGATGCGCCCCTCGATGACGAACATCAGGAAGTCGCCGGAGTCGCCCTCGCGGATCACTTCCTGGCCGGCCTGCGCCCGGTACACCTGCATGAAGTGGCTCATCAGGCGGATCTCGGCGAGGTTCAGGTTCTCGAAGAGCGGCGAGTCGGGGACCATGGCGTGCAGCCGCGCCGCGAACTGCGTCGCGTCGCCGAGATACTCGAGCTGCGGCAGGCGTCGGTCGCCCGAGAGTTCCAAGTCGCGTCCCCTTCGGCGGCTTCGCGGCGCCGGCGCCAGTCCCCTGCCGCGGCGCGTCCGCCGGCTCGCTCGCACGCGCGCCGGTGCGCGTGTTCCGGGCAGCCTCGCGGCGCGACCGATTATGCCGAAAGCCTTCGGGGGCGACAAACCTTGCCACGATGCGCCGGGCGGGCCTTCTTCCGCCTCACCGGGGCCCGCGGGCCCTCGGGCGCCCCGCCCGGTCAGAGGCCGCGCGCGATCAGGGTCGCGCCGCTCGCCACGAGCAGGACGTAGACGAGGCGCCGGACGCGCGCCGCCGGCAGCCGCCGGTGCAGGCGGATGCCGGCCCACACGCCGAACGCGAGGAACGGGAGGAGGAGCACACCCAGCGCGAGGAGGCCCGGCTGGGCGAAGAGCCCCGCGAGACCGAAGACCGCGAGCCGCGCGATCGCCGACAGCATCACCACCGCCGCGATGGTGGCGCGCAGCTCGGCGGGGTCGGCGATGCGGCGCGCGAGGTAGATGACGTAGACCGGCCCGCCGGTGCCGAAGAGCGCGCTCACCACGCCGCCGAAAGTGCTGATCGGAGCGACCCACCATCGCGCGAAGCGCCCCGCCGGCGCGCGGCCGAAGAGCCCGAGGGCGCCGTAGGCGGAGACGAACACGCCGAGCAGCACGAGGAGCAGGCCGCCCGGCAGGCTGACGAGCAGCGTCAGGCCGAGGGCCATGCCCGCGACCATGAACGGCGCGATCCACAGGACCTCGCGGCGGTTCACGCGCGCGTGGACGCGGGCGCCGAGGAAGGTGAACGCGGTGAAGTCGAGCGCGAGCTGCAGCGGGACGACGAACGGCAGCGGAAAGAAATTCGCCAGGAGCGGCGTGGCCACGACCGCGGAGCCGAAGCCGGTGAGGCCGAAGATCGTGTAGGCCGCGACGACGATGAGCGGGATCGCCACGAGCGCCGCCCCCGGGAGCGGCCCGAGCGCCGCGTCGAGCCCGAAGGGGAGCGTCATCGCCGGCGCCGCGCGAAGCCCGCGGCGCCGGTCACGCGGTCTTGCG
This sequence comes from Burkholderiales bacterium, assembly GCA_026417035.1. Classification (GTDB taxonomy): domain Bacteria; phylum Pseudomonadota; class Gammaproteobacteria; order Burkholderiales; family SG8-39; genus JAOAEA01. Next base: position 26,182 of record JAOAEA010000048.1, read on the forward strand.
GGCAGCCGCGGCGCGGCGCGCGCGGACCGCAGCGGCGAGCCGCTCGAGCAGCGGCACCGAATCGTCCCAGCCGATGCAGGCGTCGGTGATGCTCTGGCCGTACTCCAGCGGCCGGCCCGGCACCAGGTCCTGCCGGCCCGCCTTCAGGTGCGACTCGACCATGACGCCGACGATGCGCCGCTCGCCCGCGGCGACCTGCGCCGCGACCTCGGCCGCGACCTCCGGCTGCCGGCGGTAGTCCTTGCGGCTGTTCGCGTGCGAGCAGTCGATGAGGACGCGCTGCGGCAGGCCCGCGGCCGCGAGCGTCCCGCAGACCGCGCCGACGCTCTCGGCGTCGTAGTTCGGGTGCACGCCCCCGCGCAGGATCACGTGGCAGTCCTCGTTGCCCTTGGTCTCCACGATCGCGACGTGGCCGTTCTTGTGCACCGACAGGAAATGGTGGCGCTTGCCGGCCGCGAGCATCGCGTCCACGGCGATGCGCACGTTGCCGTCGGTGCCGTTCTTGAACCCGATCGGGGCCGAGAGGCCGGAGGCGAGCTCGCGGTGCACCTGGCTCTCCGTGGTGCGCGCGCCGATCGCGCCCCAGGAGACGAGGTCGCCGATGTACTGCGGGCTGATCGTGTCGAGGAACTCCGAGCCCGCCGGCACGCCCGCGAGATTGATGCGCACGAGGAGGTCGCGCGCGATGCGCAGCCCCTCGTTGATGCGGAAGCTCTCGTCGAGGTAGGGATCGTTGATGAGGCCCTTCCAGCCGACGGTGGTGCGCGGCTTCTCGAAATAGACGCGCATGACGATCTCGAGCTCGCCCGCGTGCCGGCGGCGCTCGGCCGCGAGGCGCGCCGCGTACTCGAGCGCCGCCTGCGGGTCGTGGATCGAGCACGGACCGATGATCACGAGCATCCGGTCCGACGCGCCGCGCAGGATCTCGCGGATCGCGCGCCGGGTCTCGGCGACGAGCTGCTCGACCGCCGTCCCCTGGATCGGGAAGAAGCGGATCAGGTGCTCCGGCGGGGGCAGGGGCACGATGCGCTGGATGCGCTCGTCGTCGGTGCGCGAGGTCTTCTCGTTCGCGCCGAGGGTCTGGTAGCTGTCGTCGATGCCGTTCATCGGGGTTGCCTTCCGTGGTGGTCCCGGGGGGTGGCGCAAAAAAAAACCGCCGGCGTTCGTCGGGCCGGCGGTTCGTGGATGCGCTCGTGGGATCGGCCGCTATCCTTCCTCCGCCGGCGGCGTCGGAAAGTAAAAGCCGAAAAAGAACTTGGCGCGCATCTCGGATCTTGCCTTCGCCCCGATTCAAGCACGAAGCGGCCGGCGGGCGCAAGCGCGGGGGGCTGCACCGGGGCAGCGCGCCTGTGCCCGCCCGCGGCACCAGCGCCGTGCGTGGCCGCCCCGGCCCGAGGCCCAGGCGGCGGCCCGCCAGGCGCCAACTTCTTCCTCCGCCGGGGCGCCGGGCGGCCCTGCCTTCCCGGGCCGGCACGGAATTCCGCACGTGCCGCGGCGCAGCGCCGGCGCCCGCGGGCGCGCTTGTTGCTTGCCCGTCGATTGACAGCACGGGCGACGATCCGTAGCTTTTGGAGCGTCGCGATCCTGGCGCTTCGCATGGAGGGAAGGCCGTCATGAGGACCGAGGTGAGCATCCCGATCGCCGGCTTCAAGGATGTCTACAGCGTCGCGGAGGTCGAGCAGGCGCTCGCCGAGCTCCCTGCGGGGGCGAACGACGCACTGCGCAGCACCTACGAGAAGATGCTCAAGGCCGGTGGCACCCGCCTCACGGTCAAGCCCGCCGGCGTGCCGGTGATGGATCCCCTCTACGACGAGCTGCCCAATTTCCACGAGGCCCTGGACGACATCAAGCGCCAGCTCGCGCTCGCCGTGTCCGGGAGCGACGCGCTCGAGCTCACGCCGATGCTGCTCCTCGGGGAGCCCGGCATCGGCAAGACGCACTTCGGCAAGCGCGTGGCGAAGCTGCTCTCGACCGGGTTCGGCTTCATCTCGATGAGCTCGATGACCGCCGGCTGGGTGCTCTCGGGGTCCTCGTCGCAGTGGAAGAACGCGAAGCCGGGGAAGGTGTTCGACACGTTCCTCAACGGCCAGTACGCCAACCCGGTCATGATGGTCGACGAGATCGACAAGGCCGGCGGCGACGGCCAGTACGACCCGCTCGGCGCGCTCTACACGCTGCTCGAGCACGACACCGCCACGCACTTCGTGGACGAGTTCGTCGAGGTGCCGATCGACGCTTCCGGGGTCATGTGGATCGCGACCGCGAACGAGGGCGCGCGCATCCCCGAGCCGATCCTGAACCGCATGAACGTCTACCACATCGAGCCGCCCGACCGCGACGGCGCGATGCGCATCGCGCAGTCGATCTACGCCGACATCCGCGGCTCGCACGACTGGGGCCGGCACTTCCCCGAAAAGCTCGCCGAGGGCGTCCTCGACCGCCTCGCCGAGTACGCGCCGCGCGAGATGCGCCGCGTGATCCTCGCCGCGCTCGGCAACGCCAAGCTCGCCGGCCGCGACGAGGTGCGCGAGTCCGACCTCGAGGATCCGCGCGGCGTGAAGAAGACGCGCATCGGGTTCTAGCCCGGGCATCGGGCGATCGCCCGCTCCGCCGTGGCGCGCGATCGCCCCCGGATGCCGCGCCGGCCGCGGGCGGGCGACCTTATTCCTCCATCCGAAAGGGTGATGCGCGGCGCCGGCGCGCATCGCTATAGTCGCGCGCGTCCGGGCGCGATGCCCGCGCTTTCGACAGGAGGAGAACCATGAGAGTGGGTTTGATCGGCGCCGCGCTCGCCGCGGCCGTCGCCGCAGCGCCCGTGGCGGCGCAGGACGTTGCGAAGATGACCGAGGAGAGCCGCGCCGCGGCCGGCGGCTTCGCGCAGAAGCTCGGCGGGGAACTCAAGCAGGCGATCTCGCAGGGCGGGCCGGATGGCGCGATCGGCGTGTGCCGGAACATCGCGCCGCAGATCGCGGGCGAGCTCTCGCTCAGGAACGGCTGGCAGGTCACGCGCGTGTCGTTGAAGACGCGCAATGCGCTCCTCGGCATCCCCGATGCGTGGGAGCAGAAGGTGCTCGCCGAGTTCGACGCGCGCGCCGCGAAGGGGGAAGACCCCGCGAAGATCGAGTTCGCCGAGGTCGTCGCCGAGCCGGCGGGGCAGTACTTCCGCTACATGAAGGCGCTGCCCGTGCAGCCGCTCTGCCTCTCCTGCCACGGCGGCCCGGGCGACATCGCGCCGGCGGTGCGCGCGAAGCTCGCCAGCGAGTATCCCCACGACCGGGCGACCGGCTACTCGGCCGGCCAGATCCGCGGCGCGATCACGATCAAGCGTCCGCTCTAGCGGCCGCGGGGCCG
>JAOAEA010000049.1 GCA_026417035.1 Burkholderiales bacterium
AGTTCCCCTCGTGGGCGGCGTCAGATGTGTATAAGAGACAGGAATGTACACTTGCCGCCGCCCGCCATCGCGGCGGCCGGCGCGAAGCGGAGCGTGCAACCGATGCTGAAGTGGCTGTTGACCCTGGTGGTCGCGCTGGTCGTGCTCACCGTCCTCGCGCCCGGCCTGCGGCGCTACGGCCTGGGCCGGCTGCCGGGCGACATCACCGTGCGCGTGAACGGGCGCGACGTGTATCTGCCGTTCACGACCACCATCGTGCTCTCGCTCCTCCTCACGCTGCTCGGGCGCCTCGTCTGAGCGGGGCGCGGGGCGCGCGCGCGCGAGTGACCGCCTCCGGGCACACGCCGCACCCGGCGCGCTGGCAGGGCCTCGCGGGCATCGGGCTCGCGGTCTTCATGTTCACGCTCGACTCGTCGAGCGCCAACGTGGCGCTGCCGACGCTCGTCCGCGTGTTCGACACCACCCTCGCCGCGGTGCAGTGGGTCGTGCTCGCGTACCTGCTCGTCCTCACCGCGCTCGTCCTCGCCGCCGCCCGCATCGGCGAGCGCCTCGGGCAGCGGCGCGCCTATCTCGCGGGGCTCGGCGTGTTCGCGCTGGGGGCGCTCGCCGCGTCGGTCGCGCCCGGCATCGGCTGGCTGATCGCGGCGCGCGCCGCGCAGGGGCTGGGCGCGGTCTTCGTCTCGGCGTTGAGCGGCGCCATCGTCGCGCGCATGTTCCCGCCCGCCGAGCGCGGGCGCGCGCTCGGCGTCGTCGGCGCGCTGGTGATGGGCGGCATCGCGCTCGGGCCGACCGCGGGCGGGCTGATGCTCGGCTGGTTCGGCTGGCGCGGCGTCTTCCTGCAGAGCGTGCCCGTAGCGCTCGCCGCCGCCGTGCTCACGCTGCGCGTCGTGCCCGACTTCGCGCCGACGCCGCCGCGCGGCCGGTTCGACTGGCCGGGCGCGGCGACGCTCGGCGCCGCGCTCGTCGCTTTCGCCCTCGGCCTCACGCGCGCGCAGGCCGAGGGCTTCGCCTCGCCGCAGGTGCTCGGCCTCCTCGGCGTCGCGGCCGCGGGCCTCGCGGCCTTCGCGGCGATCGAGTCGCGCGCGGCGGATCCGCTCGTGAGCCTGCGCACGCTGCGGCGCGCGCCGGTCGGCCTCGGGCTCGCGCTCGGGACGCTCGTCTTCATGACGCTCGGCGGGATCACGCTGCTCCTGCCCTTCTACCTCCAGGGGATCCTCCACTACCCGCCGGCGAAGGTCGGCCTGCTGATGGCGGTGGCGCCGGCGATCGGGATGCTCGTCGCGCCCTTCGCCGGCGCGCTCGCCGACCGGCTCGGGCCGCGGCGCGTCACCTTCGCCGCGCTGCTCATCCTCACCGCCGCGTGCGCCTGCCTCGCGACGCTCGATCCGCGCGGCGGCGAGTGGGGCTACGTCCTGCACGTCGCGCCCTTCGGCCTCGCGAGCGGGCTCTTCAACTCGGCGAACAGCAGCGCGGTGCTCAACGCGGCGCGGCCGCGCGAGGTCGGCACCGTCGCCGGGCTGATGTCGCTCGCGCGCACGCTCGGCCAGGCGACCGGCGTCCCGCTCGCGGCCGCGCTCTTCGCGATCTTCGCGCTCGGGCACGGGACGCACGGCGACGCGCGGGCGCTGCTCGCGCTGCCGGCGGAGTCGCTCATGCGCGGCATGCACTGGGCGTTCGGCTGCGCCGCGGTGCTCGCCGCCGCAGGCACGGCGGTGGCCGTGCGCCTGCTCAAGGCCGAGCGCGAGGCGCCGGGCGCGGTGGTGGAGGACTGGAAGAGCGAGGGCTAGCGCGGCGAGCGCAGGGGCTCCGCGCGCGCGACGGCGAAGCGCAAGCCCGCCTCGTCCCACGCGCCGGGCGCCCGCAGCCACGCCTCCTGACGGTGGAGCGTGCGCTGCTCGGGGCTCCAGGGGGCGTCGAGCTCGTCCTCCTCTTCCGGCTCGTCGGCGATCCAGAGCTCGGTGCGGGGGAAGGCGAGCACGAACGCGAGGAACATCGCGGCGAGCACGCCGGCGGACGCGAGCGAGCGCGGCATGCGCCAGCCTGCCGAGACGACGAGCGCGCGGATCATGACCACGAAAGCCCAGGCGAGGTAGGCGACGCTGGCGGCGCCGAGCCCGAGCGCGAGGCGGTCGAATGCGCCCAGCCCCGCGGCGATCTGGATCGCGGTCCCCGCGGCCTCGAAGAGCCAGTCGGAGGCGATGAGCGCGGTCGCGAGCGCGAGCGTGAGCTCGGCGCGGCGATGGATGCGCGCGACGACGAGCGCGACGGCGAGCACCAGCGCGAACTGGCCGAGCACCGCCGGCAGCGCCTCGACGTCGAGGTGGCCCGGCGTGCCGTTGCGCAGGAACGCGCCCGCGAGGGCGACGAGCACGTTGAAGCCCGCCAGCATCGCGAAGCTCCCCGGCGAGACGCGGAAGTCGAGCGTGCGCACCGGCAGGAAGAGCGCGAGGCGGACGCCGGCGGCGAGGTTGCGGCGCAGGCCGGCGGCGAGCACGGCCCAGTCGGACTTCATCGCGAAGGCGGCGCGAAGCCGCGCAGCGCGGCTTCGACCGCGGCGATGCGCGCCGAGCGCACGGCGGCGGCGATGTCCGCGGGATGCGCGCGCGCGATCGCGCCGGCATCGACGCCGGTGGCCGCCTTGAGCGCGTGCACGACGCGCTCCGCCGACACGTAGTGGTCGGCGATGCCGTCCGCGATCGCGACACAGTCCACCGCCTCCAGGAGCTCGGCGAACCGCGCCGGGCGGCGCAGGGCGTCGGTCGCCTCGAAGAGCGTCGCGAGGGCCTCGGCGTCGAGCGACCGGCCCCGCTCGATCGTGGCGGCGTGCGCGGCGACCAGACGCGCGAGGTCGCGGCACTCGTTCGGCGCGCGCAGGCGCTCGGCCGCGGACGCGACGACCTCGGGCGGGGCGCCCGCGAACAGCACCGCGTAGCGCGCCGCGAGCGGCAGGTGGCGTGCGGCGGCGCACTCGAGCGCCGCGAGCGCCCGCCGCGCGTCGAGCGCGCGCCACTCGGGCAGGACGCGCTCGAGCGCCCCGCAGTCGGCGAGCACCGTGAACATCCGCACCGGGTGGTCCTCGCCGAGCCCCTTCGCGATCTCCTGCCACACGCGCTCCGGGACGAGCGCGTCGGCCTCGCCGGAGGCGACCATGGCGCGCATGAGGTCCAGCGTCTCGGGCGCCACCGAGAACGTGTGGTAGCGCGCCGCGAAACGCGCCACGCGCAGGATGCGCACCGGGTCCTCGGTGAAGGCCGGGCTCACGTGGCGGAGCACGCCCGCGGCGAGGTCGGCCGCGCCGCCGAAGGGATCGACGAGGCTCCCGTCCTCGGCGCGCGCCATCGCGTTGATGGTGAGGTCACGCCGCGCGAGGTCCTGCTCGAGCGTCACGTCGGGCGCGGCGCGGACCTGGAAGCCCTTGTAGCCGCGCGCGGTCTTGCGCTCGGTGCGGGCGAGCGCGTATTCCTCGCCGGTCTGCGGGTGGAGGAAGACCGGGAAGTCCTTGCCCACCGGACGAAAGCCGCGCTCGGCCATCTCCTCGGGCGTGGCGCCGACGACGACGTAGTCGCGGTCGCCGACGGGCACGCCGAGCAGCTCGTCCCGCACCGCGCCGCCCACGAGGTAGGTCTTCATCGCGAGCACGCCGGCGCCGCGGGCGCGCGGCTCAGACCTCGTCGTACTCGGGCACCGGCTCGCCCTCGGCGATCGCCGCCTCGCGCCACGCCTGCATCGCCGGCAGCGCGTGCATCGCCCCGACGTAGGCTTCGGCGGTCGCCGGCAGGGGCACCGAGTAGGTCGCGAACCGCCACACGACCGGGGCGTACATCGCGTCGGCGATCGTGAACCGCCCGAAGAGGAACGGGCCGCCCTGGCCGAAGCGCGCGCGGCAGTCCTGCCAGATCGCGATGACACGGTCGATCTCGTCCTGGACCTCCGCCGGCCACGTCCGCGTCGGCGCACTGCGGCGCACGTTCATCGGCAGGCGCGCGCGCAGCTTGCGGAAGCCCGCGTGCATCTCGGCGCTCACCGAGCGGGCGACCGCGCGCGCCGGCACGTCCTCGGGCCAGCCGCGCGCTTGCGGATGGCGCTCGGCCACGTATTCGAGGATCGCGAGCGAGTCCCACACCTTGAGGCCACCGTCGATCAGCACCGGCACGAGCCCGGTCGGCGAGAGCGCCCGGATCTCGGCCTTGCCGGCCTCGGTGTAGAGCGACACGCGCCGCTCCTCGAAGTCGATGCCGTGGTGGCGCATGAACACCCACGGCCGCAGCGACCACGACGAGTAGTTGCGGTTGCCGATGACGAGGACGGGGCGACTCATCGCGCCCCCGCGCCCGGCGGGCCGCCGCGCGTGCGCCGCGCGCCGCCGCGCAACGAGGCGTAGCGCGCCTCGCGCCGCGCCGCGCCGAGGTACGCGGGGGCGACCGCCTCGAGCGGCGTCGGGACGATGCCGAAGGGCAGGCGCGCGTCGGAGGTGCTCGGCAGTTTCATCGAGTAGTAGTTGTCACGGCTCATGAGGCCGCCGGGGGCGAGCTCCATGAGGCGCGCCTGCCAATAGGACAGCCGGTCGGGCAGGCCGACGATCGGCCGGGGATGTCCGCTCGCCTCGCCCGCGTAGCGCACCAGCTCGCGCAGCGTGTACACCTTCGGCCCGACGAGGTCGTAGACCCGGCCGAAGCTCTCCTCGGCGTCGAGCGAGCGCGCGAACGCGGCCGCGACGTCCTCCACGTACACGGGCTGGAAGCGGGCGTCGGGACAGGCGAGCACGACCACAGGCAGGAAGCGCTGCAGCCGCGCGAAAACGTTGAGGAACGCATCCTCCGGCCCGAAGATGACCGACGCGCGGAACGCCGTGACCGCGATCTCGCCCTTGGCCGCCATCACCGCCGCCTCGCCGTCGGCCTTGGAGCGCAGGTATTCGCTCGGCGCGTCCTTCGCGGCCTGCAGGGCGCTCATGTGCACGAGCCGGCGCACGCCCGCGCGCCGGCAGGCGCCGACGATCTTCACCGGCAGCTCGACGTGCGCCCGGCGGAACGCGGCGCCGTAGGGCGTGCCGGGCCTGCCGCCCTGCAGGATGCCGACGAGGTTGATCGCCGCGTCGCAGCCCGCGAGCAGGCGCTCGAGCGTGGCCGGGTCGTGGACGTCCGCCTGCACCACGTCCACCCCGGGCAGAAGGATGAGGTCGCGCTTCGCGGTCTCGCGGTAGCGCGTGGGCACGACGACCTCGTGCTCCCCGCGCACGAGCTCCTCGACGACATGGCGGCCGACGAAGCCGCTGCCGCCGATCACGCAGACTCTGGCCATGGCTGATGGGTCGCCGCCGGCGCGGCGTTGCTGAAACGGGTCGGGCTGCCCAACGCGCGGCGTCCGGCGAAGCCCGAGCCTATTCTACCGTCTCGCTCCGCGCCGCCGCCATCCGCTCCGAGCCCCTGGCGGGGATGGTGCCGAGGCGCGACTTGAGGCTGCGCGTGTCGCCGTTGAGGATCGCCGCGTAATAGACGGTGTTCGACATCACCCGCTTCACGTAGTCGCGGGTCTCGTTGAACGGGATGGTCTCGGCGTAGATCGCGCCCTCGAGCGGCCGCCACGCGCGCCAGCGCGCCGCGCGCCCCGGCCCGGCATTGTAGGCGGCGGCCGCGAGCACCGGGCTGCCGTCGAGCTCGTCGAGCACCTGGCGAAGGTAACTCGTGCCGAGCTGCACGTTGACCGGCACCTCGGTGGTCTGCGCGAGCGTGAAGCCCTGCATGCCGTTCTTCCTGGCGACGTGCTTCGCGGTCGCCGGCATGAGCTGCATGAGCCCCATCGCCCCGGCCGAGGAGCGGGCGTTCTGGATGAACCGGCTCTCCTGGCGCGTCACGCCGAGCACCCACGCTTCCTCCAGGCCCTGCGCGGCCGCCTGGTCGCGGAACACTTCGCGATAGGGCGCGAGGAAGCGCAGGTTGAAATCGTGCAGCGCCTGCGTGCGGTCGGCGGTGTTGATCGCGCGGTCCCAGATCTCGTTGCGCCGGGCCACTTCCGCCGCGGCGAGGAGCTGCGCGTCGTCGAGCCCGCGGATCGCCCAGTTCCACTCGCGCACGGCCTCGGTCCGCTGCTCGAGGCGGAAGAACGCCAGCGCCCGCGCCAGGCCTTCGTTCCCCGCCATCGCCTGCACCTCGGCCGGCGTGGGCACGTACCCCTTCTGCGGGACGACCACCCGCAGCCCGAGCTCCTCGGTGGCGAGCTTGCCGTAGAAGTGGGGCTCGCCCGCGATGCGCGCCCAGAGCGTCTCGGCCTCGACCCGGTTGCCGGCGGCGAGCTGCGCGCGTGCGAGCCAGTAGATCCACGCGGGGTCGCTGCGCCCGAGCGGCGTCATGCGCTCGATCGCCGCCTTCACCTCGGGCCAGCGTTCCTCGCGCAGCGCCGCGCGCGCGCGCCAGGCGAGCTGGTCGTCACTCAACGGCGCGGGATCGGCCTTGGCGTACCAATCGAGCGCTTCGGCGCGGTGCTGGCGCGCGGCCTGCGCCGCGATCTGCCCCCAGGCGTAGGCGCGGTCGGCGACCGGGTATCTGTCCTCGCGCGCCGCCCAGTGCGACGCCGCCGCGCCGGCGTCCATGCGCGCAAGGCGGCCGACCGCGAGGAGCGCGAGCTCGCGGCCTTGCCGGGAGGCGATGTCCACGCGCGGCTTCTCGATGTACTTGTGCGGGTTGGCGAACACGAGGTCGATGGTGCGCTCGTCGGGCCGCTCGGCGGCGGGCACCCAGGCGGCGGCGCGCTTCGCCGCGCCGAGCTGGCCCGCCTCGAAGAGGAGCCGCATCCGCTCCCACGCGTGGCGCTCGCCGATACGGCCGGCGGCGGCCAGCGCGTCGACGAGGGGCACGCAGCCCTCCGGGATGTCGCGCGGCGCGCTCCAGTGCCGCAGCACGTCCTCGGCGGGCAGCGGCTCGCCCTTGCGCCAGCGGGCCTGCAGCGCGAAGCAGGCGAGGTCGGCGTCCTCGCCGAGGTAGCTCGGATACTCCGCGAGGTAGGCGTCCCAATCGCGCTTTTTCGCGAGCGCGCGCAGCCAGTCGGCCCGCATCCGCTCGCCGATCACGGTGTTGGGATGGCGCGCGAGGAAGGCCTGGACGGCGGCCGGCCCGAGGTCGTCGAGCCGCAGCCGCAGCTGGTAGTACTCGACGTAGGGCTCGAGGACGTAGCCCTTCAGCTCGGCGGCGTGGCGCGCGAGCTTCGCGGCGTCGCCGCGCGCGAACGCGTCGCGCGCCGCGAGGAAGGCTGCGTCCTGCGCGGGCGTGGCCGCGAGCGCCGCTGCCGGCGCGAGCGCTGCGAGCAACGCGAAAAGGCGTAACATCGGGACTCTGGCGCCTAATCCTGAGAAACCGCTTGAAGAATAGCACGCCGGCCGTCGCGGGCCTCCGCGACGCCGCTCCCGCCGGCCGTTCCGTAGGACTTAATCCACGATGAACGAGACGGCGCTCCGCGCCTGGCGCAAGGCGACGCGGCATGCGCTCATCGCCCGGCGGCTCGCCATTCCCGCCGCCGCGCTCGCGCGCCTGCGCGCGACGATCGACAGCCACATCGAGCGGGCGTTCCCGGGCCTCGCGCGCGGCACCGTCGCCATCTGCTGGCCGTTCCAGAACGAGTACGACGCGCGCCACCTCGCGCGACGCCTGCGCGACCGGGGCGCGGTGATCGCGCTGCCGGTGGTCGTGGCGCCGCGCTCGCCGCTCGTCTTCCGCGAATGGCATCCCGGCGTGGCGATGGCGCACGGGGTGTACGACATCCCCTACCCCGCCGACACCCCGGAGGCGGTGCCCGACACCGTGATCGTGCCGATGAACGGCTTCGACGCGGGCGGCTACCGGCTCGGGTACGGCGGCGGCTTCTTCGACCGCACGCTCGCCGCGCGCGGCGCGAAGCCGCTCACGATCGGCGTCGCCTTCGAGCTCGCGCGCCTCGCGACGATCTATCCGCAGCCGTACGACGTGCCGATGGACTTCGTCGTCACCGAGCGCGGCGTCTACGAGCGGCGCGAAGGCCGGCTCGACTTCCTCGGCGCCCCGCACGCGGGCCCCGGCTCGCCGCTCGCCTCGCCGCCCTGCTACGCGCAGGACGTGGATCCGTCGTATTTCGGCGAGGACGGCTGACGGCTGTCAACGCAGCGACCGCGGAGAACGCGGAGGGCCGCAGGGGGACGGCTCGCCGCTGGTCCGGCGAAGCGGACCTCGGTGCGCGCCGGATGGGCGAAACCCTCGCCCCGCACGACGGCGCAGGCATGCTCTCCGCTTGCCTGCGCGTGCTCTGCGCCCTGTGCGCTGGCGCCTTCGCCGCGTCAGCGCTTCAGCGCGAGCGTCAGCCCGTCGCCGACCGTGAGCATCGCCATCGCCACGCGCTCGTCGCGGTGCACGAAGTCGTTCAGCGCGCGGATCGCGTTGGTGTCGGCCTCCTGGTCGGCGGGGTCGGCCACGGCGCCCGACCAGAGCGTGTTGTCGATGGCGACCACGCCGCCCGAGCGCACCAGCCGCAGGCAGCGCTCGTAGTAGTGGGCATGGTTCTGCTTGTCGGCGTCGATGAAGGCGAAGTCGTAGGTGGCGGCCTGCCCGTCCTCGAGCATGCCGTCGAGGATCGCGAGCGCCGGCCCGAGCGCGAGGTCGATCCTGGTGGCGACGCCGGCGCGCTCCCAGAAGCCGCGCGCCACCGCCGTGCACGCCTCGTCGCGGTCGATGGTCGTGAGCCGGCCATCGGCGGGCAGGGCTTGGGCGATGCACAGCGCGCTGTAGCCGGTGAAGGTGCCGACCTCGAGGCAGCGCCGCGCGCCGATCGCCTGCACCAGGAAGGCGAGGAACTGCCCCTCGTCGGGCGGCACCTGCATGCGCGCCATCGGCTCCCTCGCGGTGGCCTCGCGCAGCTCGCGCAGGAGCGGCGTGTCGCGCACCGCGTGCTCGAAGACGTACGCCCGGATCGCTTCGGGGATGAACTGGAACTTGCTCGCCATGGCGCCTCCCGCCGTCAGCCGAGGAACAGCCGGTAGGCCGGGTTCGCGCTCTCGTCCACGTAGGGGTAGCCGAGCGCGGCGAGGAAGCGCCGGAACTGCGGCATCTCCTTCGGCGGCACCTGCATGCCCACCAGCACCCGGCCGTAGTCGGCGCCGTGGTTGCGGTAGTGGAACAGGCTGATGTTCCAGTCCCCACGCATGCGGTCGAGGAAGTTCATGAGCGCGCCCGGCCGTTCCGGGAACTCGAAGCGGTAGAGGAGCTCGTGGCTCGCGAGCGGCGAGTGCCCGCCGACCAGGTGGCGCACGTGGAGCTTCGCCATCTCGTTCTCGGAGAGGTCGATCGTGCGGAAGCCGCGGCGCTCGAGGTTGCGCGCGATGCGTCCGGCCTCGTCGCGGCGGTGCACCTCGACGCCGACGAACACGTGCGCCTCGACCGGGTCGGCCATCCGGTAGTTGAACTCGGTCACCGACCGCGGGCCGAGCGCCTCGCAGAACTCGCGGAAGCTGCCCGGTCGCTCGGGGATGGTGACGGCGAAGAGCGCCTCGCGCCGCTCGCCCATCTCCGCGCGCTCGGCGACGAAGCGCAGGCGGTCGAAGTTGGTGTTGGCGCCGCAGGCGACCGCGACCAGCTTCTCGCCCTTCACGCCGGTGCCCTCGACGTACTTCTTCGCCCCGGCGATGGCGAGCGCCCCGGCCGGCTCGAGGATCGAGCGCGTGTCCTCGAACACGTCCTTGATCGCGGCGCAGGTCTCGTCGGTGTCGACGAGGATCCAGTCGTCGACGAGCTTCTTGGCGAGCCGGAAGGTCTCCGCGCCCACCTGCTTCACCGCGATGCCGTCGGCGAAGAGCCCCACCTGCGCGAGCCGGATGCGGCGCCCGGCCCGCACCGACTGCGTCATCGCGTCGGAATCGACGGTCTGCACGCCGATCACGCGGATCTCGGGCGCGAGCCGCTTCACGTAGGCGGCGATGCCGGAGACCAGCCCGCCGCCGCCGACCGCGACGAAGATCGCATGGATCGGGCGCGTGCTCTGGCGCAGGATCTCCATCGCGATCGTGCCCTGCCCGGCGATGACGTCCGGGTCGTCGTAGGGGTGCACGAACGCGAGCCGGCGCGCACGCTCGAGCCGGCGCGCCTCGTCGTAGGCCTCGGAGTAGGAGTCGCCGTGGAGGATCACCTCCGCGCCGCGCTTCGTGACCGCCTCCACCTTGATGCGCGGCGTGGTGACCGGCATGACGATCACCGCGCGGCAGCCGAGCTTCTGCGCCGACAGGGCCACCCCCTGCGCGTGGTTGCCCGCGGACGCGGCGATCACGCCGCGCCGGAGCGCGGCCGCCGGCAGGTTCGCCATCTTGTTGTAGGCGCCGCGCAGCTTGAACGAGAACACCGGCTGCATGTCCTCGCGCTTGAGCATCACCCGGTTCCCGAGCCGGGACGAGAGGTTGGGGGCGTGCTCGAGCGGCGTTTCGACGGCGACGTCGTAGACGCGCGCCTTGAGGATCCGTTCCAGGTAGTCGACAGCCATGGCGAAGCGGGGGCGCGCCCGGGCCGGGCGCGGACAAAGACGCGTACTGTAAGATGCTTCGCGCACGCGCGCAAAGCGCGCCGCGCCGCCGCCTTGGACCTCTCCCACCTCGTCACGCCCGAGGCGACCCTCGCGGGGCTCGCCCTCGCGGCCTTCCTGGCCGCGACGCTCGTCCCGGCGAGCTCCGAGGCGGCCCTCGCCGCCGCGCTCGCGCTGCATCCGGAGCTCCTCTGGCCGGCGATCGGCACCGCGACGGCCGCGAACACCGCGGGCGGGATGACGACCTACCTCGTCGGCCGGTTCCTGGCGACGCGGCGGCCGGCGCGGGGCCTCGACGCCGTGACGCGCTGGGGCGCGCCGGCGCTCCTCTTCGCGTGGCTGCCCGTCGTCGGCGACGCGCTCGTGCTCGCCGCGGGGTGGCTCAAGGTCGGCTGGGCCGGGGCCCTCGCGTTCCAGGCCGCGGGCCGGCTCGCGCGCTACCTCGCCCTCGTCCCCGCGCTCGCGCTCGTGAACTGATCCTTTCGCGGCACGCGCGATTCTCCGTATAGTCGCTTCACCCGCCCCGCCGACCCATGCCGCGCACCGCAGCCCGCCTCGCCGCCCTCCTCGCCGCGGCCGCGCTCGCGGGCGCCGCCTTCGCGCAGACCCGCGCGGGCGTCCCGTTGGCGGACGAGGCGACGGCAGCCCGGCCGCTGCGCATGCCGGACGTCATCTTCGTGCCGACGCCGCAGGAGGTCGTGGACGCGATGCTGCGCATGGCGAACGTGACCCGGGACGACGTGCTCTTCGACCTCGGCTCCGGCGACGGGCGCATCGTGATCACCGCCGCGCAGCGCTACGGCACGCGCGGCACCGGCATCGACATCGACCCGGAACGGGTGCAGGAGGCGATCGACAACGCGAAGGCGGCCGGCGTGAAGAAGCTCGTGCGCTTCCGCAACGAGGACCTCTTCGCGGCCGACCTGCGCGACGCGACCGTGGTGACGCTCTACCTGCTGCCCGAGCTCAACCGCAAGCTCGCGCCCAAGCTGCTGGCGGAGCTCAGGCCCGGCGCGCGCATCGTGTCGCACCAGTTCGACATGGGCAGCTGGAAGCCCGACCGCGAGGCGACCGTGGCCGGGCGCAAGATCTACCTCTGGGTGGTGCCGCCGCGGCAGCCTTAGCGCGGCGCGGGCCGCGCGCGGGCGCCGGTGCGCGGCGCGTTCCCTACTTCGCGCGCGTCGCGGTGAAGGGCACGGTCGCGCCGGTCTGCAGCGTCGTCGTCCCGTCGATGCGGTCCCCGCGGACCCGGCCGGCGAACTCGCGCTTCACGCCGTCGGCGCCGGTGAACGAGAAGCGCACCTGCTCGCCGTCGAGCCGGCCGTCGGCGATCGGCGCGGCGTTGCCGGCGCGCCTCGCCTCCCCGGAGAAGCGCTGGAATTTCTGGACGAGGGCGAGGTCGATCGTCTCCTCGCCGCCTCCCGCCTTGTGGGCGAGCCGCCAGTTGCCGCCGATCTGCGCCGGCACGATCCAGAGATAGGCGTCGCGGCCCTCGACCGCCGCGATCTGGTCGGCCTCCCAGTCCTCCATCGTGAAGGCGTGCGACACGACGCGCGTGCCGGGCTTCATCCTGAGGATGGTGGGACGGAGCTTCATGTTGAGGTGCGGCAGCAGGTACATGGTCACCACGGTCGCGCCCGAGAAGTCGGTCTCGAAGATGTCGCCGCGGACGAACTCGACCTTGTCCGACATCCCGGCCTTGCGGGCGTTGGCACGCGAGAGCTCGACCATGTCGGGGTTGTACTCGACGCCCTTGGTGCGCGCGCCGCGCTTGGCCGCGGCGATCGCGATGCGCCCGTCGCCCGAGCCGAGGTCGAACACGATGTCGTTCGGCCCGACCTTCGCCATGTCGAGCATCTTCTCGACGAGCTCCGGCGGCGTCGGCACCCACACGACGTCCTTGCCCGGCTGGCCGACCTCGGGCTTGTACTCCGGCTTCGCGGCCGTCTGGGCGCAGGCGCCGCCCGTGAGCGCGAGCGCGGCGGCGGCGACGAACGGGACGACGACGTGTCCGACCTTCCTCATTCCCTTCTCCCTTGCGTGGTGGCGGACGGCGCCGCCGGTTCCTTCCGAGCGCGGCGCGCCGGGCGCGCGTGCGCGATTTTCGCCGTCAGGCGGCCTCGAGCTTCGCGTAGGCGAGCAGGAGCTCCTTCATGCCGTGGCGCCCGAAGTTGATCATGAGCCGCGCGTCCGCGCCCTGGCCTGCGGCGTTGACGACGACGCCCTCGCCGAACTTCGGGTGCACGACGCTCTGGCCGATGCGAAACGGCAGCCCGGCGGGGGGCGCCGCCTTCGCGGCGTAGCGCGCCGGCGGCTCGGCCGCGGACCAGGCCTTGTCGTCGAGCCGGCCGGGGCGCATCCCGTAGCCCGCGCGCGGGGCGAGCCACTTGACGAGGCCCTTCGGGATCTCGTCGAGGAACCGGCTCGCGACGTTGTAGCGCGTCTGGCCGTGCAGCAGCCGCGTCTGCGAGTAGGAGAGATACAGCCGCGTGCGGGCGCGCGTCATCGCGACGTACATCAGGCGCCGCTCCTCCTCGAGGCCGTCGTCCTCGGCCGCGCTCTGCTCGTGCGGGAAGAGCCCTTCCTCGAGGCCGGTGATGAACACCGCGTGGAACTCCAGGCCCTTCGCCGAGTGGACCGTCATCAGCTGCACCGCGTCGACGCCCTCGCCCGCCTGGTTCTCGCCCGACTCGAGCGCGGCGTGCGCGAGGAACGCGGCGAGCGGGTCCTGGGCAGCCGGCTCGCCGCCCTCGGCCGGCGGCGCGGCGAAACCCGCCTCGTCCTGCGCGAACGCGGCCGCCGCGTTGACGAGTTCCTCGAGGTTCTCGACGCGGTCGGCGCCGTCCTTCTCGGCCTTGTAGTGGTCGAGCAACCCGCTCGCGTGGACGACGTGCCCGACGGCCTCCGCAAGCGGCAGCCCGGCGGTCGCGGCGCGCATCGACGCTACGAGTCGCACGAAGGCGCCGACGGCGGTGCCCGCCTTGCCGGAGAGCCTCGCCGCGGCCTGCCACAGGCTCGTGCCCTCGCCCCTCGCCGCGTCCTGGAGCGCCTCGATCGACCGCGCGCCGATGCCGCGCGTCGGGAAGTTCACCACGCGCAGGAACGCGCCGTCGTCGTCCGGGCTCGCGAGCAGCCGCAGGTAAGCGAGCGCGTGCTTCACCTCGAGCCGCTCGAAGAACCGCAGCCCGCCGTAGACCCGGTAGGGCACGCCCTGCGAGAAGAGCGCGTGCTCGATCACGCGCGACTGGGCGTTGGAGCGGTAGAGCACCGCGCAGTCGCGCAGCGCGTAGCCTTCGGCGAGGAGCGCGCGGATCTCCTCGACGAGCCACGCCGCCTCGTAGCCATCGGACTGCGCCTCGTAGACGCGCAGGGGCTCGCCGGCGCCCGCGGCGGTCCAGAGGTTCTTGCCGAGCCGGCGCCGGTTGTGCGCGATGAGCGCGTTCGCCGCGTCGAGGATGTTGCCGTGCGAGCGGTAGTTCTGCTCGAGGCGGATCACGTTCTCCACCCGGAAGTCGCGCCGGAAGTCGTCCATGTTGCCGACGTTCGCGCCGCGGAACGTGTAGATACTCTGGTCGTCGTCGCCGACGGCGAAGATCGCGTTCGAGCCGCTCGACGCGAGGAGCTTCAGCCAGCGGTATTGCAGGCGGTTCGTGTCCTGGAACTCGTCCACCAGGATGTGGCGGAAGCGCGCCGAGTAGTGGCCGCGCAGCGGCTCGTTCCGGGCGAGGAGCTCGTAGGAGCGCAGCAGGAGCTCCGCGAAGTCGACCGCGCCCTCGCGCTGGCACTGCTCTTCGTAGGCGGCGTAGATCTCGACCGAGCGGCGCGAGAAGTCGTCGTAGGGCTCGACGTCCTTCGCCCGGCGCCCCTCCTCCTTGGCCGCGTTGATGAACCACTGCACCTGGCGCGGCGGGAACTTGTCCTCGTCCACGTTCATCGCCTTCATCACGCGCTTCAGGAGCGCGAGCTGGTCCTGCGTGTCGAGGATCTGGAAGAGCTGCGGCAGCGCGGCCTCGCGGTAGTGCGCGCGCAGCATGCGGTTACACAGGCCGTGGAAGGTGCCGACCCACATGCCGCGCGTGTCGATCGGCAGCATCGCCGCGATGCGCGTCAGCATTTCCTTCGCGGCCTTGTTCGTGAAGGTCACGGCGAGCAGCCCCTGCGGGCTCACGTTGCCCGTCTGGATGAGCCACGCGATTCGCGTGGTGAGGACCTTCGTCTTCCCCGACCCCGCGCCCGCCAGCACCAGCGCGTGCTGGTTGGGGAGGGTGACGGCCTGGAGCTGTTCGCGGTTGAGGGAGTCGAGAAGCGACATTCGGGAGCGGCGGCGAGCGGGCATTCTACAGCAGCGCCCAGGACACCCCCGGCGCGCCGGGGCCCGCTCGAACCGTCGCCCGCACCCGACGGTTTGCTGCGCCGCCGCACCCCGATGGTGCGGCCGTCAACTATTGCCGATCAATCGGTTGGAACTAGGTTGCCCCCTCGAATTGTGCGATGCAATATGCCTCGGCGGTCGCAGCGCGCCCCAGCCCCCGGCGGGGCCGAAAACGCTGCGGCCGGCGAGTGCGCCCAGCGGGCGCGAAGGAGTTCGTGATGCACGCACCGAGCATTCTTCCGTGGGTGGCCCGGCGCAACGCCTTGAGCCTCGGGCGCGCCGAGGAGCTGTGGGGCGAGGCCGTGCTGATGGCCGACTTCCACTTCGGCCGCGGCAACGTCGGCCCGGATTACTGGAAATACGCCCTCGAGACCTTCCTGCGGCTCGCGCGCTGCGACGGCGCGGCGCTCGTCGCCGACCCCGCGGCGGCGCCCGCCGCGAGCCCGGCGCTCGAGGCGATCGAGACCCAGGGCCGGATCGGCGAGCTCACGCTCTCCGCGGTCGAGCGCTTCCTGCGGCTCGGCACGCGGCTCTGGCTCGCGAGCGTGGCGCGCGCGGCGAACGACGAGGTGGCGCTCGCCGCGCGGCGGCAATGAGCGCCGCCGGGCCGCCCGCACCGAAACACGCAGCGGATCCACGCCGAAGACGCTCTCGTCGGGCCGGCGCGCTCGGCTCGCCGCACCGCCGCGACTATCTCGACGCGACGCACCGTCCGGGCTCGGCAGCGGCGGGCGGCAACGCTTCCGCGGTCGAGGCTCAGCGCGTCACGCGGGGCGACGCCGCGCCGAACCGCCCGGCGAGGCTCGCCGCGAGCGCTTCCGCTTCGGCCTGCGACGGCAACTGCGCGATCACGGCGTCGTAGACGCGCTGCCCGCCGGAGCGTGCGGGACGGATCTCGACCGCGTAGCCGGCAGCGCGCGCCGCGCCGTAGACCGAGAGCGCCTCCTCCTGCGACGCGCTCGACGCGAGCACCACCTTCCACCGGCCGCCGATCCGCGCCGCGCCCTTGCCCGCCTCGACCTCGGTCTCCGCGGCCCATTGGGCGAGTTGCTCGTCGGAGACCCGCGCGACCGGCAGCGAAGGCGCGTCGCGCGGCGCGATGTAGAAAGAGCGCGGCTCGCTCATCTCGACCGTCGGGTTGCCGGGCCGCGTCACCTCGATCCGGCCTTCGATCAGGCAGACGATCTCGCGGTCGGGCGCGGACTTGCCCCACAGGTCGGTGCCGCGGATGCCGGCGGTGACCGTGGCGAAGCGCACGCTCACCTCCCGCTTCTGCCCGCGCGCGAGCGCGGCGGTCGTGAAGCGGAACGCGCCGGTCACGACCTGCAGCGCGGCGGTGAAGACGCCGTCCCGCGCCTGCGGCCGGGCGATGGCGTCGAAGGCGAGCGTCGCATTCTCGCCGAGGCGCACGGCGCTGCCGTCCGCCGTTTTCACGAGGAGCCGGGCGCCGGCGCCCGTCCGCACGCGGTCGGTCGATTCGAGGGGCATGCCCGGCGCAAGCGGCGCGCGCGAGGCGCCCCGCTCGATCCACGCGGGCATCTGCACCGCCTCCACATACGCGGCCGGGCCCGTCGTGGCCGCCATCGCCGCGCCCGCGAGCGCTCCCCACGCCGCCATCGCCACCAACCGTGCTCTCATCGGCCTCCCCCTTCGCGAGCGGCATCCCGCGGATCCCGGCCGCCGGCCCGTGAACGCGCCGGCGAACGGAACCGCGGTGCGCGGGCGGTATAATCGCGCGCTTCCGGGCGCGGCGTCGAGGGCGCGGCCCGGCCTCCCGTGCAACCACGGCGCGGAGCCCGCCAGCGCGCGGGCGAGCGCGGATCCCTGCCCGAACCACCGATGGCGATCGACCCGCAGTACCAACCCGAGCGAATCGAGCGCGAGGCCCAGGCGCACTGGGAGGCGACCGGCGCGTTCGACGCGCGCGAGGACGCCGCGCGCCCGAAGTACTACTGCCTGTCGATGTTCCCCTACCCCTCGGGGAAGCTCCACATGGGGCACGTGCGCAACTACACGATCGGCGACGTGCTCACCCGCTACCACCGCATGCGCGGCAAGAACGTCCTGCAGCCGATGGGCTGGGACGCGTTCGGGCTGCCCGCGGAGAACGCCGCGATGGCGAACGGCGTGCCCCCGGCGCAGTGGACCTACGACAACATCGCCTACATGAGGCAGCAGCTGCGGTCGCTCGGTTTCGCGATCGACTGGAAGCGCGAGCTCGCCACCTGCCGGCCCGAGTACTACCGCTGGAACCAGTGGCTCTTCAACCGGATGCTCGACAAGGGGATCGCCTACAAGCACACCGGCGTCGTCAACTGGGACCCGGTGGACCAGACGGTGCTCGCGAACGAGCAGGTGATCGACGGCCGCGGCTGGCGCACCGGCGCCGTGGTCGAAAAGCGCGAGATCCCGATGTACTACCTCCGCATCACGCGCTACGCGGAGGAGCTGCTCGGCGATCTGGAGAAGCTCCCCGGCTGGCCCGAGCGGGTGAAGCTGATGCAGGCCAACTGGATCGGCAAGAGCGAGGGCGTGAACTTCGGTTTTCCCTACGAGCTCGACGGCGAACGCAAGGTGATGCGCGTCTTCACCACGCGCGCCGACACGATCATGGGCGTCACCTTCTGCGCCGTCGCGGCCGAGCATCCGCTCGCGGCCTATGCCGCGGCGCGCGACCCGAAGGTCGCGGCGTTCGTCGCGGAGTGCAAGCGCGGCAGCGTGATGGAAGCCGACCTCGCCACCATCGAGAAGCAAGGCCTGCCGACGGGCCTGTACGTCGCGCATCCACTCACCGGCGAGCGCATCCAGGTCTGGGTCGGGAACTACGTGCTCATGGGCTACGGCGAGGGCGCGGTGATGGGCGTGCCGGGGCACGACGAGCGCGACTTCGCCTTCGCCAAGAAGTACGGCCTGCCGATCCGGCAGGTGATCGCCGTGCCCGGCAAGGTCTTCTCCACGGACGCCTGGCAGGAGTGGTACGCCGACAAGGAGAACGGCGTCTGCGTCAACTCCGGCAAGTACGACGGCCTCGACTACAAGGCGGCGGTGGACGCCATCGCCGCCGACCTGAAGGCGAAGGGCCTCGGCGACAAGCAGGTGCAGTGGCGCCTGCGCGACTGGGGCATTTCGCGGCAGCGCTACTGGGGCACGCCGATCCCG
This sequence comes from Burkholderiales bacterium, assembly GCA_026417035.1. Classification (GTDB taxonomy): domain Bacteria; phylum Pseudomonadota; class Gammaproteobacteria; order Burkholderiales; family SG8-39; genus JAOAEA01. The sequence continues at coordinate 18,062 of JAOAEA010000049.1, forward strand.
ATCGTGCACTGCGACGCGTGCGGCGACGTGCCCGTGCCCGACGCGGAGCTCCCGGTGGTGCTGCCCGAGGACTGCGTGCCCGACGGCAGCGGCAACCCGCTCGCGAAGCGCCCCGACTTCGTGAACACGCCCTGCCCGAGGTGCGGCAGGCCGGCGCGGCGCGAGACCGACACGATGGACACGTTCGTCGACTCGTCCTGGTATTACCTGCGCTACGCCTGCCCCGACGCGGCGACGATGGTCGACGCGCGCGTCGGCTACTGGCTGCCGGTGGACCAGTACATCGGCGGCATCGAGCACGCGATCCTGCACCTGCTCTACTCGCGCTTCTGGACCAAGGTGATGCGCGACCTGGGGATGCTCGCGCTCGACGAGCCGTTCACCAATCTGCTGACGCAGGGCATGGTGCTCAACCACATCTTCCAGCGGAAGAGCGACAAGGGCGGCATCGAATACTTCGCGCCGGAGGAGGTCGAGATCGACAGCGACGCCTCGGGCCGCATCCTGCGCGCCCGGGCGAAGGCCGACGGCGCGCCGGTCGAGTACGCCGGCATCGGCACCATGTCGAAGAGCAAGCGCAACGGCGTCGATCCGCAGGCGCTCATCGAGCGCTACGGCGCCGACACCGCGCGCTTCTTCATCATCTTCACCAGCCCCCCGGAGCAGACGCTCGAGTGGTCGGACTCCGGGGTCGAGGGCGCGGCGCGCTTCCTGCGCCGCGTGTGGAGCTTCGCCGCCGAAGTGCAGGGTCTCGTCCTCGCCGAGTCGCAGCGCCGCGGCGGCGCCTGCGACGGCCATGCCTGGCCCGCCGAATTCGCCCGCGGCGAGCCCGGGCTCGCCGCGGCCCGCCGCGAGGTCCACGCGAATCTGAAGCAGGCCACCTACGACCTCGAGCGGCAGCAGTTCAACACCGTCGCCTCGGCGGCGATGAAGATCTTCAACGCGCTCGCGGCGCTGCCGCGCGACCGCGCGGCATCCGCGCAGGTGCTGCACGAGGGCATCGCCATCCTGCTGCGCGTCCTGTCGCCGGTCACGCCGCACATCGCGCACGCGCTCTGGCAGGGTCTCGGCTACGCCGGTGACCTCATCGACGCGCGCTGGCCGGAAGTGGACGGCGCGGCGCTCGAGACCGACGAGGTGGAGCTGGTCGTGCAGGTGAACGGCAAGCTCCGCGGCCACCTGCGCGCGCCGCGTGCGGCCGACCGGGCGGCGATCGAGTCGCTCGCGCTCGCGAGCGAGGTCGTGCGCCGGCACACCAACGGCGCGCCCCCGAAGAAGGTAGTGGTGGTGCCCGGGCGGCTCGTGAACGTCGTGGTGTAGGCTCGCGCCCATGGCATCGGCCACTCCCGGACCGCGCCTGGCGGCCGCCGCACGTCTCGCCGCGGTCGCCGCACGTCTCGCCGCGGTCGCCGGCCTGTGCGTCCTGGTGGCCGGCTGCGGCTTCCGGCTGCGCGGCGAGGCCGCGCTGCCGTTCAAGACGATCGCGGTCACGCCGCCGTCCACGCTCGGTGTGAGCGTCGCGCGCAACATCACCGCCGGCACCAACGCGAAGGTGGTCGAGGATCCGAAGGAGGCGGAGGCGATCCTGCTCATCACCGGCGAGACGCGCGACAAGGTGATCCTCTCGCTCAACTCGCAGGGCCGGGTGCGCGAGTACACGCTGCGCTACCGCGTGACCTTCCGCGTGATCGACGGCAAGGGCGCCGAATTCGTGCCCTCGAGCGAGGTGCTGCTGCGCCGGGACATCACCTTCAACGACCAGGTGCTCGCGAAGGAGAGCGAGGAGGCGCTGCTCTACAACGACATGCAGCGCGACGCGGTGGCGCAGATCATCCGCCGCCTGTCCTCGGCGCGCCTGCGGCCGGCCGAAGAGGAGATCCCGCCCTACAAGGCGCCGGACTTCATCTTCGATTGAGGGCCGCTCGGAGCGTCTGCCACGAAGGCACGAGGACACCCGGTCGAGAGCGCTCCGGCGCGGACCAACCGAGCGCGCCCGCCCTCTCGTGGCAGCCGCGGCCGGACGATCCTTGCGCTTCGTGCTTTCGTGTCTTCGTCGTGAAGCCCCCGCCTTGAGCCGATGCAACTGCGCGCCACCGAGCTCGACGCCCACCTCGCCAGGACGCTCGCGCCGCTCTACGTCGTCCACGGCGACGAGCCGCTCCTCTCGCTCGAGGCGGCCGACGCCATCCGCGCCCGGGCGCGCGCGGCGGGCCACAGCGAGCGCGTCGTGCTCGCGGCGGAGCGCGGTTTCGACTGGGGCGCGCTCGGCGCGGCCGCGGCGTCGCTGTCGCTGTTCGGCGACCGGCGCATCGTCGAGTTGCGCATCCCGTCCGGCAAGCCGGGCACCGACGGGGCCGCCGCGATCCAGGCCTATTGCGCGCGCCCGCCCGGGGACACGGTCACCATCGTCTCGCTGCCGCGGCTCGACAAGGCCGGCCAGGGGTCGGCATGGTTCGGCGCGCTCGGTGCGGCCGGTGTGGTGGTGAACGTCTTCCCGGTCGAGCGCTCGCGGCTGCCGGAGTGGATCGCGGCGCGACTCGCGCGCCAGAAGCAGCGCGCGGCGCAGGAGGCCCTCGACTTCATCGCCGACAGCGTGGAGGGCAACCTCCTCGCCGCGCATCAGGAGATCCAGAAGCTCGCGCTCCTCTACCCGCCCGGGGAGCTCTCGTTCGACGACGTGCGCGAAGCGGTGCTCGACGTCGCGCGCTACGACGTCGCGCAGCTCTCCGAGGCGATGCTCGCCGGCGACCGCGTGCGTCTCGCGCGCATCCTCGCGAGCCTCGAGGGCGAGGGCGAGGCGCCACCGCGGGTGCTGTGGGTCATGAGCGAGGACGTGCGCGCCGCCGCGCGCCTGCAGCGCGCCGGCGCACGCCCGGCGGCGGAGCTCTTCCGCGAGCTGCGCATCTGGAACGAGGCGCGGCAGCGGCTGCTCGCGCGCGCCGCGAAGCGGCTCTCCCCGGCGGCGGTCGCCGACGCGCTCGAGCACTGCGCGCGCATCGACCGCATGGCGAAGGGCCTGGCGAAGGGCGACGTGTGGGACGAGCTGCTCGCGCTGGGATTGCGGTTCGCCTGAGGCTTCGACGCAGAGGACCGCCGAGAATCGCTCCGACGGCCGCGGCTCGACACCGGGACGACAGCCGTCGGACCGCCCGAGACCCGCTGGCGTCGGCGCCCTCCGTGTCCTCGCGCGGTGGGCGCGTCGAGCTCGATGCTGCAACCCCAGGAGCGCCTGACGCGCAGAGGGCCGCCGGGCATGCCTTCAGCGGTCGGCGCCGCGGGCTCCCGAAGGGTGCAGCACGAAGCCCTCGAGGCCTCGGCGTCCTCCGCGGCGAACCCTTCGATCCGGTGATTTTGACGTAGGATTCGCCCGTGGACGTCATGACCTACATGCACGATCTCGGCCGGCGCGCGCGCGCCGCGTCGCGGCTCGTCGCGAAAGCGGACACCGCCACCAAGAACCGGGCGCTCGCCGCGATCGCGGCGGCGATCCGGCGCGACGCCGCGAGGATCCTCGCCGCGAACGCCGAGGACGTCGCGCGGGCGCGGGCCGACGGCCTCGACGCGGCGATGATCGACCGGCTCGCGCTCACGCCGAAGTCGGTCGAGTCGATGGCCGAAGGCGTCGAGCAGGTCGCAGCGCTCCCGGATCCGGTCGGCGAGATCACCGAGCTGCGCGAGCGCCCTACCGGGATCCGCGTCGGACGCATGCGCGTGCCGCTCGGCGTGATCGGCATCATCTACGAGTCCCGCCCGAACGTGACCGCCGACGCGGCCGCGCTCTGCCTCAAGTCGGGCAACGCCGTCATCCTGCGCGGCGGCAAGGAAGCGATCCGCTCGAACCAGGCGATCGCGGCCTGCGTGCGCGAGGGGCTCGCGGTGGCGGGGCTGCCCGAGGACGCGGTGCAGGTGGTGGAAACGACCGACCGCGCCGCCGTGGGGGAGCTGCTGCGCATGAACGAGTACGTGGACATCATCGTGCCGCGCGGCGGCAAGTCGCTCATCGAGCGCATCATGGCCGAGTCGCGCATCCCCATGATCAAGCACCTCGACGGCGTGTGCCACGTCTTCATCGACGAGGACGCCGACCTCGAGAAGGCGGTGCGCATCGCCGACAACGCGAAGACGCAGCGCTACGGCACGTGCAACACCATGGAAACGCTGCTCGTCGCCGCGAGCGTCGCGCCGCGAGTGCTGCCCAAGCTCGCCGAGATCTACCGCGACAAGGGCGTGGAGCTGCGCTGCGACGACGCGTCCGCCGCGATCATCCGCAAGGCGCTCGCCGGCAACCCGCCGAAGATCGAGCCGGCGACCGAAGCCGACTGGACCACCGAATACCTCGCGCCGATCCTCGCCGTGCGCGTCGTCAAGGATCTCGACGAGGCGATGGACCACATCGCGAGATACGGATCGGCGCACACCGACGCCATCGTCACCGAGAACAAGGCGCACGCCGACCGGTTCCTGCGCGAAGTGGATTCCGCCTCGGTGATGGTGAACGCCTCGACGCGCTTCGCCGACGGCTTCGAGTACGGCCTCGGCGCCGAGATCGGCATCTCGACCGACAAGCTGCACGCCCGCGGCCCGGTGGGGCTCGAAGGGCTCACGTCGCAGAAGTACGTCGTCTTCGGGCACGGCGAGGTGCGGCGCTGAGGGGCGTGACCGAACGGCGCGGCGCGCCACGGCGCGTGCGCGGCTCCGCGGCGGCGTCCGGCACGCGAGTGCCTTCGCCCCCTTCCGTGCGGCGCGCGCCGCGCATCGCCCCGCAGGCGCCCGGCCGATGAGCGCGCCCCCGATCGTCTGGTACTTCGACTTCGTCTCGCCGTTCTCCTACCTCCAGTTCGCGGCGTATCCCGAGCTCGTGCGCCGGCCGGAGGTGACGCTGAAGCCGGTGCTCTTCGCGGGCCTCCTCGCGCACTGGGGGCACAAGGGCCCGGCGGAGCTTCCCACCAAGCGGCGCCACACCTACCGCTATTGCGTGTGGGACGCCGCCCGCCGCGGCGTGCCGCTGCGCTTTCCGCCGGCGCATCCGTTCAACCCGCTGCACGCGCTGCGGCTCGCCGTCGCGCTCGGCGCGACCTACGAGACGGTGCGCACGATCTACGAGTTCATCTGGAAGGAAGGCCGCTCGCCCGCGGACGAATGGCGCGAGCTGTGCGACCGGCTGGGGGTCGGCGATGCGGATTCGCCCGATGCGGCGGCGAAGGCCGCCTTGCGCGCGAACGTCGACGAAGCGATCGCGGCAGGGGTTTTCGGCGTGCCGACCTTCGTCGCCGGCGGCGAGCTCTTCTGGGGCGTCGACGCCACCCCGATGTTGCTCGAGTGGCTCGCGGATCCGGCGCTCTTCGCGAGCGCGGCGATGCGGCGCGTCGATTCCCTTGCCGTCGCTGCGGAGCGCAAGGCGTGAAACCGCTCGGCATCATGGGCGGCACCTTCGACCCGGTGCACCTCGCGCACCTGCGCCTCGCGGAAGAGGCGGCCGACGCGCTGGGGCTCGCGCGGGTGCGCTGGGTCCCGTCGGGCAACCCGGGGCACCGCGCGGCGCCGCGCACGCCCGCGAGCCACCGCCTCGCGATGGTGCGCATGGCGATCGCGGACAACGCGCGCTTCGAGCTCGACGCGGCCGAGGCGGTATCGGAAACGCCCGGATTCACGATCGACACGCTCGCGCGGCTGCGGGCCGAGCTCGGACCCGCGCGGCCGATCGTGTTCGTGATCGGCACCGACCAGCTCGCCGCGCTGCACACCTGGCGCCGCTGGCGGGAGGTGCTCGAGCTCGCGCACTTCGCCGTGGGCGAGCGCGCCGGTTATCGGCTCGCGGCCGAGTCGCTCGCGCCCGAGGTGGCCGCGGAGCTCGCGCGGCGCGCGGGCGGGGCGGACGCGCTCGCCGGTTCCGCAGCCGGCCGCATCGCGACGTTCCCGATGACGGCCCTCGCGATCTCGGCCTCCGACATCCGCCGCCGCCTCGCGGCGGGGCGTTCGGTGCGCTATTTGCTACCGCGCGAGGTCCTCGCGTATATTGAGGCGAACGCCCTTTACCGGGAGGAGAGAAGCTCGCACTGATGGATATCCGGAAAATGCAGAAGGTGGCGGTGTCCGCGCTCGAGGACATCAAGGCGCGCGACATCGAGGTGTTCGACGTGCGTCACCTGACGTCGCTCTTCGACCGCGTGATCATCGCCACCGCGGAATCGGCGCGCCAGACCAAGGCGCTCGCCAACAACCTGCGCGAGAAGCTGAAGGCGGCCGGCGCGTCGATCCAGGGCGTGGAAGGGGAGGAGTCGGGCGACTGGGTCCTCGTCGATGCGGGCGACATCATCGTGCACATCATGCAGCCCGCGACGCGCGAGTTCTACAACCTGGAGGAGCTCTGGGGCGCGCCCGCCCCGCGCAGGCGCGCGGCGCGCAAGCGCACGGCCGAGGCCGGGGCCAGCGCCTGATGCGGTTCGTGGTCGTCGCCGTCGGCGCCGGCCAGCCGCGTTGGGTGGACGAGGCGTTCGCACAGTACGCGGCGCGGCTGCCGCGCGAGGCGCGTCTCGAACTCGTCGCGGTGCGCGCCGAGCCGCGCCCCCAAGGCAAACCCGTGGCGGCGCTCCTCGCCGCAGAGGCGAAGCGCATCGCGGCGGCGCTGCCCCGCGGCGCGGTGCGCGTCGCGCTCGACGAGCGCGGCCGCGACGTGACGACCCGGGAACTCGCGAAGCTCGTGTCGCGATGGCGCGAAGGGGGGCGCGACGTGGCGTTCCTGATCGGTGGTCCCGACGGCCTCGCGGCGGAGGTGAAAGCGGCCGCCGACGCGACGCTGCGGCTCTCGAGCCTCACGCTGCCGCACGGCCTCGCCCGGGTGCTCCTCGCCGAGCAGCTCTACCGCGCTTCGTCCATACTCGCGGGCCATCCCTACCATCGCGAATAGCCCTCGCCCAGCGAACCCGTGCTCCCCGGATCGCCACGCATCTACCTCGCTTCCCGCAGCCCGCGCCGCCGCGAGCTGCTGAAGCAGATCGGCGTCAACTTCGAGGTGCTGCTCTTCCGCGAGCACTTCGGCCGCGGCGCCGACGTGGACGAGGCGCCGCACCCGGGCGAGCGCCCGGAGGACTACGTGCGCCGCGTCACGCGCGAGAAGGCCGACACCGGCTGGCTGCGCGTGCAGCAGCGCGGGCTGCCGCGCCACCCGGTGCTCGCCGCCGACACCGAGGTATGCCTCGGCAGCCGCATCTTCGGCAAGCCCGCCAACCGCGCCGACGCCGCCGCGATGCTGCGCGCGCTCTCGGGGCGCGAGCACCGCGTGCTCACCGGCGTCGCGATCCGCTACGAGGACCTCTTCGACTTCGCGATGAGCGAGACGCTGGTGCGCTTCGCGGCGCTCTCGGAGGCGGAGATCGCGCAGTACGTCGAGTCCGGCGAGGCGCTCGACAAGGCGGGCGCCTACGCGATCCAGGGCCGCGCCGCCGCGTTCATCCCCGAGATCCTCGGCAGCTATTCGGGCGTCATGGGCCTGCCGCTCTACGAGACGGCGCGCCTCGTCGCGAAGCTCGCGCGCCCGTAGGGCGCCCCGGCACGAACGATGGCCGAGGACATCCTCGTCAACGTCACGCCGCAGGAGACGCGCGTCGCCGTCGTCGAGAACGGCGTCGCGCAGGAGCTCCACATCGAGCGCACCGCGAGCCGCGGCCTCGTGGGGAACATCTACATGGGCCGGGTGGCGCGGGTGCTGCCCGGCATGCAGTCGGCCTTCGTCGAGATCGGCCTCGAGCGCGCGGCGTTCCTGCACGTCGCCGACATCTGGGAGGAGCGCGGCAACGGCGACGGCCAGCGGCCGATCGAGAAGATCCTCGCCGAGGGCCAGCCGCTCATGGTGCAGGTGGTGAAGGACCCGATCGGCACCAAGGGTGCGCGGCTCTCGACGCAGATCTCGATCGCCGGGCGGATGCTCGTCTATCTGCCGCACGACCCGCACATCGGCATCTCCCAGCGCATCGAGGACGAGGCCGAGCGCAGGACGCTGCGCGAGAAACTCGCGCGCGAGCTGCCGCCCGACGAGCGCGGCGGCTTCATCATCCGCACCATGGCCGAGGCCGCGAGCGAGTCGGAGCTCGCCGCCGACGTGCACTACCTGCGCCGGCTGTGGCAGGACATCCAGGCGCGCGCGGCGACCGCCGCCGCGCCGTCGCTGCTCTACCAGGACCTGTCGCTCGCGCAGCGCGTGCTGCGCGACCTCGCCGGCGAGCAGACCGGCCGCATCCTCGTCGACTCGCGCGAGAACTTCGCCAAGCTCGCCGCGTTCGCGCGCGACTACGTGCAGCCCGTCGCCGGCAAGCTCGAGCACTACGCCGGCGAGCGGCCGCTCTTCGACCTCTACAACATCGAGGCCGAGATCGAGAAGGCGCTCGCGCGGCGGGTGGACCTGAAGAGCGGCGGCTACCTGATCATCGACCAGACCGAGGCGATGACCACGGTGGACGTGAACACCGGCGGCTTCGTCGGCGTGCGCAACTTCGACGACACCATCTTCAAGACCAACCTCGAGGCGGCGCAGGCGATCGCGCGCCAGCTGCGCCTGCGCAACCTGGGCGGAATCATCATCGTCGACTTCATCGACATGGAGAACGAGGCGCACCGCGCCGCCGTGCTCGCCGAGTTCGGCAAGGCGCTCGCCAAGGACCGCACGCGCATGACGGTGAGCGGCTTCACCCAGCTCGGGCTCGTGGAGATGACGCGCAAGCGCACCCGCGAGAGCCTCGCGCACGTGCTGTGCGAGCCCTGCCCGACCTGCCAGGGGCGCGGCGAGGTCAAGACCGCGCGCACCGTCTGCTACGAGATCCTGCGCGAGATCCTGCGCGAGGCGCGGCAGTTCCGCGACGCGCGCGAGTTCCGCATCCTCGCCTCGCAGCCGGTGATCGACCTCTTCCTCGAGGAGGAGTCGCAGTCGCTCGCGATGCTCGGCGACTTCATCGGCCGGCCGATCTCGCTCGCGGTCGAAACGAGCTACCCGCAGGAACAGTTCGACGTCGTGCTCACATGACCGCCGCCACGGAGCTCGTCGGCCTCGATGCCGCGGACCTCGCCCGGATGATCGCCGCGCGCGAGGTGTCGGCGCTCGAGGTGATGGACGCGCACATCGCGCGCATCGAGCGGGTGAACCCCGCGGTGAACGCCATCGTGACCTTCGACCCCGAGGGCGCGCGCGCCGGCGCCCGGGCTGCCGACGCGGCGCTCGCGCGCGGCGCGGCGCGCGGCGTGCTCTTCGGCCTGCCCACCGCGGTCAAGGACCTCGTCCCCACCGCGGGCATGCGCACGACCATGGGCTCGCCCGTCTACCGCGACCACGTGCCGGCCGTGGATGCCCTGATCGTCACGCGCATGAAGGCCGCGGGCGCGATCGTGCTCGGCAAGACCAACACGCCCGAATTCGGCGCCGGCTCGCAGACCTTCAACGCGGTGTTCGGCGCGACCCGCAACCCGTACGACCTCGCGCGCACCTGCGGCGGCTCGAGCGGCGGCGCTGCGGTCGCGGTCGCGTGCGGCTTCGTGCCGGTCGCGGACGGCTCGGATCTCGCGGCGAGCCTGCGCAACCCGGCGAGCTTCTGCAACGTCGTCGGCTTCCGGCCCACGCCGGGACGCGTGCCGAACTGGCCGGGCACGAACGCCTGGGACACGCTCGCGACGCTCGGGCCGATGGCGCGCACGGTGCGCGACGCGGCGCTCATGATGGCGGCGATCGCCGGCCCGGACGCGCGCGTGCCGACGTCGTGGCCCGAGGCGGGCGAAGCGTTCCTCGCGCCGCTCGAGCGGAGCTTCCGCGGGGTGCGCGTCGCCTGGAGCCCCACCCTCGGCGGCCTGCCGGTGGAGCGCGCCGTCACCGCCGCGCTCGAGCCCGCGCGCCGCACGTTGGCGGATCTCGGCTGCGTCGTCGAGGACGCCGATCCGGATTTCTCCGGCGCCGCGGAGGTCTTCCACGCGCTGCGCGCGCACCGCTTCGCGCAGAGCCACGCGACGCTGCTCGACACGCACCGCGGCGAGCTCAAGGCGACCGTCGTGTGGAACATCGAGGCGGGCCTCAGGCTCTCGGCGCTCGACGTCGCGCGCGCCGAGGCGCGGCGCACCGAGATCTTCGAGCGCCTCGTGCGGTTCTTCGAGCGCTACGCGTTCCTCGCCTGCCCGGTGAGCCAGACCGTGCCTTTCCCCGTGGAGGTCGAATACCCGACCGAGATCGAGGGCGAGCGCTTCACGAACTACATCGACTGGATGAAGAGCTGCTACTACGTGAGCGTGATCGCCCATCCGGCCGTTTCGGTCCCGGCTGCCTTCACGCCGGACGGGCTGCCGGTCGGGCTGCAGCTCGTGGGCCGCTATCGCGACGACATGGGGGTGCTCGCCCTCGCGCACGCATTCGAGCAGGCGACCCGCGCGGGCAGCCGCCGGCCGCCGGCGACGCTCGCCTGAAAGCGCGCGGCCGCTCCGCTTTCCGTGACGGCTTCCCTCGCCTGCAGGCCACGGCGGGGTGAGAATCACGCGACTCGCGCCCACCACGGCGCTCGGTCAAGGAGACAGCGACATGGCGACCGACCAGCTTTCGGAGAAGGAGCGCGCGTTCCTCGAAGCCGCACGCCGCGAGGCGGCGGCGAAGCGCGCCGGCGACGCGGGCCGCGCCCCGGACGCCAAGGGGAGTGCGCCCGCGCGGTCGCCGGCCCCCAAGTCCGCCCGGGCTTCGACCCGCCTCGATCAGCCGACCGTGCTCGGCTGGGATCACCCCGCCGCGAACGCGAAGCCGGGCGCGGCCGTGCCGCTCGATCAGCCCACGGTCCTCGGCTGGGACAATCCGGCGGCGCGCGCGGACCCGGCCACCGAGAAGTGGGAGCGCATCGCGCGCCTGATGGCCGAGGAGCGGGAGGCCGACGAGGCCGCGCGCCGGCGTGTCAAACGCTACGGCCTGGTCGTGTCCGCGGCACTCTTCGCCGTCGGCATCGTCGTCGTGCTCGCCCTCTGGCCGAAGCCGGGCGCCTAAGCGCCCCCGGACGACGGCCGCCCGCTTCGACTTGGGCAGCCGTCCCATGAGCAACGAACAGG
>JAOAEA010000050.1:0-15468 GCA_026417035.1 Burkholderiales bacterium
CGCATGGACTACGTCGACCGTCTCGAGAGCCGCTCCGGCTGGACCTGGCGCGGCATCCGGCGCCCGCACGACCGGGAGGTCGGGGTGGCCGGGGGCGAGCTCGCGGTGGTCGATCTCAGGACCGGCGAGATCCTCGCGCTGCGCCGCGGTTTCATCCTGGGCTCGATCCAGGCGGGCAAGCCCGTGAACTGGTTTCACGGCAACGTCTGTCCGGAGTATGCGCTGATGCCAGGCATCGGGCAGATCCGGAACCGCAACAAGGACATGGATTTCAGTCTCTGGTTCATCAATAAGTTTCTGATCCCCGAGGTGGAGTACAAGGATTAATTGGGAGGCGCTATGCCTGCCGCAAAGAACCCATTCGAGATCTGGTACGACTTCGCGCTGCAGCAGATGGCCGCCGAGTGCTACTTCGACAGCATCGACCTTGGCAGACCCGGCGAGGTCATTCGTCGCCTCCTGCTCGGCAACAACAACTTCTCGCCCACGGTGTGGGTGGACGGGGTGGAGCGGCCCAACGCGCTGCTGGGGCGCTACGCGCCCGATCCGGAACAGGGGGTTCTTCCCGGGGCGACGCGGCTCACGGCGTCGCAGGCGCGCTACTTCCTCGAGAACTGGCGGATCGTGCACCAGCACGCGAACGACGCCTCGGGTTTCTCGGCGACGCTGCTCCAGAACGTGCACACCGGCGAATACACGCTCGCCTTGCGCAGCACCGAGTTCCACGAGCAGATCTTCGGGGGTGACTACGAACGCGACGTCGGCGTCGGGGCGGTTCCAGGCGCGGACAAGCAGATCGCGTTCGACGGCTTCGCCTTCGCGCAGCTCTCCGCCATGGAGCGCTATTACAGGCTTCTCAGGAACGGCGGGGTGGACGTCGATGGCACGGTTCTCCGACCGCTGCTGCCGGCGGGCGAGGGGATCTACGTAACCGGCTACTCCCTCGGAGGCCATCTCGCCACGGTCTTCACCGAGCTGCACACGGAGGACGTCAAGCGTACGTATCTCTTCAACGCCGCCGGGCGGGGGCGGATCGAAGCGCGTTCGCCCATCCAGGACATCGCGGCGCTGATCGATCACTTCGATGCGATCGTGGCCGACCCGCATGCGGCGATCACGCGCGGACTCATCGCCGAGCCCACGCCGTGGTCGTCGCCAGCAGATCCCGAACCCAACCCTGCCTACGCAAGCTACCGGGCCGCCATCGAGGCCGACGAGCTGAACTGGTCCGGCCGGCAGAACGCGTACCTCCATCCGCGCATTCGGTGGGCGCGCTACGTGCTCGAGTCCTTCACATCGGGTTCGATCGCGCTCGGCATCGCGCCGCCGGATCAAGGCATCCCGCTGATCGACGGGAAGGTCGATTACATCTATGGGATGGGTGCGCGGAACGACGAGACCGTGGTCACCAACTCGGGTATCACGCCGCTTACGCTGGCCGCGAAAGACAGGATCTTCATCGAGGACCAGAGCGACATCTATCACGGCTCGAATGCCCCGTTGGGTGGCGCGCCGCGAGACGGGGACTTCGGGCGCACGCACAGTATCACGCTGCTCGCGGACAGCCTGGCCCTCATGGGCTTCCTGCGAAGGCTCGACCCGAACATCACGCAGCACGGGATCGAGACGATCCTCGCCGCGGCCTCGAATCTTCGGGGAAACTTCCGGGCGAGCTACGAGCGCGCTACGAGTGACGCGAACACTCTCGAAACCCTGACCGTCGCGCTCGGGCGAATCTTTGTCCCGGATCTCGGTGATCTTCCGGTGGACTATTCGCCCGACGGCTTCGGGCACCTCGGCAACCGGGAAGCCTTTTATCAGGCCCTGTCCTCCATCGAATCGGCGGCGGCAGGCAGGACCTTCACGATCGTCCCCATCGCTGCGATGGAGTGGGTTCCGGACGACGTGCTACCGATCAATACGACCATCAAGTCGTTCTCGACAAGTTATCGCGGAAGCGACTGGCAGTCGCTTCTCGCATCTGCGAAGCAGCGCGATGAAATCGGAGCCGCGTACCGCTATGCCTTGGCTAACCTGAACCCTTTCGTCCTGCTCGGTGACTCGAGCCTCTACGAAGCCGTTAACGCCGATGGCCGGTACGACCTCTTCGATCCGGTGACCGGAGAGGGTCTGACCGAACCGTTCCTCGAGGCGCGAGCGCGGATGGTCGCGGCGCTCGCGGAGCGGAACATCGAGGACATGACCCACGTCTGGCGCCCCGAGTCCGAGCCGACGATGTACGACGCCACGTTCGTGGCGGACGACGGGCGGACGCGGCGCGTGGCGGGGGCGGTCGTCGGAAGCTCAGCGGCACGCGCACCGTTCATCGGCGCCGACGAGTACGGCGGGGAGCGCCGGGAGGCCGAGATCCTCGCCGCCGCCGAGCGTCTCGTGCAGACGGGGGCGGCGGAACGCGTCGGCTTCGGGAGCCCGTCGGCGGACGCGCTGCGCGGCGGCACCCGGAGCGACCAACTCTTCGGGTGGGAGGGTGCCGACACGCTTCAAGGCCATGACGGAGACGACTACCTCGAAGGCGGCCCCGACGCGGACCTCCTGTTCGGCGGCGGCGGCGACGACGTGCTCTTCGGCGTCGATGCCCACGGCGGCGATGCGCTCGACGGCGGCCGCGGCTACGACACGTTCCACGTGGATTTCGGCGACCGCGTCACGGACGATCCCGAGGCGCCGCGCGGCGGGATCGTCTACGTGGGCAAGGACCGGCTCCAGCTCAGCGGCGGGTATCGGCGCGAAGGCGAGCCCTACTTCACCGGATCGGATGGCTTCCGCTACTGGGAGAGCGGTACCGGGGCGATCTATGTCTATGCCACGGCGGACGCTGCCGCGCAGAACGCCGCGCCGCTCATCATCACCGCGCCGACGGCAGCCGTTCCGGGACATAAAACCATCACTCTCGCCGACGGGACCTCGACCGAAGTGACCGGTCGCCCCGACCTCGGCATCCCGCTCATGACGCTGAAGAGCCGCCGGCCGAAGGCGGACACCAGCGTCTCGGCCCGGGTGGCCGAGCTCATGGTGAAGGCGCTCACCTGGATCGACCGCTCCGATCCGCTCGCGCTCGACCTCGACGGCGACGGCTTCCGCACGGTGGGGAACCTCGGGGCCTCCACGGTGCTCTTCGATCACGACGGCAACGGGGTGCGCAACGGCACCGGCTGGCTCGCCGGGCCGGGCGACGCCTGGCTCGTGCTCGACCGCGACGGCGACGGACTGATCGGCTCCGGCGCCGAGCTCTTCGGCATCGATACGCGTCTCGCCGACGGCTCCCTCGCTCGCGACGGGTTCGCGGCCCTCGCGCCCCTCGACACCAATCGCGACGGGAGGGTGGACGCTTCCGACGCCGCGTACGAGGCCTGGCGGATCGCGCGGGACGTCGATGGCGACGGGCTCGTCGCGCAGGGCGAAACGGGTGGCGCGCGCTTCGCCGATCTGCGCCTGTGGCGGGATGCCAACGTGAACGGCGTGTCCGAGCCGTTCGAGCTGCAGACTCTCGGGGAGACCGGCATCGCGTCGCTCGGCCTTGCCGCCGTGGCGGACGGGAGGGCGTTGGAAGGCGGCAACCGCCTGCTTGCCCGTGCCAGCTTCACGCGCTCGGACGGCACGAGCGGCACCCTCGGTGCGCTCGACTTGAGCCGGCACCTTTTCTTCCGCGAGTACGAGTCACCGCCCGTCGTGGATCCGGGGGGCCAGACGCTCCCGTCGATGGGCGGATCGGGCCGTCTGCGCGACCTGCAGGAGGCCGCCGCGGCCTCACCCGCGCTTCGGGCGAGTCTCGCGGAGGCCTCCGCGGCTGGAACCCGCGCGGGCCAATGGGCGGCCGTCGACGCCGTGCTCGCCGCGTGGGCGGGCAGCTCGGACATGGCGACGGGGACCGAGGCCCTCCACGGGCGCGCCGACGCGCCGGTGGTCGTGTATTCGTTCAGCGATGTCCCGGCGGGATCGGTGCTCGACGCCTACCTCGCCGCCGGGGCTGCGGTCCGGGGTGTTTCGGGAACGCCGCCGCAGGCCCTCGCGGCCGACTGGTACACGTCGCGGCAGTCCGCCGAATACCGCTCCCGCGCCGCGAAGATCGAGATCCTCGAGCGCTTCTACGGGCAGCAGTACGTCGATCCGCGCGCGCAGACCGCGCTCGTGTATCGCGACACGATTCCCGCTGCCAGGCCGGGCGAGGCGCCGACGACCATCGAAGTGCGATCGGTCACCGCCAACGTGCAGTCGCCGCGCTGGGAGTTCCTCGAGCAGGCTTACGACGTCCTCAAGGAGTCGGTGTATGGCGCTGTGGTGTCGCAGACGCGCCTCGCGCCCTATCTCGAAGTGGTCGAGGCCGCCGGCGGTTCGCGCGATTTCAGCGCAGTCGAGGCGATGCTCGCGGCGAAGCGGGCGGCGGATCCCGCCGAGGGGCTGGCCGATGCCGTCGAGCTCGCGCGCTACCTCGGCGTCGATCTCGTGACCCGCGGCTGGGTCAACCTCCCGCTGATCGTGGAGCAGTGGTCGCGCGAGGCGCGCACCGACCCCTCGATGCAGGTAGCGCTCGCCGACCTGCGCGTCCAGTTCCGGGCCGACCAGTGGCTGAGCGGCGGCGTCCGCGGCGACACCCTCATCGGCACCGACTGGACCCCGCCCTATTGGACGACCGCCGTGACGTCGATGAGCGGCGGCGACGGCAACGACCTGCTCATCGGCGGGACGAACGACTACGAGCTGCGCGGCGGCAGCGGCGACGACGTGCTCTACGGCGGGCCGGGCAGCGAGGTCCTGTACGGCGGGCCGGGGCGCGACGTCTACCTCTTCGGCCGGGGCTCCGGCCCCGACCGCGCCGAGGGGGACTGGTCCGGCGAGAAGGACCGCGACGTGCTCATGATGCTGCCGGGTGTCGCGCCCGACGACGTGCTGGTCCGCCGCGGCCTGTTCGCGCGGAATCCCGGGGTCACTTTCGAGCCGCTCACCCTCACGATCAAGGGCACGTCCGATGTCTTCACGGACTTCTGGTTCTTCCTCGGCGAACGCACCGGACAGGGCAACGCCGTCGAAGAGGTCCGTTTCGCCGACGGCACCGTCTGGAACATGGCGACGCTGCGCCTGAAAGCGCTCGAGGGCAGCGAGGAAAGTGATCGGAACGGCACGATCGTCGGCCTGCGCGGCTACGACGACTCGGACGATTTCATCGACGGTCGCGGCGGCGACGACCTGCTCGAAGGCCTCGCCGGCAACGATACCCTGGTCGGCGGTCCCGGCTGGGACGACCTGATCGGCGGCAGCGGTGACGACGTCCTGCTCGGCGGGGAAGGGAGCGACACGCTCCGCGGCGGGACCGGTGCCGACCGGCTCGACGGAGGGCCCGGCAGCGATCGTCTCTCGGGCGGCCTCGGGCGCGACGTCATCGTGCTCGGTCGGGACTCCGGCAACGACTTTTTCATCTTCGAGGACATGTCCGGCATGACCGTGGCGGACATGGATACGGTGGAGATCGCGCCGGGGGTGTCACCCGACGAAGTGCGCGTCCTCCACACCGACAGGGGGCTGCGCATCTCGATCGCCGGCGGCGGTGGCACCATCACCGACCCGTACTTCTCGCAGCTCGCGGCCGGGAACACGTCGGGCCCCTACGCGATCCAGGCTGCCCTCGTGGCCGATGTCCGGTTCGCCGACGGCACCGTCTGGGACCGTGAGGCCCTGAAACGCCTTTCCGTGGTCGGGACCGATGCAGCCGAGACGATCTACGCTTTCGCGGGCGGTTCGGTGCCGGTCGAGGGTCGCGGCGGCAACGATACGCTGTCGGGCAGCCCGGGCAACGACGTGCTCGACGGTGGTGCAGGCGACGACACGCTGCGCGGCAGCGCCGGGGCCGACGTGCTGCGCGGTGGCGAGGGCGCGGATCTTCTCGATGGCGGAGAGGGCGACGACCGTCTCGAGGGCGGCCCCGGCACCGACAGGCTCCTCGGCGGGGCGGGCCGCGACACCTACGTGTGGCGTCGCGGTTCTGGTGGCGATTGGATCGAGGTGCCGGCGGCCGGCACGACCCTGGCCGAGGACGCGATCGAGATCGGTGCGGGCCTCGCCCTCGGGAAGCTGATCGCCTACCGATGGGTCGGGCCGAGCGACAACGCCTTCGTGATCGCGGATTCCGAATCGGACGCGTGGCTGGCGATCCGCGGACAGGGGCAGGCGGCGCGGCCGGCGATCGCCGCACTGCCGCGCCTGCACTTCATCGATCCTGCCGACGGCTGGACCTGGGATGAGCTCCTCGACCGCGTTCAGGCCCCGACGGACGCGGCCGACCGCCTCACTTACTCGGCGTTCGACGACAACGTGTACGCGCTCGGTGGCGACGACTTCATCGACCTCGGTGGCGGCAACGACCGCGGTTACGGCAACGCCGGCGACGACACGCTGGTCGGCGGCCCCGGCGACGACTGGCTCTACGGCGGCGAGGGCGCGGACACCTATCTCTTCGCCCGGGGCTTCGGGCACGATTTCGTCGCCGACGGCGGCAGTGCGCCCGGTGCGGTCGATGTCGTGCGCTTCTTCGACGTGGCGTCGGCGGATGTGCAGGTCGCGCGCGGTGGCGGCAGCGGTACGGAGCAGTATCTGACGGTGGTCGCGACGGCCGACCGGCTCGACCTCGGCGCCGACGCAGGCGGCATCGAGCAGTTTTGGTTTTCCGACGGCGTCGTCGCGCAGCCGGTGAGGGCGAAGACCGCGTACATCGCGCCGGTGCGGGCACGCGAAAACGAACCGTTCTCCTGGACCATGCCCGGCGGTCTCTTCTCGGATCCGGACGGGCTCGAGACCCTCACTTACAGCTTCGCGCGCAGCGATGGCGGACCGCTGCCCGGCGGGCTCGCCATGGATCCGCGGACCGGAACCCTCGCGGGGACCCCGACGGGCGTCGTGTCCCCGGGCTACTTCGATTGGCTGATCGTCGCGACCGACCCGCTCGGGTTCTCGGCGCGGCAGACGCTGCGCGTGCTGTTGCTCGGACCGAACACGCCGCCGGTCGCGAAGCCGATCCCGGACCAGGCGGCCCTCGAGGATCGGCCGTTCGAATTCACGCTGCCCTACGACAGCTTCGCCGAGCGCGACGCGTTCGACAGCATGACCTACAAGGCCGAGCGCGCGGACGGGACCGCGCTCCCCTGGTGGCTCGCGTTCGATCCCTACGCGAGGCGCTTCCGGGGGACGCCGCGGAACGACGATGTCGGAACGATCGCGCTGCGCGTGACGGCGACCGATTCCAGCGGCGCCACCGCGACCTCCGAGTTCACCCTGACGGTCGTCAACACCAACGACCCGCCCTACGTCGCGAGCGTCGTGCCGGCGCGGCGCATCGAGGCCGGATCGAGCCTCGACTTCGCCGGCCCGGCCTTCGGCGATCCCGACAAGGGCGATGCGATCGTGCTGACGGCGCGGCTTTCAGGCGGCTCGCCACTCCCCGACTGGCTCTCTTTCGATCCGGCGACGGGATGGTTCTCGGGCGCCGTCCCGTCGGGGCTGGCGATGCGCGAGTCCGTGGAGGTCGTCGCCACCGACCGGGCTGGCGCGGCCACGGCGTCCGCCTTCGACATCCAGGTCGACGCGACGGACGGCGCCTGGAGGGCGCGTGACGACGCGCTCGTGGTGGACGAGGATGGCTTGCTAGCGATCGATCCGGCGACGCTGCTCGCGAACGATCTCGATGCCGGCGTGGAACGCCCGATCGCCCTCCGCGCGGCCGGCAATGCACGCAACGGGACGGTGGTGTTCCAGGGCGACCGCGTCGTCTTTCGGCCCAGCGCGGATTTTGGGGGACTCGCCTCGTTCGACTACACGGCCGCCGACGGGGACGGCGGCGTATCGATCGGCCGCGTGGCCGTCACCGTCCGCCCGCAGCCCGACGCGCCGCGCATCGCCAGGCCCCTGGCCCCGCTGACGGTGTACGAGGACGACGCGCTCGACGTGATCGTGCCGACGGAGACGTTCTTCGATCCGGACGGGACGCCGAATTTCACCTACTCCGCGACCATGGCGGACGGATCGGCTCTACCGTCGTGGCTCTGGTTCGACCCTTATTCGCGCGAGCTGGTCGCACAACCCGATTACTCGAACGGCGGAACGCATGTCGTCCGGATCGGCGCGACCGACCCGACCGGCCTCACGGGGTTCGCCGAATTGCGGATCACCGTGCTGCTCACGAGCATCGTCGGCACCGCCGGCGACGACGTGCTCGTCGGGGGCAGTGGCTGGGACAGGCTCTACGGGCTGGGCGGGAACGACCGCCTCGACGGCGGCCCCGGCGGCGACTGGATGCGCGGGGGACCAGGCGACGACGTGTACGTGGTGGACAACGTCAGCGACTCGGTGTACGAGGCTCCCGGGGAGGGCCGCGACCGGATCGAGGCTTCGGTCTCCTATGCTCTGTGTCCGGACGTGGAGATCCTGGCCCTCACCGGCATGGGGCCGCTCTGGGGCTACGGCACCCCTGCGAACGATCTCCTCCTGGGGAACAACGGGGCGAACACGCTCTTCGGCTACGCCGGCGACGACGTGCTCGACGGCGGACCGGGGGACGACACCCTCTACGGCGGCGACGCGACCGCCGGGACGGGAAACGACACTTACCGGTTCGGTCCCGGCTACGGCCGCGACCGGGTCATCGACAGCGATTCCACGCCGGGCAACGTCGATCGGATCGAGATCGCCGCCGGGGTCACGACGGCGAGCGTCCGGTTGCGCCGCGTCGAAGCCGATCTCCAGCTGCTGGTGGGCGCGGGCGCGGATCGGATCACGGTCGCGAACTGGTTCGGCTCGGCGGCCTCGCGCGTCGAGCGCGTCGATTTCGCCGACGGCACATCGTGGGACGCGGACCGCTTGGCGCGGGCGCCGCGATTCGGCGAGCCCGGCGTGAACGACACGATCTACGTGCACGCCGGCGGCGACGACTGGTTCCTCTTCGGGCGCGGGTTCGGACGGGACGTCGTCTTCGAAAACTACCAGGGGCAAGGGAGCGGAACCGACACGGTCGTCGTGGAGGCCGGGCTTTACGCGCGGGACCTGTCGCTTGCGCGCAACGGCAACGACCTCGTGCTCTCGATCAGGGACTCGACCGACTCGCTGACGCTGAAGAACTGGTTCGCCGGTCCGAGCTACGAAGTCGAGCGGGTCGAGTTCGCGAACGGCCGCGTATGGGACACCGAGTACCTGCGTGCCCTCGGGTCGATTCCGAACCGGGCGCCGACGGTCGCGGCGCCGGTGCCCGACCAGAGCGCGACCGAGGGGACGCCGTTCCTGCTCGCCGTGCCGGCAGGCGCATTCGCGGATTCCGACCGCGGCGACGTGCTCGCGCTGGCAGCGACGCTCGGCTCGGGGGATCCGCTTCCGGGCTGGCTCACGTTCGATCCGGCGACTGCGACGTTCTACGGTATGCCCCGGCGCGAGGACACCGGGACGATCGAGATCCGCCTCACGGCGACGGACGACATGGGTGCCCGGGCGAGCGACGCGTTCACGATCACCGTCGCCCCATCGAACCGCGCGCCGATCGCGGGCGGTTGGCGCCTCGTCGTCGCCGAGGATTCCAGCGTCCTCATCGCGAAGCCGGAATGGCTCGCGCACGTGATGGACCCCGACGGCGACGCCGTCGATCTCGTGCGGCTCGGCGACGCTTCGGTTGGAAACGTCTCGATCGGGGAGGGGCAGGGCATCCTCTTTGCCCCACCTGCCGACTACAACGGCCCGGCGACGTTCACGTACACGGTGACCGACGGGGCGCTGGAAGCGACCGGCGTGGTGCGCATCGACATCCTCGCCGTGGACGATGCGCCGTTCGCGCACCCCGAGCTGCTGGCGCCGCAGCTCGCCACGGAAGACGTCGCCTTCGCCTATGCGCTTCCCGAGGGGCTCTTCGGCGACGTCGACTCCGCGTCGCTCTCGGTCTCGGCGACGCTCGCGGACGGCGCATCTTTGCCGTCGTGGCTCGGCTTCGACGCCGATCGGCGGAGGCTCGCGGGAACGCCGACGTATGCGGACGGCGGTGCCCTCGTGGTGCGCCTTTCGGCCAGCGACGGAACCGGGTCCGCGTTCGCCGACCTGCAGCTCGACGTGCGGCTGACGAGCATCGTCGGAACACCGGCGAACGACCGGCTCAACGGGACGCCGGGCGCGGACAAACTAGCGGGCCTCGCGGGCGCGGACATCCTCGACGGCAAGGCCGGCGCCGACACGATGATCGGGGGGCCTGGGAACGACACCTATTACGTCGACACCGCCGGCGACACGGTGATCGAATCGCCCGGCGAGGGAACGGATCGGGTCTACGCGGCGATCGATTACTCGCTGCCCGGGAACGTCGAGAACCTGACCCTCACCGGTGTCGCGGTCGAGGGCTACGGCAACGATCTGGCGAACGCGATCACCGGCAATGCTCGCGCCAACCGGCTCTTCGGCGGCGGCGGCGCCGACACGCTGAACGGCGGGGCGGGCGCCGATCTGATGGCAGGCGGGCCCGGGAACGACGTGTACTACGTCGACGACCCCGGCGACCTCGTCGTCGAGGCGGTGGACGAGGGTATCGATCGGGTTCAGGCGTCCATGGACTACGCGCTTCCCGCAAACGTCGAGAACCTCACGCTCGCCGGCGGCGCGACGCGCGGCTGGGGTAACGCGCTCGAAAACACGCTCACCGGCAACGCGCTCGACAACGAGCTCTTCGGCGGCGACGGCGCCGACACGCTCAACGGCGGGCCCGGCGCCGACCTGCTCGCAGGCGGGGCGGGCGACGACCGCTACTTCGTCGATCCGCTCGACCGGATCGTGGAGCTGCCGGACGGCGGTGCCGACAGGGTCTTTGCCTCTTTCTCCTACGCGCTCGACGACAACGTCGAAAACCTCACGCTTCAGGGCACGGAGGCGATCGACGGGTTCGGGAATGCCGCCGCGAACGTGATCTCGGGGAACTCCGCCGGCAACTACATCGCTGGATTCGCCGGGAACGACTCGCTCTCGGGCGGCGGCGGCGATGACCTACTGCAGGGCGGACTGGACGACGACTCCTTGAGCGGCGGCGAAGGTTCGAACCTGCTCGATGGCGGGCCCGGCAACGACGTGCTCGCCGGGGGCGGGGGCGCCGACGTCCTCATCGGTGGCGCCGGCAACGACACGCTCCGGCCTGGGACCGGGGCCAATGTCGTCGTGTTCAACCGGGGTGACGGGCACGATACCCTCGCCGCGGCCAAGGGCGCGCGCACGGCGCTCTCGCTCGGCGGCGGGATCCGTTACGAGGATCTCGCGCTGGAGCGTGTCTCGGGGAGCCTCGTCATCCACCTCGGCGCGGGCGACAAGCTGACGCTCAGCGGGTGGTACCAGGATCCGGCGCTGCAAACGGTCGAGCAGCTGCAAGTCATCGCTGAGGCGATGCCGGGCTTCGTGCGCGGCCGGGACGATGCGCTGCGCGACCAGGGTGTCGAACGGTTCGACCTCCGCGCCATTGTCGCCCGGTTCGATGCGGCGCGAGCCGCTGGGTTCAAGGGCAAGTGGGCGGCGATGAGCGCCCTGCTCGACGCCCATCTCGGCGGTTCCGACGCGGAAGCGCTCGGTGGAGATCTCGCCTACCGCTATGGCCTCACCGGCTCGCTCGCTGCGATCGGGACCACGGCGGCGCGCGGGATCCTCGGCGCGCCGGCGTTCGGCGCCTTGGCGCAGCCGTTGCTCGCGGACGCTGCTGCGCTCGGGGAAGGGACGGTGAGGCTCGCCTGAGCGCGCAGCGCGGCCGGACGCGGTTTCCCGCGTCCGGCCGCGGCGGCGAGGCGCTTTTCGTGCGTCAGCGGAGGTCGAATCGGTCGAGGTTCATGACCTTGACCCAGGCCGCCACGAAGTCCTGCACGAACTTCTCCTTCGCGTCGTCGCAGGCATAGACCTCGGCGAGCGCGCGCAGCTCGGAGTTCGAGCCGAACACGAGGTCCGCGCGGGTGCCGGTCCACCGGAGCTTGCCGGTCGCGCGGTCGACGCCCTCGTAGATCCCGGCGGCGGCGGACGGCCGCCATTCGGTGCGCATGTCGAGCAGGTTCACGAAGAAGTCGTTCGTGAGCGTCCCCGGCGCACCGGTGAGAACGCCGTGCTGCGACTGCCCGAAGTTCGCGCCGAGCGCGCGCATGCCGCCGACGAGCACGGTCATCTCGGGTGCGGTGAGCTCGAGGAGCTGCGCGCGATCGACGAGCAGCTCTTCCGCGGGGGTCGCGACGCCCTGGCGGACGTAGTTGCGGAAGCCGTCGGCCATCGGCTCGAGCACCGCGAACGAGGCGACGTCGGTCTGCTCCTGCGTCGCGTCGGTGCGACCCGGCGTGAAGGGGACTTCCACGTCGTGGCCGGCCTTCTTCGCGGCCTCCTCGACCGCGGCGCAGCCGCCGAGCACGATGAGGTCGGCGAGCGAAACTTTCTTCGTGCCCGATCCCGCGTTGAACGCCTTCTGGATCGCCTCGAGCTTCGCGAGCACCTTCGCGAGCG
Organism: Burkholderiales bacterium; assembly: GCA_026417035.1. Lineage (GTDB taxonomy): Bacteria > Pseudomonadota > Gammaproteobacteria > Burkholderiales > SG8-39 > JAOAEA01. The sequence continues at coordinate 12,496 of JAOAEA010000050.1, forward strand.
TCGCCGGCTCGTTCACTTCCCAGTCCTTCTGCGGCGCAAGCCGGATACGCGCGCCGTTGGCGCCCCCGCGCTTGTCCGAGCCGCGGTAGGTGGAAGCCGACGCCCACGCCGTCATGACGAGCTCGCGATGGGTGAGTCCGGCGGCGAGGATCTTCGCCTTCAGGGCGGCGATATCCTGCTCGCCGATGAGCTCGTGGTCCACCGGCGGCACCGGATCCTGCCAGATCAGCGCTTCGGCCGGGACTTCCGGTCCGAGGTAGCGCGAGCGCGGGCCCATGTCGCGGTGGGTGAGCTTGAACCAGGCGCGCGCGAACGCATCGGCGAACGCCTGCGGGTCCTTGTGGAACCGGCGCGCGATCGGCTCGTAGATCGGGTCGAAGCGCAGCGACAGGTCCGCCGTGGTCATCATCGGGCGGTGCTTCTTCGACGGGTCGTGGGCGTCCGGGATCATGTGCTCGGGCTTCACGTCCTTCGCGAGCCACTGCCACGCGCCGGCGGGGCTCTTCACGAGCTCCCACTCGTAGCCGAAGAGCATGTCGAAGTAGCCCATGTCCCACCGGGTGGGGTTGGGCTTCCACGCTCCTTCGATGCCGCTCGTCGTCGTGTGCGCGCCCTTGCCGGTGCCGAAGCGGTTCCTCCAGCCGAGGCCCATCTCCTCGAGCGGCGCGCCCTCGGGCTCGGGCCCGACGAGCTTCGGGTCGCCCGCCCCGTGCGCCTTGCCGAAGGTGTGGCCGCCGGCGACCAGCGCGACGGTCTCCTCGTCGTTCATCGCCATGCGCGCGAAGGTCTCGCGCACGTCGCGGCCCGACGCGACCGGGTCGGGCTTGCCGTTCGGTCCTTCCGGGTTCACGTAGATGAGGCCCATCTGCACTGCCGCCAGCGGGTTCTCCAGCTGCCGGTCACCGCTGTAGCGCTTGTCGCCGAGCCACTCGGCCTCGGAGCCCCAGTAGATGTCCTCCTCCGGCTCCCAGAGGTCCTCGCGGCCGCCGCCGAAGCCGAAGGGCTTGAAGCCCATCGACTCGAGCGCGACGTTGCCGGCGAGGATCATCAGGTCGGCCCAGGAGATCCGCTTTCCGTACTTCTTCTTGATCGGCCAGAGGAGGCGCCGCGCCTTGTCCAGGTTGGCGTTGTCCGGCCAGCTGTTCACCGGCGCGAAGCGCTGGTTGCCGGTGCCCGCCCCGCCGCGGCCGTCCGTGATGCGGTACGTGCCGGCGCTGTGCCAGGCCATGCGGATGAAAAGGCCGCCGTAGTGCCCCCAGTCGGCCGGCCACCAGTCCTTGGAGTCGGTCATCAGCGCGTGGAGGTCGCGCTTGAGGGCCGCGTAGTCGAGTTTCCTGAACGCCGCCGCGTAGTCGAACTTTCCGCCCATCGGGTCGGACTTCTCCGAGTGCTGGCGCAGGATCTGCAGGTTGAGCCGCCTGGGCCACCAGTCGCGGTTCGACTGTGCGCCCGCGGTGGTGCGCCCGCCGTGCATCGTGGCGAACGGGCACTTCGCTTCGCTGGACATGGTCTCGCTCCTTGTTCGAGGGGCTGCGCGAGCCGCAGCCGCAGGGCATTGTGGATCCCGCGCCGCCTATCGCGCCAATGCTTTGTATCGATTTCGTCTATAGCGAGGCTCAATCGGCCGGCGGCCGTCGCCGGCGGTCGATGCGCGACGAAGACGGGCGGGGCGGCCGCCCGTGCGCCGTCGCGGGCGATCGCGCGAGGGGCGCGCTGGGGGAGCGTCCGGCGCCGCGGGCGCCGGCGGCGGTCAGGCCGCGCGCTCCGCGAGCCGCGGCGGGCAGAGCTCGCGGAGATCGTCCTCGGTCAGGGTTTCCTTCTGCAGCAGGAGCTGCGCGCCGCGCTCGAGGGCGTCCCGGCAGTCGGTGAGGATCTGCGTCGCCCTGGCGAAGGCGCGGTCGACGATCTCCTTCACCGCGGTGTCGATCTCGCGCGCCGTGGCCTCGCTGAAGTCGCGGCTCTTCAGGCCGCCCGCGGGCGTGGCGAGGAACGGGCTCTGCTCGGTTTCGTAGGCCACCTGGCCGAGCGTGGGCGTCATGCCGAAGCGCGTCACCATGCTGCGCGCGATGTTGGTCACCTTGGCGAGGTCATCGGCGGCGCCGGTCGAGATCTCGCCGAAGACGAGCTTCTCGGCCGCGCGCCCGCCGAGGAGCACCGCCATCTTGTTCTCCAGCTCCTCGGTGGTCATGAGGAAGCGGTCCTCGGTCGGCCGCTGGATGGTGTAGCCGAGCGCGCCGACGCCGCGCGGGATGATCGAGATCTTGTGCACCGGATCGGCGCCGGGCGTCGCCATCGCGACGAGCGCGTGCCCCATCTCGTGGTAGGCGACGGTGCGCCGCTCGCGCTCGTTGAGCACGCGGTTCTTCTTCTCGAGGCCGGCGACGATGCGCTCGACGCCGTTGGTGAAGTCCTCGAGCGCCACCGCGTCCGCGCGCCGCCGCGTGGCGAGCAGCGCCGCCTCGTTGACGAGGTTCGCGAGGTCCGCGCCCGAGAAGCCGGGCGTGAGCGCCGCGATCTTCTCCGGATCGACGTCGGGCGCGAGCTTCACCTTCTTCAGGTGCACGTTGAGGATCGCGATGCGCCCCTTCTTGTCGGGACGGTCCACCAGCACCTGCCGGTCGAAGCGCCCGGCGCGCAGGAGCGCCGGATCGAGGATCTCGGGGCGGTTCGTGGCGGCGAGCAGCACCAGCCCGGAGGCCGGGTCGAAGCCGTCGAGCTCGGCGAGGAGCTGGTTGAGCGTCTGCTCCTTCTCGTCGTGGCCGCCGAGGCCGAACGAGGTGCGGGCCCGGCCGAGCGCGTCCACCTCGTCGATGAAGATGATCGCCGGGGCGAGCTTGCGCGCCTGCTCGAAGATCTTTCGGCCCGGCTCGCGGCGGCCGGGCTGCCGCCGCCGCGCTTCGGCACCGCCGAGGGCGGCAGCGTGGACGCGGCGGGTGCGCTCGCCGCGCCGCTGCGGATGGCGCTGTCCGGCCC
>JAOAEA010000050.1:15478-28845 GCA_026417035.1 Burkholderiales bacterium
CCGCCTCGCCCGCAATGGCGCGCGCGAGCAGCGTCTTGCCGGTGCCGGGCGGGCCGACGAGCAGGATCCCCTTCGGCAGCCGCCCCCCGAGGCGGCCGTATTCCTGCGGGTTCTTCAGGAACTGCACCACCTCGGCGAGCTCTTCCTTGGCCTCGTCCACGCCGGCGACGTCGTCGAAGGTGACCTTGACGTCCTTCTCCATGTACACCTTGGCCTTGCTCTTGCCGACCGAGAGCACGCCGCCGCCGAGGCCCGAGCGCTCGGCGAACTTGCGCATCACGAACCACCAGAGCCCGAAGAACACGACCGCCGGGATCACCCAGCCGAGCATGTCGCGAAAGAAACTCGACTCGATCACGGCGCCGTACTTGACGCCGTACTGGTCGAGGTCGCGGGCGAGCTGCTCGTCCACGCGCACCGCGACGAAGCGCGTGCGCTTGTCGGGCAGCGGCTCTTTGAACTTGCCCTCGACCACGTTCTCGCGGATCGTCACCTCCTCGATCTTGCCCTCCTTGAGGTAGCCGACGAATTCGCTGTAGGTGATCGGCTCGACGGTGCGTGCCTGCGTCCACAGGCCGTGCAGCCACATCACCGCGAGGATCGCGAGGATGGCGTACCAGAGGTTGATCTGCGTCTGTCGTTCCATGGCGCACCCGTGTCGTCGGGGTGTTCGCGCGGCGGCGCTCCCCGTCGTGCCTGCCCATTCTAGATGGGGCGATCGGCCGCCGGTTCAAGGCGACGCGAGCCGCGGGGGAGGCGGCCGAGCGCGCCGGTTGACGCGCGTCAAGCACCTCGCCCCGCGGTCGGGCTAGCTTGAGTCACCGCCGACGCCCGCCGCACCCTGCGGCGGGCAGGCGCCGCGTGCGCACGGAAGGCCGGGCCAGGCGATGGGAAACGCGATAGGCAGGGACGGAAAGCGCGCGGGCGCGGGCTGCCGCGACGCGGCCCTCGCGTATCTCTCGCGCGGCTGGTCCGTGATCCCGGTCGAAGCGCACGGCAAGCGGCCGCTCGTCGCGTGGCTCGAGTTCCAGCATCGGCTCGCCGCGCCCGAGGAGGCCGACCGCTGGTTCCAGCGCTGGCCCGACGCGAACGTCGCGATCGTCACCGGCGCGCTATCGGGTCTCGTCGTGCTCGACGTCGATCCGGGGCACGGCGGCGGGACGAGCCTCGCGCGGCTGGAGGTCGAGCACGGGCCGCTCGCGCGCACGGTGGAAGCGGTGACCGGTGGCGGCGGGCGGCATTTCTACTTCGCGCACCCCGGCGGCACCGTGGCCAACCGCATCGGGCTCGCGCCGGGGATCGACCTGCGCGGCGACGGCGGCTGCGTGGTCGCACCACCCTCGGTGCACGCGAGCGGCCGCCCGTATGCGTGGGCGCCGGCGCACGGCCCGGACGAGGCGCCGCTCGCACCGATGCCGCGCTGGATCCTCGGCGGCGGACACGACTCGGGGGAGGCGCGCGGGCACACGCTCGCGCACTGGCGCGAGCTCACGCGACGGGGCGTCGACGAGGGCGCACGCAATGCGACGCTCGCGTCGCTCGCGGGGCATCTCCTCTGGCACGGGGTCGATCCGGACGTCGCCGTCGAACTGCTGCACGCCTGGAACCGCGTGCGCTGCCGCCCGCCGCTCGACGACGAGGAGGTGCTTCGCTGCGTCGAGAGCATCGCGCGCACCCACGGGCGGGGCCGCGGGGCAGGCGGCGGGGAAGGACGATGAGCGCGGTGGCCGGCTCCGGCAGTCTGCCGATCGCGCGGCTCACGATCCAGCCCTTCGTGGGAGCCGACGTGCGCGACCTGCGTGCGCTCGCGGCGGCGCTCACCGCCCGCGTCGGTGAGCTCGCGGTCGCGCCGCCGGCGGAGCTGCCGCGCTCCGCGTTCGACGCACGCCGCGGGCAATACCGGGCCGAACGGCTCCTCGACCTGCTCGAATCGCGCGAGCACGAGCACGTTCTCGGCGTGACGGCGGCGGACCTCTACGCGGGCGGGCTCAACTTCGTCTTCGGCATCGCGACCCCGGCCGGCCGCAAGGCGCTCGTCTCGCTCGCCCGGCTCGGCATGGGCACGGATCGGGCAGGCTACGCCGCGCGGATGCTGAAGGAGGCGGTGCACGAGCTCGGACACACCCTCGGGCTCGGGCATTGCGCCGACGCGCGCTGCGTCATGCGCTTCTCGAACAGCCTCGCGGACACGGATGCCAAGGGGGACTCCCTTTGCGCGCGCTGCCGGAAGCGCCTCGAGTCGCGGGAGGCGCTCGCGTGAGCCGCCGCGCGCTCGCGATCATCGGCCTCGGCCGTCTGGGATCGGCCTGTCTCCAGGCGGTGCGAGCGGCCGACGACCTCGTTCCCGCGGGTGTCGTGCGCAGGCCCGGGAGCGGGCCGGCGCCCCACGGCGTGCGCACGGCCGCGCACGTGCGGGACCTGGGGCACGTCGACGCGGCGCTCGTCTGCGTCCCGGCAGGAGACGTCCTGGGCGTCGCGCGCGAGCTCTTGCAGGCGCGCATCCCGGTCGTCGAATGCGCGATTTTCGAGGGCCAAGCGCTCGCGGCGCACCACGAGGCGATCGGCGAGGCGGCGCGGAACCACCGCGCGACCGCGATCGTGGGCGCCGGCTGGGATCCCGGGATGCTGCCGCTCCTCAAGCGCGCCTTCGAGCTCCTCATCCCCGAGGGCCGCACTTCGGTCACCACCCGTCCGGGCGCGAGCCTGCATCACACGGAAGCGGTGCGCGGGGTGGCCGGCGTGCGTGACGCCCTGGTGGCGGAAGAGCGGAACGCGGACGGCCGCCTGCGGCGTTACGTGTACGCCGAGCTCGAGCGCGGCGCGGAGGCGGCAGCGGTGGCGGCCGCGCTCGCCGCCGACCCGCTCTTCGCAGGTGAAGAGACCGAGGTCTTCGCCGTCGAAAGCGTCGCCGCGCTCGAGGCCGAGGGCCGGGGCATCCTCGTCGAGCGGCGCGGCAGCGCGCGCGGCGGTCCCCACGACAGCCTCCTCCTGGAAGGGCGCTTCGACGTCGCCCGTTTCGCCGCCCAAGTGATGCTCGACGCCGCCCGCCGCGTTCAGTGGCTTCCGCACGGCGCACACCGCTACTTCCTGGCGGCGCCCGGCGCGGCCTCGGCAGGGTGCTGACCGCCATGCATCGCCACGACCCCCGCTGGATCCGGGAGCTTGCAACGCGGGTCTTCGGCGACGCCGCGCAGGCGGAGGCCTGGATCGAGCGCCCGAACGTCCAGCTCGGCGGCCGCACGCCGCGCGAGGCCGCGGCGACCGCCGACGGCGCGCGGCGCGTCGAGGAGCTGCTCGCACAGATCGACGACGAGCGGCTGCGCGAGCCGGGGAAACCGCGCTGAGGCGCGCGCATGGCCGCCGTCACGCTCTTCCTCTGCGGGGACGTGATGACCGGCCGCGGCATCGACCAGATCCTCGGCACGCCCTGCGATCCCGCGCTCCACGAGCCCTGCGTCGCCGACGCGCGCGATTACGTCGCCCTCGCGGAAGCGAAGCACGGCCCGGTGCCGCGCGGCGTGCCGCCCGCCTACGTCTGGGGCGACGCGCTCGGCGAGCTCGCGCGCTTCGGCCCGGCCGCGCGCATCATGAACCTCGAAACCGCGGTCACCACGAGCGACGCGTGGGAGGACAAGGGGATCAACTACCGGATGCACCCGGCGAATGTCGGTTGCCTCGCGGCTGCCGCCATCGACTGCTGCGTCCTCGCCAACAATCACGTGCTCGACTGGGGCGAAGCCGGGCTCCTCGAGACGCTCGCCACACTCCACGCCGCGGGCGTCGCCACCGCCGGGGCCGGGCGGGTCCTCGCCGAGGCGCGCGCGGTTGCGACGCTGCCTCTCCCCGCCGGCGGCCGGGTGCTCGTCGCCGGGTATGGAATGCGCTCCAGCGGCATCCCAAGCGGCTGGGCCGCGGGCGAGAGGAAGCCGGGCGTCGCCCTGCTCGACGACCTCTCCGACCGCTCGGTCGAGCGAATCGCGCGGGAGGTCGCCGCCGCGAAGCGGGCGGGGGACATCGCCGTCGCGTCCATCCACTGGGGCGGGAACTGGGGCTACGCGATCGGCGCCGCCGAACGGCGTTTCGCCCACCGGCTCGTGGAAGCGGCGGGGATCGACATCGTCCACGGCCACTCGTCGCACCATCCCAAGGCGATCGAGGTGCACGCGGGCAGGCTCGTCCTCTACGGCTGCGGCGACCTCGTGAACGACTACGAGGGCATCGGCGGCTACGAAGCCTGGCGCGGCGATCTCGGGCTCATGTATCTCCCGACCGTCGATCCGGGCACGGGCACGCTGCTCGCGCTCGCGCTCGTCCCGATGCGCATGCGCCGGTTCCGGCTCGAGCGGGCGCCTGCCGAGGACGCGCGTTGGCTCGCAGAAACGCTGTCGCGGGAGGGCAGGCGGTTCGGGACCCGCGTGCGCGTCGAGGCGGACGGGCGGCTCGCGCTGGTGTGGGATCGGGCGGGTGGCGGTGCCGGCGGCTAGCCCGGCGCAACACCCACCAACCGTCCCGCGTGCTCCCGCGCCGCGAACGCTCGCGTCCGCTTGGGCTCGGGCGGCAGCGGCCCGTCCGACTGTCATCTGCATTTAACGGGGGCCGGTGCACTCTCGATCGGCCGCCGCGGCTGGCTGCACGGGGCCGCAAACTGCGGCCCGCGCATCCGGCAACGGCCTCGGTCCGGCCTGGTGAGGCCAGCCCCGCCCCGGGGTCGCTCGGGGAGGGCGCCGATGCGCGTGCCGCCCCAGCGCCGGAGCGGACACGATCGGGATCACTTCCCAGGGCCGAATGTCGGGAGCATACTGCCGCAGCCTGGTATCGGCGTATGCATCGAGGCCGGGCAGCACCCAGTTCACCCACTTCACCCACAACACGCAGGGGAGGGCACCATGGACCTAGCCGAGTCGCGCAAATTCATCGTGGAAACGCCGGGGATCGTCACCGAGCAGGTCCCCTTCACCATCCGGGTCGCGCGAAGCGATGCGGACTTCGACAAGGCCGTGCAGATGCGGCACGAGGCATACGGGCGCCACGTGCCCGCGGTCGCCGAGAAGCTCAGGAGCCTGGAGGCCTACGACCGGCAGCCGGGCACCGTCGTGCTGGTGGCCGAATCCAAGCTCGATGGCTCGCCGCTCGGCACGATGCGCATCCACACGAGCCGCTTCGGGCCGCTGCCGCTCGAGGGCTCGGTGGAGCTGCCGGCGGAGCTTCGGGACGCGCCGCGCTCGGAGGCCAACCGGCTCGGCATCACGAACGGGCGGATCGGCCGGCTCGTGAAGCTGATGCTCTTCAAGGCCTATTACCGCTATTGCCTCGCCACCGGCATCGACTGGATGGTGATCGCCGCGCGCTCGCCCCTCGACCGCCAGTACGAGGCGCTGCTCTTCACCGACCTCTTCGACGGACAGTACTTCCCGATGCGGCACGGCGGCAACATCCCGCACCGCGTGCTCGGGCTGCGCGTAGCGACGGCCGAGCGGCGGTGGGCGGTCGCGGGACACGCGCTCTACGACTTCATGGGGCGCACGTTCCATCCCGACATCGAGCTCGACGCCGAGCCATCCGCGTCCTCGCTGCCCGGCGTCACCGCGGCGCCGCGCGAGCTTGCGGCCGCCTGATCGGCGCGCAGGACGCTTTCGCGTAGGGTCGCCCGTCGCCGGGTGAGCGGGCCGCTGCGGGCGTGAAGCGCCCCGGGAGGGCGTTTCGCCCGCAGCGTTCTACGGTCCCGGGGCGCCGGTTCTCCCACGAGGGGCGCTCGCCCGACCGGGCGAGGCGGCCCTGCGCGCCCGTAGGGAGGCGTTCCGGCACTAGTTGGCGCGATCCGGGGCTCGAGCGGCGAGGGGCCCGCCCTGGGGCGGTAGACTCGGCGCTACCCTAGCGGCTTCCCGATACCGAAAAAAGACTTTGGAGATTTCCCAGCTCCACGCGGGGGCGGATGGGCCCCTGGCGACACTGCTCTACCGGCTCTCGGTGGTCGGAGTGCCGCTCGCGATCGTCCTGGTGACGCTCGTCGCGGCGTTCGCGTGGGCGCCTGAGTACGAGGCGACGGGCTCGCGGCCGCTCGAGGTCGCCGTCCTCGAGGACCGCGCCGACGCCCTGACGCCCGCCGAGGCGCTCGCGGCGCTCGCCGCGCGCCCGCCGCAGCCCCACTACGACACGCGCCGCTCGGAATCGCCGTTCTGGTTCGCGTTCTCGGTGGAGCCGGAGGCGGAGGACGTCCGCACCGCGATCGAGCTGCCGTCGCGGCACGCGCAGTCCGTCGCGTGCTGGGATGCGTCGGAGCTGCGGCTCATCGGCGCGGGCGAGCGCGGCGTGCCATCCGCCGGAGCGATGATGCCGGGGAAGGCGGGTTTCGCCCTCGATCTCGGCCCGGGCGCCGCCGGCGTGCGCGTCCTCTGCCGCGCCACGTTCGTCGGGCCGGGCCGGATCAGCGTCGTCCAGTGGCCCGAGCCGCAGCTCGAGATCTCGACCGAGAAGTTCCACCGCAACACCGGGCTCCTCGACGGCGGGCCCGCGGTGCTCGCGCTCTTCGTGCTGATGACGGCGGCCATCAACCGCGAGTGGATGTACGTGCTCTTCGCCGCGTGGCTGGTGGCGAACCTGCGGCTCGGCGCGATCTCGGCGGGCTGGGACACGCAGTGGTTCGAGATGACCGTGCCCCAGGCGTGGGTCTTCCCGCTCAGGAAGCTCACGGTCGCCGCGGCCTACGTGCTCACCTGGGTGCTCTTCAGCACGCTGATGAAGGACGAGCTGAAGCGGGTGGGGCACGTCTGGATGCGGCGCCTGACCGACTGGTCCTGCGTGCTCATGGTCGCGGTGGCGCTGGCGCTGCCGTACTCGCAGTTCCTGCCGGCCATGTGGGCGATCACGGCGGTCGGCATCTCGGTGGGGTTCTTCCTGCTGGCGAGGATCCTCTTCGTCGCACCGTCGATGGTGGCCGTCTGGTACGGCGGCTCGCTGGCGATCATGCTCTTCGCGAACCTCTACGAGGTGATCGCCGCGGCGCTCGGGCTCCAGGCGCTGATCGGCGCGGTGAACAGCGTCACGGCCGCGCTCGCCTCGAGCCTGATGGCGGCCTTCGCGATCGCCGAGCAGATCCGCCAGGAGCGCCAAGAGCGGGTGCGCGCGCAGGCCGAGCTGCGCCACGCGTACGAGGCGATCCCGGTGGGCCTCTTCACCCTCGACGCGGCGGGCCGGTTTTCGCAGGCGAATCCGGCCTTGCGGCGGATGCTCGGGGCGGACGGCGGACCGCTCGGCCATTGGGGCGATTACTTCGAGCCCGGCGCCTGGGAGCGGATCGGGCGGCTCGTGACCGACGGGGCCGCGCACGAGCTGCAGCTGCGCAGCCGCGCTCAGCCCGGGACCGAGCCGGCGTGGTTCCTCGTGAAGGCGGCGCTCGCGAACGGCCGCATCGAGGGCTCGCTGCAGGACATCACCGAGACGGTGAAGGCTACCGAGCGGCTGCGCTTCTTCGCCGACCACGACCCGCTCACGAACATCCTCAACCGGCGCGGGATCGAGAAGGCGCTCGACCGCGCCGCGAAGTCCCGCGGCGAGGGCCGGCCGCTCGCGCTCGCTTACCTCGACCTCGACCGCTTCAAGCTCATCAACGACCTCTACGGGCACACGGCGGGCGACCTCGTCCTGAAGCAGGTGTGCGAGCGGATGATGCGCCCCCTCGGGCCGGGCGAGGAGATCGCGCGTGTCGGCGGCGACGAGTTCGTGATCGTGTTCCCGGACACGCCCATCGACGCGGCCCGGCGGACGTGCGAGGCGATCGTGGAGGCGGTCGCCGCGTCGCCTTACCGCATCGGGGACCGTGCGTTCCAGGTCAAGGTGTCGGTCGGCCTGATCGAGGTCGCGGGCGACATCACGGTGCAGGACTCGATCTCGGTGGCCGACCGCGCCTGCCGCGAGGCGAAGAGCCGGCAGGGTGGCAACCCCGCCGTCTACACGAAGGACGCCGCGGCGTTCGCCGAGCGGGCAGAGGAGCTGCGCCTCATCGAGCGCTTCGGGTCGAGCGTCGCGCCGGAGGGGCTGCTCCTCGTGATGCAGCCCATCCTGTCGCTCACCGCGCCGGAGGAGTCGCTCAACTTCGAGGTGCTGCTGCGCATGCGCGAGCCCGACGGCGCGCTGACGCCGGCGCGCAAGGTCGTCGCGGCGGCCGAGACGAACGGCCGGGTAGCGGTGATCGACCGCTGGGTGCTCGACCGGCTCCTCGGCTGGCTCGCCGAGCACGACCGGGCCCTGCCGCTCACGCGCTTCGTGTGCGTCAACGTGAGCGGCGGCTCGCTCAACGACGAGCGCTTCGTGCAGGACGCGTTCGCGATGCTCGCCAACGCCGGCCGCGCGGCCGAGCGGCTGTGCATCGAGATCACCGAGAGCGTGGCGCTGCACGACCTCGCCAACACGCGGCGATTCATCGACCGCATGCGCAGCTTCGGCGCGCGCATCGCGCTCGACGACTTCGGGGCCGGCTACTCCTCGTTCTCCTACCTCAAGGAGCTGCCGGTGGACGCGATCAAGATCGACGGCGCGTTCGTGCGCGGCGTCCACACCCACCCCTCCAACCTCGCGATCGTCGAGGCCATCGTCGCGCTCGCGCTCAACCTCGGCATGAAGAGCATCGCCGAGTGGGTCGAGGACGCCGTCGCGGTCGAGACGCTCTACCGGCTCGGGGTCGACTACGTGCAGGGCTACGCCGTCGGCCGGCCGCAGCTTCCCGAGGAGATCCTCCGCGCCCGCTCGTCCGCGGCCTTCATCGAGGACGAGGCGGTGCGGAAGTACCTCGCCGACGCGCTCAGCGTCGAGCGCACCCGGGAGATGTGGGAGGAAGTCTCGCCCTGGCTCCCGGCCCAGACGCTCGCCTCGTAGCCGCGTCACCGCACGGTTCGCGCGCACGGGCCGTGGATCCCGCCGAGTTCGCGAACCGCGTCGCCAAGAACGCGCGCCACTTCGCGAAGTGGGCGCGGCGCCGGGGCATCGAGTGCTACCGCGTCTACGACCGCGACGTGCCGGCGTTCGCCTTCGCGCTGGACGTGTACGGCGACCGCGCGCATCTCCAGGAGTACGCGCGCGCGGCCGGCGCTCCGGGCCCGGGGCACGAGCGCTGGCTCGCCGAGGTGCACCGCGCGGCGGCCCAGGCGCTCGGCCTCGCGCCCGAGCGCGTCGTGCTCAAGCGGCGCGCCCGGCGCCGTGCCGGCGAGCAGCACGAGAAGACCGGCCGTCGCGGCGAGGACTTCGTGGTGGGCGAGGGTGGCCACCGGTTCTGGGTGAACCTCGAGGCCTACCTCGACACCGGACTCTTCCTCGACCACCGCGTGACGCGCGCGATGGTGGCGTCGGAGGCGGCCGGGAAACGCTTCCTCAACCTCTTCTCCTACACGGGGAGCTTCACCGTGTACGCGGCGAGCGGCGGCGCGGCGAGCTCGGTGAGCGTGGACCTCTCCAACACTTACCTCGACTGGGCGCGGCGCAACTTCGAGCTGAACGGCCTCGACGCGCGGCGCCACGTGCTGGAGCGCGCCGACGTGCTCCGCTGGCTCGCGGCAGCCTCCACCGCGGGCAGGCGTTTCGACCTCGCCGTGCTCGACCCGCCCGCGTTCTCGGCCTCCAAGGCGATGGCGGGCGTGCTCGACGTGCAGCGCGACTACCCGGAGCTCCTCGCGGGGTGTCGGGAGCTGCTCGCGCCGGGCGGGGTGCTCTACTTCTCGACCAACCTGCGCACGTTCCGGCTCGATCCGGCGGCTGCGCCCGGGCTCGCCGGCGAGGAGATCACGGCGAGGACGGTCCCGGAGGACTTCCGCAACCGCCGCATCCACCGCTCGTGGCGGTTCGTGCGCGTGTCCTGATGCGCCGGGACGGCGCGGTTGATCCCGGTCAAACGGTCGCGCCGGGCGCGGCGTAGCGTGGGCCGGTCCTCCGCCCGAGGCGGCCGATGCGCTCCCGCGACTTCGTCCCGGCCTATCGCAAGCTCCTCGAGAGCGGCGAGCTCGCGCGCCGCGCCGGGGCCGCGTGGCGGCACCTCGAAAGCTGCGACCTCTGCGCGCGCCATTGCCGCGTGAACCGCCTCGCGACCACCGACGGCGCGGTGTGCCGCACGGGCGCCAGGGCGCGGGTCGCGAGCTATGGGGCGCACCACGGCGAGGAGGACGTGCTGCGCGGCACGCGCGGCTCCGGGACGATCTTCTTCGGCGGGTGCAACCTGCGCTGCGTCTATTGCCAGAACTGGGACATCTCGCAGAGGCCCGCCGGGCGCGAGGTCGAGCCCGAGGAGCTCGCCGCGATGATGCTCGCGCTCCAGGGCGAGGGCTGCCACAACATCAACTTCGTGACGCCGAGCCACGTCGTCGCACAGATCATCGCGGCGGTGGCGATCGCGGCGCGCCGCGGGCTCGCGCTGCCGCTGGTCTTCAACACCGGCGGCTACGACAGCCCCGAGGCGCTCGCGCTGCTCGACGGCGTGATCGACATCTACATGCCCGACCTGAAGTACGGCGACGCCGCGCTCGCCCGCCGGTATGCGAAGGTGCGCGACTACGTCGAGGCGAACCGGGCGGCGGTGCGCGAGATGCATCGCCAGGTGGGCGACCTCGTGGTCGACGAGCACGGCATCGCGCAGCGCGGGCTCCTGGTGCGCCATCTCGTGCTCCCGCACGGCCTCGCGGGCACCGAGGCGGTGCTCGGGTTCCTTGCGAGGGAGATCTCGCGCGACACTTACGTGAACCTGATGGCCCAGTACCGGCCCTGCTACCGCGCGGACGAGTATCCCGAGCTCGACCGGCCGCTCACCGCAGCCGAGTATCGGGAGGGGCTCGACGCGGCGGCGCGCTGCGGCCTCGCGCGGCTCGACGGGCGTGCGCGCGTGCGCCGGGTTTGACGGCGGTCAAGCCGCATCCCGCCGGCCCGCATAAGCTGAAGGCGATCCCTGCGAGGAGCACCGATGACCGCCAAAGTCCCCCAGGTCGGCGCGCCCGACCCTGCGCTCGACACCTCGCCGATCGTGGACGAGGCCGAGGAATACGACGAGCTCGCGCCCGACGTCGACTTCGAGGCCGGCGCCTGCTATTTCAACGGGGTGCGCTACGCCTTCGGCGAGTTCGTGCTGAGCGGCAGCGAGTTGCTGCGCGCGGAGAAGCCGGGCGTCTGGGTGCGCGCCGGCGAGATGCGGCCCGACTGAAGCGCCGCTCTCAGTCCGCCGAGGCGAGGTCGAGGCCCAGGATCGCGCCGAGCTCGGCGAGCGCCCGGGCGGGATCGTCGACGCGGACCGTCGTCATGCCCATCGCGCGGGCCGGCTTGAGGTTGATCCCGAGGTCGTCGAGATAGACGGCCTCCTCCGCGCGGATGCCCAGCCCGCGCAGCGCGGCCGCGTAGAACGCCGGCTCGGGTTTGCGCACGCCGAGGCGGCTCGACTCGAACACCGCGTCGAAGAGCCGCATCGCCCGCTCGACCTCCGCAGCGCGCCCGGGCGCGACCGGCAGCGCATGGCCGGGTCCCGCGATCACGTTGTTCGTGAGGCACGCGACGGCGTAGTGCCGCCTGCAGCGCACGAGCGCCGCGACCATCGCCGGCCGGACGGCACCGTACAGGAGGTTCACGACCTCCCGGCCGCCGATGCGATGTCCCGCAGCCTCGCTTTCCGCGGCGAAGGCGGCGTCGAACTCCGCCAGCGAGATCTCGCTCCGCTCGAAGCGCGCCCAGGCGTTGGTGTCGGGGTCGGTCGCGTTGACACGGCGGATGAACCCGGCGGGCAGCCCGCGCTCGGCCTCGAGGCGCGCGAAGGCGGCGAAGGGGCTCTCGGTGATGACGCCGCCGAAATCCCAGAGGACGGCACGGAAGGCGGGGTTCGGCATCACGCGGTCCGGGCTTGCTCTCACATCGGCGGTCGAAGCAGGATAGGTCCCCCTTTGCTCGGACACTCCCTAGGGACGATTACGGCCGAAGGCCTCGTGGGCCGCGACCCACTGGTCCGCGACGATCGCTGCGCCAAGCGACAGTTCACCGCAGAGCACGGTGGCGGCGACGATCTCCGCGAACTTGTAGACCTTGCCCTGTCCGTAGCATCCCAGCGCCTCCAGGCATTCGCGCTGGGTGGGGAGCCCGGTGCCGCCGCCGTAGGTCGCCACGACGAGGGAAGGGATGGTGACCGAGAAGTAGTAGCTGCCGTCCTCCGTGAGCTCGGCGTAGCTGAACCCCGCGGACGATTCGGCGACGTTGGCGACGTCCTGGCCGCAGGCGATGAACATCGCGGTGATGCCGTTCGCGTAATGCGCGCCATTGTTGACGGCGCCGGCGAGGAGGCTGCCCATGTTGGAGAGCTGCCGCGCGCGATAGAGGGCCTTGGCGCTCGTGTGCATGATCTCCTCGATGAGCCGCGGCGGGAGCGTCGCCTCCGCCACGACGCGCTTGCCGCGCGTGTGCAGGTTGTTGATGGTCGAGTGCTTCTTGTCGGTGTCGAGGTTCGCCGCCAGGGCGAAGTGCTCGAGCCCCGGCAGGCCCTGCTCGAGCATCCACAGGCAGGCGTTGCGCGTGGCCTTCGTGACCATGTTCTGGCCCGCGGCGTCGCCGGTCGTGTAGTCGAAGCGCAGCCAGCGCATCTTGCTCACCGCGTACTGCTCGATGTTGCGCAGCTTGCCGACGCTCGTGGTCTCCTCGGCCTTGGCCTTGATCGTGGCGAAGTTCGCGTTCACCCAATCCCCGAACGCGCGCGCGGCGCGGGCGTCGCGGAACACGAACACCGGCGCGCGCTGCATGGCGTCGTCGATCACCGTGGTGCGCACGCCGCCGGCTTCGCGCGTGAGCCGCATGCCGCGGTTGTAGCTCGCCACCAGCGTGCCCTCGGTGGTCGCCATCGGCACGAGGAACTCGCCCCGCGCGTGCTCGCCGTCGACCAGCAGCGGCCCCGCGAACCCGAGCGGCACCTGGGCGACGCCGCTGAAGCCTTCCATGTTGCCCGGGAGCACCGCGGGGTCGAACGAGAAGGCGCCGACATGCTCGAGCGCCGCGCCGGAGGCCTCGCTCACGACCCTGCGCCGCGCCGCCGCCATCTCGCGGGTGTAGTCGTTCGCCTTGTCGCGCGGCAGCTTGATCATCGGGATCCTCCTTCGTCGTCGGGAAGGTTCAGGGGCGCGGCGTGGCCAGCATGCGCGCGAGCTCGCCGCTCGCGACGAGCCTTTCGAGGTCGGACGCGCCGCCGACGAGCACGCCCTTCACGAAGACCATGGGGAAGGTCGGCCAGCCGGTCCACATCTTCAGCACATTGCGCTTGCGCCAGTCGCTGAAGTAACTGCCCCATTCGATGTAGTGGCACGACTGCCCAGCCTCGGCCAGCAGCTTGCGCGCCTTCTTCGGAAACGGGTTCATGCGCATGC
>JAOAEA010000004.1:0-112613 GCA_026417035.1 Burkholderiales bacterium
ATGTGTATAAGAGACAGATCCTGGGCCGTATCGACCGGGGAACTCCGGTCGGCCGGCGATCAGCCACGGCGCTGGCCCGCGCCGCCGCCGTCGCGCGGCGGCCGGCCCGCGCGGCTCGCCGGCGCGGGGCCGACACCGGCGCGCCGCGGCGACGGGCGTCCGATCACGCGCCGTGCCGCGCCCGCCGATGACCGGGACCGACCTCGCCTCCCTGCCTGCGACCGAGCGCCGCACCCTGAGCGCGATCCGCGCGCTCAGGATCGTGGCGTGGGCGCTCGTCGCCGGCTGGCTGCTCCTCGCGGTGGCGATCATCGCCCTGCGCTACTTCGTGCTCCCGAACGTCGGCGCGTACAAGGACGACGTGGCGGCGCTCATGTCGCGCGCGGTGGGCGCGAAGGTCACGATCGGCGCCATCGGCGCGCACTGGCACGGGCTGCACCCCTGGCTCGAGCTCGGCGACGTGCGCATCCACGACGCGGGCGGCGCGGTGGCCCTGTCGCTCCCCGCGATCGACGCATCCGTGGGCTGGCGCTCGCTCGTCGCCGGGGAGCTCCGCTTCCACTCGCTCGCGTTCGAGAGCCCGGAGCTCAAGATTCGCCGCGACCGCGAGGGCCGGATCTTCGTCGCCGGGATGGAGGTCGCCGGCCCGGCGCCGGCCGATGGCGGCCTCGCCGACTGGGTGCTGCGGCAGGGCGAGGTGGTCGTGCGCAACGGGCGCGTCGAGTGGCTCGACGAGAAGCGCGGGGCGCCGCCGCTCGCGCTCGCGTCCGTGGGGATCCGCATCCGCAACCACCTCTCGGACCACCACGTCGCCATCGCGGCGACGCCGCCGCCCGAGCTCGCGTCGAAGCTCGACCTCCGCGCGCGGCTCGAGGGCGATTCGTTCGAGGCGCTGCAGGCGTGGACCGGGCGGTTCTTCGCCGAGGTGGATTTCGTCGACCTCGCGGCCTGGAAGGCGTGGTTCGACTACCCGATCCAGGTCGACGCGGGCCGGGGCTCATTGCGCGCGTGGCTCGACTTCGCCGGGGGCCGGCTCACCGAGGCGGTGGCCGACGTCGGCCTCGCCGACGTCGGCACGCGCCTCGCGCCCGACCTGCCGCGGCTCGACCTCGCCTCGCTCTCCGGGCGCTTCGGCGCGCGCGAGGTCCGCAAGGGCTCGGGATTCTTCGCGTTCGTCGGCCGCGGCCAGCCCGGCTGGGAGGTGTTCGGGGAGAAGCTCGCCTTCGGGTTGCGCGGCGAGCCGGAGCTCAAGCCCACCGACTTCCGGCTGCGGTGGCAGCCGCGCAGCGAAGGCCGCGAGGGCAGCGGCGAGTTCCGCGCTGACGCGATCGAGCTCGAGCCGCTCGCCGCGCTGGTGGAGCGGCTGCCGTTCCCCGGCAACGTGCGGCGCGCGCTCCTCGAATCCGAGCCGAAGGGGGCGTTGCGCGAGGTCACGTTCACCTGGGACGGCCCGGCCGAGGAGCCCAACCGCTACTCCGCGCGCGGCCGCTTCGACGGGCTCGGCCTGCGGCCGCGGGCGGGCCTGCCGGGCTTCTCCGGACTCGCCGGCGCGTTCGGGATCAACGAGGCGGGCGGGAGCGTGACCGTCGACGCGAGGCCGGCGGGCTTCGAGTATCCGGGCGTGCTCGCGGGCGGACCGCTCGCCTTCGACGCGCTCGCCGGCCGCGTCACCTGGACCCGGACCGGCGCCGGCCTCGAGCTGCGGTTCGACAACGTCTCGCTCGCGAGCCCGGACATCGCCGCGACCGCGCAGGGGAGCTGGCGCGAGGGGCCGGGCGGCGGCGTCGACCTCACCCTGCGCGGCACGCGCGTCGCGGCGGCGAGCGCCTGGCGCTACGTCCCGAACCTCAGCCCCGCGGCGCTCGAGTGGCTGTCCACCGCGGTCACCGGCGGGACCGCGACCGACATCCGCATGCGGCTCAAGGGGAGCCTCGCCGACTTCCCCTTCGACGACCCGAAGACCGGCGCCTTCGAGCTCGCGCTGAAGGTCGCCGACGCGACGATCGAGATCGGCAACGGCTGGCCGAGGTTCGAGCGCGTCGCCGGCGAGGTCGCCTTCGAGGGCCGGCGCATGACGATCGCGGCGGCGAAGGGCACGACCCTCGGCATGCCGGTGAGTCCCGTCAAGGGGCGCATCCCGGACCTCTACGCGCCGATCACGCTGCTCGTGATCGAAGGGCAGGCCGAGGGCCCCACCGACGCGTTCCTGCGCTACGTCGAGGCGAGCCCCGTGAACGACGCGATCGGGAGGCTCACCGCGGGGATGCGCGCGGAAGGGCGCGGCAGGCTCTCGCTCAAGCTCGAGCTGCCGATCGAGGAGCTCGCGAAGACCAGCGTCGCGGGGAGCTTCCAATTCGCGGGGAACACGCTCCGCGCCCCTGACGGCGACGCGCCCGTGACGCAGCTCTCGGGCACGCTCTCGTTCACCGAGCAGGGGGTGAGCGCGCGCGCGCTCACCGGGCAGCTCCTTGGCGGACCCTTCACCGCCAGCGCGGCGACGCGCGAGGGCGTGGTCCAGGTGACCGTCCAGGGCACGGCGCGCGTCGCGGAGCTCGCCGACTTCCTCGACGCGCCGCGGGCGATCGCTGGCCGCCTGCAGGGGGCGCTCCCGTACACCGCGACCGCCCGCTTGCGCGGGCGGCTCGCCGACGTCATGGTCGAGTCGAACCTGCAGGGCGTCGCATCCGACCTTCCCCCGCCCTTCGCGAAAGCGGCGCAGGACGTCTGGCCCTCGCGGGTGGAGCGCACGATCGTCGCCGGGACCGTTCCGGCGCAGCGGCGCGACAACGTGACGGCCCAGATCGGCGCGGCCCTCGCGGCGGCCGCGCAGTTCCGCCCCGAAGGCGAGCGGCTCGTCCTCGACCGCGCCGCCCTGAGCGTGGGCGCGGCCGCGACCCCGCCCCTGCCGCGGGAGCCCGGCATCGCGCTCGCCGTGAGCCTCGCGGACTTCGACTACGACCGCTTCGCCGCCGCCTTCCCCGCCGACCTGCAGCCGGGCGGCGGCCTCGCGTTCGAGTCCGCGACCCTGAAGGTGGGCCTGCTCACCGCCGGCGGCAAGCGCTTCCACGACGTCGACGTGAAGGCACGCATCTCGGGCGACACCGTGCAGATGACCGTCGCCGCGCGCGAGGCGAGCGGCGAGGCCACCTACCGGGCGGGCGGCGCCGGCGCCCTCACGGCGCGGCTGAAGCACCTCGTCTATCCGGAGCCGGCGCCGGGTGGCGCGCCGCTCGAGCGCCCCAAGGAGCTGCCCGCGCTCGACATCGTCGCCGAGAGTTTCACCCTGGACGAGCACCGCCTCGGCCGGCTCGAGCTCGTCGCGCTGAGCGAGGGCGGCGACTGGCGCATCAAGCGGGCCGCGCTCATCGCGCCGGAGGGCGTGGCGAAGCTCGAGGGCGTCGCGCGGCCGGCGCTCGGCGGGGCGCCGGCCCGCACCGACCTCTCGTTCACCATCGACGTGAACGACGTCGGCGCTTACCTCGAGCGGATCGGCATGCCGGGGGTCATCGCGCGCGGCGACGCGTCGCTCACCGGGCGCGCCGCCTGGAACGGCCCGGTGTACGACATCGACTATCCGACCCTCACGGGCAAGCTCACGCTGCGCGCCGAGAATGGCCAGTTCCTCAAGGTGAAGCCGGGCATCGGGCGGCTGCTCGGCGTGCTCTCGCTGCAGTCGATCGGGCGGCGGCTGTCGCTCGACTTCCGCGACGTGTTCAGCGAGGGGTTCGCGTTCGACGTCGTCTCCGGCAGCGCGGCGATCACGAAGGGCATCGCCTCCACCACCGACCTCGCGATGGTGGGCCCCGCGGCGAACGTGTCGATCACCGGCACCGCGAACCTCGCCAAGGAGACGCAGGACCTGCGCGTGCGCATCGTGCCCTCGATCGGCGACAGCGCCGCGGTCGCGGCGGGGATCGCGCTCGTCAACCCCGTGATCGGGCTCGGGGCGCTGCTCGCGCAGCGCGTGCTGAAGGACCCGATCGGGCAGATGCTCGCCTACGAGTACCAGGTCACGGGCAGCTGGGACGACCCGCGCGTGGAGCGGGTGCGCGCGCCGCAGCCGCTCGTGGAGACGCCGATCCCGCGCGAGGCAGGCGTGCCGGGTGCCGCCAACTGAGAAGAACCGCGAAGGCGCGAAGGTGCGCGAACGCAACTCCCGTCACACGCCGGTGGGCGCGCGTGGAAGAGCCGGCCGGCCGGAGGGCCGCGGCACGCGCCGCGCGACCCCGAAGCCTCCCGCCTTGCGCCCCTTCGCGCGCCCGGCGCTCTAGCGGTTGGCCGTGACACGATGAGGCCCTTCCGCGCCGCCGCCGTCCAGATGGTCTCGGAGCCCTCGGTCGAGGCGAACATCGCCGCGGCCGAGGCGCTGGTCGCCGAGGCCGCCGCGGCGGGTGCGCGCCTCGTCGCGCTGCCGGAGAACTGGAGCTTCATGGGCCGCGGCGAGCGCGACAAGCTCACGGTGCGCGAGACCGAGGACGGCGGTCCGGCGCAGGCGTTCCTCGCGCGCGCGGCGCGTTCCCACGGCGTCTGGATCGTCGGCGGCTCGATCCCGATGGAATGCGGCGTCGCGGACAAGGTGGCGAACACGTGCCTCGTCTACGACGACAGGGGGCGCCGCGTCGCGCGCTACGACAAGATCCACCTCTTCGGCTTCAGCCGCGGCGAGGAACGCTACGACGAGGCGGCGAGCGTGCTGGCGGGCGCGCGGCCCGCGGCGGTCGCCACGCCCTTCGGCCGCATCGGCCTCTCCATCTGCTACGACCTGCGTTTTCCCGAGCTCTACCGCTCGCTCGGGCCGGTCGACCTCCTCACGGTCCCCTCGGCGTTCACGCACACCACCGGGAGCGCGCACTGGGAGACGCTCGTGCGGGCGCGGGCGATCGAGAACCTGGCGTGGGTGATCGCGCCGGCGCAGGGCGGCACCCACCCGAACGGACGCCGCACCTGGGGCCACACGATGGTCGTCGACCCCTGGGGCACGGTGAAGGCCGAGCTCGCGGAGGGGCCCGGCGTCGTCCTCGCCGACATCGACCCGGCGTTCCAGGCCGAGGTCCGGGCGAGCCTTCCGGCACTGGCGCACCGGGTCTTGTGACGCGACGCCCGCGCAATCCGGGGTTGATCGCGGCACGGGTGGCCCCATCTGGACGAGAGCGGCGAAGCGCCTGATCCGAAAGGGGTTATGGCGTCCGGGCCCCGGCGCGGGCGCCAGCCCTTAGAATCGGCCCACCCCGGCCCGCCCGCGGCGCCGCGCCTTTGCGGAAAGCTCCCCATGATGAAACCCGTCGACACCGCCGCCCTCGGCACGCAGGAAGCCCTGTTCCAGACCGCGAACGCGACGCTGCTCGCGCCGTTCGACCTCGAGACCGGCAAGCTCGCGCGCGTCTTCGGCGCGATCATGGACCGCGGCGTGGACTACGCCGACCTCTACTTCCAGTACGTGCGTCACGAGAGCTGGAGCCTCGAGGAGGGCATCGTCAAGTCCGGGAGCTTCAACATCGACCAGGGCGTCGGCGTGCGCGCGATCTCGGGCGAGCGCACCGCGTTCGCCTACTCCGACGACATCAGCCTGCCCGCGCTCGAGGATGCCGCGAAGGCGACGCGCGCCATCGGGCGCCACGGCGGGCGCAACAACGTGCCGGTGGCGCGCGCGGGCGGCGTGCGGCGCCTGTACGCGCCCGTGGATCCGGTCGCGTCGCTCGCCGACACCGCGAAGGTCGCGCTGCTCGAGAAGCTCGAGCGCCTCTGCCGCGCGCGCGACCCGCGCGTCGCGCAGGTGATGGCGAACCTCTCGGGCGTGTACGAGGTGATGCTGGTGGCGCGTTCGGACGGCGTCGTCGCCGCGGACGTGCGCCCGCTGGTGCGGCTCTCGGTCACCGTGATCGCCGAGCAGGGCGGACGGCGCGAGCAGGGCTCCGCGGGCGGCGGCGCACGCACCGACTACTCGCACTTCACCGACGACGTGCTCGCCGAGTATGCCGAGCGCGCGGTGTCGCAGGCGCTGGTGAACCTCGAGTCGCGCCCGGCGCCGGCCGGGACGATGACCGTCGTGCTAGGCCCCGGCTGGCCCGGCGTGCTCCTGCACGAGGCGGTCGGCCACGGCCTCGAGGGCGACTTCAACCGCAAGGGCAGCTCCGCCTTCACCGGCCGCATCGGCCAGCGGGTCGCGGCCAAGGGCGTCACCGTCATCGACGACGGCACCCTCCCGGGGCGCCGCGGCTCGCTCTCGGTGGACGACGAGGGCAACCCGACGACGCGCACCGTGCTGATCGAGGACGGCGTCCTGCGCGGTTACCTCCAGGACAGCCTGAACGCGCGGCTGATGAAGATGCCGCTCACCGGCAACGGCCGGCGCGAGAGCTACCAGCACGTCGTGATGCCGCGCATGACCAACACCTACATGCTCGGCGGCGACCGCGACCCGCAGGAGATCATCGCGTCGGTGGACCGCGGCCTCTACGCGGTCAACTTCGGCGGCGGGCAGGTGGACATCACCAGCGGCAAGTTCGTGTTCTCCGCCTCCGAGGCCTACCTCATCGAGAACGGCAGGGTCACGCACCCGGTGAAGGGCGCGACGCTCATCGGCAACGGCCCCGACGCGCTCACCCGCGTCACCATGATCGGCAACGACATGGCGCTCGACACCGGCGTCGGCACCTGCGGCAAGGAAGGCCAGAGCGTGCCGGTGGGCGTGGGCCAGCCGACGCTGCGCATCGACGGCCTCACCGTCGGCGGGACCGCCTGAATTCCCGCGGCGGGCGGATTTCGGTGAGAATCCCCCGGCCCGCCACCCACCGAGAACGACCATGACACACGCCGCGATCACCGGCTGGGGCAAGTGCATGCCTCCGGCGACGCTCACCAACGCCGACCTCGCCACGCTGATGGAGACCGACGACGAGTGGATCGTCAGCCGCACCGGCATCCGCGAACGCCGCATCTCGCACGTCCCGCTCGCGGAGCTCGCGCACGTCGCCGCGCGCCGCGCGCTGGCCTGTGCCGGCCTGGATCCCGCCGGGCTCGAGCTGGTGGTGTTCGGCAGCTGCACCTACGACGAGCAGGTGCCCAACACCGCCTCGGGCGTGCAGTTCAAGCTCGGCGCCCGGAGCGCGGCGGCGATGGACATCAACACCGCGTGCACGAGCTTCCTCTACGGACTCTCGTCGGCGACCGCCATGATCCGAACCGGCGTGGTGAAGAACGCGCTGGTGATCGGCGGCGAGGTGATCTCGCAGTACATGGACTGGACGAACCGCAACGTCGCGGTGCTCTTCGGCGACGGCTGCGCGGCGGTGGTGCTGCAGGCCACCGACCGGGAGGAGGGCCTCCTCGCGGAGAAACTCGGCTGCTACGCGGACGCGCGGCAGATCCTCCGGGTGCGTGGCGCCGGGGCGGCCTACGCGAACCTCGGCGTCGTCTACGGCGACGTGCGCTGGGACTTCGACGGGCCGGAGATCTTCAAGCGCGCGGTGCACGGCATGGCCCAGGCCTCCGCGGAGGCGCTCGCGAGGCGCGGCGTCGCCGCCGAGGCCATCGACCTCGCGATCCCGCACCAGGCGAACCTGCGCATCATCGAGGCGGTCGCGAAACGCGCCGGCGTGCCGATGGAGAAGGTCTTCCTCACGGTGCAGCGCTACGGCAACATGTCGGCGGCGACCGTGCCGGTGGCGCTCGTCGATGCGCTCGAGGAGGGTCGCGTCGCGCCCGGGGCGCTCATCCTCATGCCCGCCTTCGGCGGCGGCCTCACCTACTGCTCGCACCTCGTGCGCTGGGGCGATCGCGTGCAGCCCCGCGGCGAGAGCGACGCGGCGCTTCCGCCCTGCGACCGCTCCGCCCTGGAGATCGTCAAGGACCTGATCGAGCGCAAGGCGGGCGCGGGCCGTTCCGACCGGGGCCTCTTCGCCGCGCGCTTCGCGGAGTCCGCGTAGCGAACGCGTGCGCGGCGCGGCCCGCCGGCCCCCGTCGCCCGGCGGATTCCCGGCTGATCCTTCGGCGGGGCGCGGCCTCCCCGGCCGGCGTGACGCGGGCCCTTCCGCCGCGGCGCGCTGCTCGCGTAAACTCGCCTCCGCCGCCGCAGTCCCTGGAGCCGCCCCGTGTCCTCCCAGCCGCCCGTGCTCGACCGCAACGTCGTGCTGACGCAGTGCCGCGCGAACGCGGAGAAGCGCCTGGCGGCGGTGCTGGAGGGCATGGTCGACAAGATCGCGGCGCAACTCAACGAGCAGGCGCAGCACGCCAAGGACCGCGAGGAGCGCGACGCGCTCTCCCAGGGCGCGGCGCGCCTCGGCGCCGACCGGCAGGCCTTCCTCGACGCCTTTCGCACCGAATTCGCGCGGCGCTTCGAGGCCGCCGCGAAGGCGCTCCAGGGCATGGGGCCGAGCCGCGAGGAGCTCGACCGCGAGCAGGCGGCGATGCTCAAGACGAACGTCCTCGAGAACGAGGTGGCGGTCATCAAGCTGTCGGTGCGGCTGAAGCAGGACGCCGCGGCCGAGCTCGGCGAGCTGTCGCGGCGCCTCGTGACGCTCTTCCGCCTGCACGCGCTCGACGACGGCGACAATCCGCTCGGGCCGCTGCCGATCGCGCACGCCGTGTTCGCCGGGTTCGCGCGCGCGCGCGTCGAGGGGCGCGCCGCACGCGCCGTGCGGCCGCTCGTCGAGGAGCAGCTCTCCGGCCCGGTGCGGGAGCTCTATCGCGCGTTGAACCAGCTGCTGCAGGCGCTCGGCGTCGAGCCCAATGTCCCGCGCCCGGCCGCGGCGGCGCCGGCTGCGGCGCCCGCCGCCCCGGCGCCCGCGCTGGCGCGCGCCGGGCCGACCGCGAGGCCGGCGGCGATCGCCGCGGCGGCGATCCGTGCGACGGTGCCGCCCGCGGTGGACGCGTTCCTGCGCAAGAACTGGCTGGAGCTCCTCGCGCGCACCCACGCGGCGCAGGGTCCCGAAGGGACGCCCTGGAAGCAGACCGTCGCGGCGATGCAGTACCTGGTGGCGAGCCTGAAGCCGCGGAACGACCCGGCCGAGCGCGCGAAGCTGCAGGCGGCGATCCCGGCCATCCTCAAGAACATCACCGTCGGCATGGACGCGCTCGGCATGCCGCCCGCGGAGCGCCAGCCGGTGCTCGACGCGCTGATGGCCGCGCACCGCGAGATCCTGCGCGGGAAGTAACGGCGCCGTCCGGCACGTCGCTGGCCGGCAGCGCCGCGCAGGGCGGAAGGGGCAGCGACGCGCGCGGAGCGGGACAACGCCGCCAACGCGGCGGGTGCGCCTCGCGCCGCCGGATTCGGGAATTGCAGGCGGGTCGCCCCGTTGCGACGACCCGCTACGGACCGGCCGCGGCGACTGCGGCGCTGCGGCCGTGCCCGCCCGCGGAGCCGCACAGGACGTAGCGCTCCTGCTCGTCGCGCGTTTCCCGATAGGCGTCGAGGGCAGTCGACGTGCCCTCGCGCGCCGTGCGCATCGCGCCCGAGCCGGGCTGATGGTCGTCGAGCTGGGCATCGAGCGCCGCGGCCATGTAATCCTGCAGGCCCGCGAGGCACAGCGTGAGGCCCGCGAGGCCCAGCGCTTCGTGCTCGGCGCCCATGATGCCGCCCGCGGCGTGGAGGGGCTGGCCGAGCGCGGAGGCGCCGGTGGCGACGCCGGAGGCGAGCCCCGCGAGCCGCAGGTGCCACCAGAAGGCGAGCGACTCGCCGCCGAGGGCATCGACCGTGAACCCGGAGAGCTCGCGCGGCGCGAGCGCGTCGAAGCGTCCCGAGAGCCGGCGGTCGCCGTTGCCGGCGAGCGCGCCCGCCCAGCGCCGCGCCGCGCCGGGGTCGTCGCCCGGAATGGCGGAATA
This sequence comes from Burkholderiales bacterium, assembly GCA_026417035.1. Classification (GTDB taxonomy): domain Bacteria; phylum Pseudomonadota; class Gammaproteobacteria; order Burkholderiales; family SG8-39; genus JAOAEA01. The sequence goes on from JAOAEA010000004.1 coordinate 9,820, forward strand.
GCGATCCACGTAGAGCTGGTAGGCGGCGAGGGTGCCGCTGTAATCGGCGACGAGCCCCTTGATGCGCGACTGTGCGACGAGCTCGCCGCTGCGGAGCGCGGCCGCCACGAGGAGCCCTGCGACGAGCATCGCGAGCGCCACCTCGGCGAGGGTGTAGCCGCGTGCCCGGCGCGTCCCCATGCGGCGCTGTGCGCGATCCATGGGCTTCGCTGTCGAGCAAACGGCGTGCCCGGGATGGATCGCCCGCCGCCGGGTCGCGCATGGCGGCAGCGAAGGCTTCCAGCGCTCGCCGGCCGCGGCGATGCGCCGGCGCGCGACGACAGGCATCGCGCAAGCGCGCGTTGACTTGTCGGCGCGGCCGTTTGCGTTCCGACAGGCGCGGCGGGGCGGCTATACTGCGCCCTCGCGCGCGGCGGAGCGGCATTGGGCCGCCCGCGCTTTCCGGGATGGAAGAGACCATGAAACAGGAACGGCCGGGCGGCGCCGCGCGCAACGTCCTCGGCGGCGCGCTCGCGGACTGCTCGCACCGCCCGCTCACCGGCTTCTACCGCGACGGCTGTTGCCAGACCGGTCCGGACGACCTGGGCGTGCACACCGTGTGCGCGGTGATGACGCGCGAGTTCCTCGACTTCTCGGTCGCGCGCGGCAACGACCTGGTGACGCCGGTGCCGGCCTTCGGCTTCCCCGGGCTCAAGCCGGGCGACCGCTGGTGCCTGTGCGCGGCGCGCTGGAAGGAGGCGCTGGAGGCCGGCGCGGCGCCGCGTGTCGTGCTCGCCGCCACGCACGAGCAGACGCTCGAGATCGTCCCGCTCGCGGATCTCAAGCGGCACGCGATCGACCTGCAGTGAGCGTGCGCGGGACGCTCGGCCACCATCTTGCGCTGGGGGCGCTCGCACCGCTCCTCCCGGTGATGCTCTGGCAGGGACGCCGGGTGCGCCGCACGACGCCGCGGCTCCCGGACGCCGCCGGCGCGGATCGCGGGGTCGCGGGGACCGGCGCGCGGCGCGTCGCGATCGCCGTCGTGGGCGAATCGACCGTGTCCGGCGTCGGCGCGCGCACCCACGCCACTGGCTGGCCCGGGCGGCTCGCCGAATCGCTCGCGCGCGCGACGGACGCGCGCGTCGCGTGGCGCGCGGTGGGCGTGAACGGTGCGGCGGCGGCGCGCGTGGCGCGCGTTGCCGCGGAAACCCTCGCCGGCGGCCGGTGCGACGCGGCGTTCGTCGCGCTCGGGGTGAACGACGTGCTCGAGTTCACGCGCGTGGCGCGCTGGCGGGCGGACGTCGCGAGCCTGTGCGATTTCCTCGCCGGCGCGTGCGGCGCGCGGCTCGTGGTGCTCGCCGGCGTGCCGCCGCTCGAGCGCTTCCCGGCGCTGCCGCAGCCGCTCGCCGCCTTCCTCGGGACGCGCGCCCGGGCGCTCGACGCGGCGCTCGCGGACCTCGCCCGGCGGCGCGGCGACGCCGTCCACGTACCGTTCGCGATCGCGGGCGGCGCGGCGATGTTCTGCGCCGACCGCTTCCACCCTTCGGAGCGCGGCTACGCGCGCTGGGCCGCGCACACCGTCGCCGCGGCGCTACCCGCGCTCACCGCGCGCGGCGTGCCGGGCGCCTGACTGCGCCGCGGGGCAGAGGGCGCGCTTCCCCCGAGCGCGTGGCCGAGAGATGACGGCGGACGGGCCGCCCGCAGCCGACGCAGCCGCGCCCGGGCGGCGACGGGTCACTTCTTCCCGACCGCCTCGCGCGCCTTCTGCCGCTCGGCGTGCTCCGCGAGCGTGAGGCGATACGCGGCGTAGTACTTGTAGATGTTGCGCACGTAGGTGGTGGTCTCGCGCCCGACCTTCTCGCTCACCACCAGCTCGACGTTGTTGAACCACTTGTTCGGGTCGAGGCCGCGTTTCTCGGCTTCCTTGCGCATCTGCGCGATGCGCCCCGGGCCGGCGTTGTAGGAGGCGAATGCAAACAGCGTCCGGTTCGCCTCGTCGAAGTGCGCGTCGGCGAAATAGCGCGTCATCAGCTGGTCCATGTACTTCGCGCCCGCGTGGATGTTCGGCTCGAGCAGCGTGATGTCGCCCACCTTGAGCTCCGCCCCGGTCGCCGGCATGAGCTGCATCACGCCGATCGCGCCGACCGGGCTCTTGGCGTTCTGGTCGAGCTGCGACTCCTGGAAGCCCTGCGCCGCGAGCATGAGCGGGTCGAACCCGTATTTCGGCCCGTACGTCCGGAAGAGCGCGAGCGTCGCCTCGAACCGCTTCCATTCCGCGGATGCCGTCGGATCCTTCAGCTGCCGGATGTTCCGGTGGTACTGCTTCATGCGCCAGTCCGCCACGCCCTGCTTCTTCAGGTGGTTGTCGAAGAAGTCGAGGAGCGCCGCTTCGAGCTGCGGGCTGCCCTTGCGGATTGCCCAGCCGATCCTGCCGCCCTCGCGCACGGCGGCGGTCTCGTTCAGCCGCACCGCGGGCAGGACCTGCGCCCACATCCGCGCCTTCCAGTCGTCGACGACGATCGCCTCGACGAGGCCGGCGTTCACCATCTCGAGCAGGTCCTCGTCCTCGAGCGCGTCGGGCACGCGGACGAGGTTCACGGCCGGCCTGCCCGCCTGCTTCAGGCGCTCGTTCAGCGCCACGAGGCTCTCGTAGTAGCTCGACGCGGGACGCACGTGCACGGTCCGGCCCGCGAGGTCGTCGGCCGCGGCCACCGGCGCCGCCTTCGCCCCGGTCACGACGATCTCGCGCACCGGCGCCTGCCATTCGGGCACGGCGAAGTCCACGATCCGGCGCCGCGCCTCGGTCACGGTGAGGTTGCCCGCGGCGATGTCGGCGCGGCCCTCGGCGACATCGGCGAGCAGCTCGTCGCGGGTGGTGGCGATGACGTACACGGTGAGGGGCCGGTTGCCGAGCTGCTTCGCGTGCTTCTTGTTGACGTAGCGCTCGAAGTCGCGCACGTTGTCGGCGGTGACGCCGCGCTCGCGCCCCTTGTCGATGAAATACAGGGTCCGGCTGTAGGGCACCGCCACCCGGATCACGCGCCGCTCCAGCATCGCGTCGAAGTCCCCGGTCCAGGGCTTCGCGCCGAGGGGCAGGGCGCGCAGCTCGCCCACGCTGGCCCGGGGTCCTTCGGCGGCGTGCGCCGCCGAAGCGGCGAGGAGCACGGCGCCGAGCGCGCCGGCAAGGATGCTCCGCATGGCTGTCCTCCGTCTTTCGCGACGCGCGCGGCCGGTCAGTCTTCCTCGGCCTGCTTGCGCGTCGCCTGGTACTGGCTCACGAGCTCCTTCTGGATCGCGGGCGGCACCGGCTCGTAGTGCGAGAGCTGCATCGAGTACGAGCCGCGCCCGGCGGTGATCGACTTCAGCCGGTTGGCGTAGCCGTCGAGCTCGGAGAGCGGCACGACGCCGGCGACGACCATCTGCCCGCCGGCGAGGTTGTCGGTGCCGGTGACCTGGCCGCGGCGCCCGGAGAGGTCGCCGGTGATGTCGCCCATGTTCGCCTCGGGCGCGACGATCTCCACCGACACGATCGGCTCGAGCACGATCGGGCGCGCCTTGGCGAGCGCGTCGAGGAAGGCCTTGCGGCCCGCCGACACGAACGCGACCTCCTTCGAGTCCACCGGATGGTGCTTGCCGTCGTACACGGTCACGCGCACGTCCTGCATGCGGAAGCCCGCGAGGTAGCCCGACTCCAGCACCTCGCGCACGCCCTTCTCGACGGCCGGGATGAACTGGTTGGGGATCACGCCGCCCTTCACCTGGTCGACGAACTCGAAGCCCGCGCCGCGCGGCAGCGGCTCGACGCGCAGGTACACCTCGCCGAACTGCCCGGCACCGCCGGTCTGCTTCTTGTGCCGCGCGTGGCCTTCCGCCGGCGCGGTGATCGTCTCGCGGTAGGGGATGCGCGGTGGCCGCGTCGTGACCTCGAGCTTGAACTGCGAGCTCATGCGCTCGAGCACCGAGCGCAGGTGCAGCTCCGAGAGGCCGCGGATCACCGTCTCGTTCATGTGCGGGTCATGCTCGACGGCGAGCGTCGGGTCCTCCGCCGACATCTTGCCGAGGATCTCCGAGATCCGGCCCTCGTCGCCGCGGCGCTTCGGTTCGATGGCGAGCCCGAACATCGGCCGCGGGAACTCGAGCGGCTTCATGCGGATGCCGTCCTCGTCGTGCGAGTCGTGCAGCACGCAGTCGAAGGTGATCTCGTCCACCTTCGCCACCGCGCCGATGTCGCCCGGGACGAGCCGCGGCACCTCCACCTGTTCCTTGCCCTGGAGCATGAAGAGGTGCCCGACCTTGAACGGCTTCTTGTTCTCGCCCACGTAGAGCTGCGAGTCCTTGGTCACCGTGCCCTGGTGCACGCGGAAGACGCCGATCTTGCCGACGTACGGGTCGTTCACGATCTTGAAGACGTGCGCGAGCACGTGCTTCGCCGGATCCGGCTCGCTGCGGAAGGACTCGTCCGCGCCGCCGCCGGCGCGGAAGAAGAGCGGCGGGTTCCCCTCCGCGGGGTTGGGCAGGTGGCGGGTCATCACCTCGAGGAGGTCCACGATGCCCGCGCCGGTGCGCGCCGATGCGAACACCACCGGCACGATGTGGCCCTCGCGCAGCGCCTTCTCGAGGGGCGCGTGCAGCGCCTCGGGCGCGACGTCGCCCTTCTCGAGGTACTCGGTCATCGCGCCTTCGTCCACCTCGACGATCTGCTCGACGACCATGCGGTGCACGTCCGCCACCGAGAGGAAGTCGGCGTTGCCCGAGTCGGCTGCGAAGCAGTCGATGACGCGTTTCGCGCCGTCCGCGGGCAGGTTGATGGGCAGGCATTCCTTGCCGAAGGCCTCGCGGATGGCGGCGAGCACGCCCTCGAGGTCGGCGTTCTCGTGGTCGATCTTGTTGACCACCACCATGCGCACGAGGTTGCGCGCCTTGGCCCACTCCATCATCCGCGTGGTGACGAGCTCGATGCCGGCGGCCGCGCTCACCACCACCGCCACCGTTTCCACGGCGTCCAGCGCGCCGATCGCCTGGCCGATGAAGTCGGGGTAGCCGGGCGTGTCGATGAGGTGCACCCGCGTGCCCTTGTAGTCGACGTGCAGGACCGCCGAGCGCAGCGAGTGCTGGTAGTCCTTCTCCAGCGGGTCGAAGTCGGCGACCGTCGTGCCGCGCTCCACCGCGCCCGCGGCGCCGATCATGCCGCTCTTCGCGAGCAGGGCCTCCGCGAGCGAGGTCTTGCCCGACGCGCCGTGCCCGACGAGGGCCACGGTGCGCAGGTCGGCGGTGGCGTATTGCGTCATTGTTCCTCCTCCCCTTTTCGCCCGAATTTAACCGCTCGGGCGAGGGCCTGCCAGCCCCGGGATCAAGCGGGCGCGCCCGGGCGCGCGCCGTGCACGAATGCGCACCGCGCGGCGGCTCGCGCCGGCCCGCGCGGCGGCCCGGTGATACCGTTGATGCGGCAAGACTTTCGGGGAGGACGTCGCATGCGCCAGGGCCATGCCGCCGCCGCGCGCGCCGCGCCGGACGGCGAGCGCTTCCAGAAGTGGGAGCCGGTCGCGGGACTCGACGCGGGGCCCGCGCGCCTCGTCGAGCTGCGCGACGACGCCGACGGGCTCGCGCTCACGATCGCGTTCGACGAGCCGTTGCCGCGCTCGCTGCACGTCGCCTTCGCCACGCCCCTCGCGCACCGGCGCAGCTCCTTCGAGGTGTTCATCCGCATCTGGTCCATGGAAGTCCCGCACCCGTGGTACACGGTGGAGAACTCCCGCTGGATCCGCTGGCTGCACGAGGAGAGCTTCGGGCAGTTCGCGAGCGCCTCGCTCGCCCACTACGTGATCACCACCGCCCGCGACTTCATCGAGGTGCTCGCGGCCGAGGCGCCGGCGGTGCGCTGGCTCGACCGCTGAGCAGCCGCCGCACGAAGGGGAACGTGCCGTGGACCCGAGGCGGCTCCGATCCGCCCGGCGGGGGCCAGGGCTCTCCCGGCGGCGCGCGCGGCGTGCCCGCGGTCACTGCAGCATGAAGGTCTCGTACTCCAGGCGCCCGAGCTTCGACTCGAGCACGCGTACGCCGGCCACGACGGTGACGAGCAGGGCCGCCGCGAAGCCGTAGCCGTACCAGGGCGCCCCCAGGGCGAGCGTCGCGAGCGTGAGCGCGACGTTGGCGGTCACGAGCAGGGCCGTGAGGCCGACCACCGCGGCGCGCTTGTCGAGGTAGTAGCAGACGGTCAGGATGCCGAGCAGCACCACCTGCAGCCCGGCCGAGACGACGTTGATGTAGAGCAGCGGCAGGTAGAGCTCCGAGATGCCGAGCCGCGCGAGCACCCAGGCCCCGGTGGCGAACACGACGAGCACGGCCATCCCCTGGATCTTCACGATCTCGGCGAGCGCCTGGCGGATGGTGAAGACCATCTCCTCGCGCATGCCCTCGATGAAGTCGATCGAGCTCCCCGCGCGCACCGCCTCGTAGAACTTCTCGAAGTACTCGGCGAAGTCGGTCTCGATGCGCACCAGGAACACCGCCATGCCGGGGATGATGGCGAGGTAGGCGAGGAACACCGGCATGTCGTAGATCACCGAGGCGTGCAGGGGCCCGATGACGCGGCTGCCCGTCTCCGGGCTGTACCAGAAGATGAACTTGTCGGCCCAGATGCCGAGGTGGTAGAGCAGGCCGCTCGCGGCGAGCGCCGGGAACATCGCGCCGCGCCGCGCGAAGTCGAACGCCACGAGGCGCGGCGCCGGGAACTCGCGGATCACGAGCGTCACCATGCCGGTGAGCAGCACGAAGTGGCCGATGACGAAGCCGAAGAGCAGGCCCTCGGTGCCGAGCGGCCGCAGCGCGAGCGCCGCCGCGACGGTGATCGAGTAGCCGAGCGCGAAGAGCGACACGATCGCGCGGTAGCGCTTCATGCCCGAGAGGAAGATGGTGGTGGTCCACACGCAGCAGAGGATCACGAACCCCGAGAGCATGAGCACGCGGTACATGTCGGACAGGCCGCCGAAGAGCGCGAAGAGGAGCACGATGCCGGTCGTGCCGGCCGCCGCCATGACGCACAGCAGCAGGCCCATGAAGTTCGGCATCACGAGCGCGTCCTTCTTCTCGAAGAGGCGGTCGGCCACCCAGCGCGTGAAGGCGAGCTGCACCGGGCCGGTGAAGATGATCGAGCTCACCAGGAGGAAGGTCACGGAGACCTGGAACTGGGTGATCAGGACCTCGGGCGAGACCACCGCGAGGCTCATGACGCCGATCACGAGGATCGCGACGATCGACAGCACCCACGGACCGGCGCTCACGACGCCCGCGTACGCGTAGGCCCGGAAGAGCCCCGCGTAGGTGCCCTTGCGCATGAGCTTGCGCAGCTCGAAGCCGATGCCCGCCATCGCCTAGCTCCCCGCCCGCGCGCGCCCGCGCACCGCGTCCGGCGCGGCGAGCGCGCGCTCGTAGATCGCCCGGTAGCGGGCGAAGACGAGGTCCTGCGCGTAGTAACGCGCGACGCGCGCGAGCGCCGCAGCCGAGGCGGCGCGCCACGCGTCGGGATCGGCGAGCAGCTCCACCACCGCCGCGGCGAGCGCGGAGGGGTCGGCGATGCCCACGACGCGGCCGGCGGCGCCGAGCGCCGCGTCCTCGCCCGCGAGGCCGTACACGAGCTCGCGGCAGGCGCCGACGTCGGTGGTCACCGCCGGGGCGCCGGAGGCGAAGCCCTCGAGCACGACGAGCGGCAGGCCCTCGCTGATCGACGAGAGCACGACGACACCCACCTGCGGCAGGAGCTCGGTGACCTTCCGGAAGCCGAGGAACTTGACGCGGTCCGCGAGCCCGAGGTCGGCCGCGATCGCCTCGCACTCGCGCGCATAAGCGGGGTCCTCGTCCGTCGGGCCGGCGATCCAGCCCTCGGCGTCGGGCAGCCGGTTCACCACGCTGCGCATCGCGCGCACGAAGGTCTTCACGTCCTTGATCGGGACGACGCGGCCGACCAGGGCGGCGACGCGCGGCGCGGGCGAGGGGCGCGCCGCGGCGAGCGGCGCGAAGCGCGGGAGGTCGACGCCGTTCGGGATGGTCGTGAGCTTCGCGGGATCGGCGCCGTCGGCGACCTGGCGGCGGCGGTTCGCCTCGAACAGGGCGACGATGTCGCTCGCCGCGTCGTAGGCGGCGCGCCCCAGCGTCTCGAAAAAGCGGATCCAGAGCTGGCGGTAGTAGCTGATCTCTGTCGTGTCGCGCTGGAACACCGAGCGGTTGTCGTGGATCCACTCCGCCGAGAAGAGGTCGATGCGGCGCTCCTTCGTGTAGATGCCGTGCTCCGACACCACCAGCGGGCGGCCGGTGCGGCGGTGGACGAGCGCGCCGAGGTAGCCGGCGAAGCCGGTGGAGGCGGTGTGGTACACGCGCGCCGGGATCAGGCGGTCGCGGATCGCGGCGAGCTTCCAGAGCGGGCCGTGCATGTTGCGCACCGTCCAGAAGTAGTCCACGAACGACGGGTCGGTGGAGAAGCGCCCGAACATGCCGCGGATGTAGCGCCAGGAGGCCTCGCTGTAGAGGAAGTCCTCGTAGGTGAGGCGGTGGCCGAGCTCGTCGCCGAGGCTGCCGAGGAGCTCCTCGTCCCCGGCGTGCGCGAGCGGCGCGTGGAAGTACTCGTGCAGCCGCTCGACGCGCTCGTACATCGCGCGGTCGCCGGCGGTCGCGCGCTTGGGCGGCAGGCCGGCGCGGTCGTAGAGGTAGTGCGTCTCCAGGTGCACCAGGTTCGGCGGCAGCTCGTAGCGGATCGGGCCGTAGTCCTCGGGCCGGCTGCCGATGAACACCGCGGCGAAGCGCAGGTCCGGGAAGCCGCGCACGATCTGGTGCACCCAGGTCGAGACGCCGCCCGACACGTACGGGTAAGTCCCCTCGAGGAGGAGCGCCACGTCGGCCGAGGACGCGCGCGGCAGCGGCTCAGTCACGCGCGCCTCCCGCCCAGAACCGCACCACCGGCGTCATGGTCGCGCCCGCCGCGCCGCGCGCGAGCGGGGCGAGGCACTCGCGCACGCGGGCGTAGTCGCCCCGCGCGTACGCGATCTCGGCGAGATACGGCAGCACGCGCGCTTCGACCAGGCCCGCGGCCATCGCCGCGCGGTAGCTCGCCTCGGCGGCCGCGAGGTCGCCCGCCGCCTGCTCGAGGCGCCCGCGCAGGAACAGGATCCCTGCATCCCCGGGCGCGAGCGCCACGGCCTCGCGCGCGCACGCGAGGCCCTGCCCGATCGCGAAGCGGCGCAGGTCGCCCTGCACGAGCTGCGCATAGACGAGCTCGTTGTACTGCTCGGCGAGACGCCGCAGCGCGGTGAGGCGCGCCACCGGCTCGGGATCGCCGGCGAGCACCGCCCGCTCGCGGTCGATCACCGCCTGGATGCGGCGCTCCATCCCCTCGACCATGCCGTAGGCGGTGAGGCGCAGGTCCTCGGACGGGTCCGAGAGCAGGCGGCGCAGCAGCGGCCCGGCGACGCGCACCGGCATGTTCTGCATCGCGACGAGCGACTTCATGCGCGTCTCGGGCGCGACGCGCGCGTCGAGGAGCAGCCCGCGCAGGCCCGCCGGCCGCAGCCGCGTCGCCGCCTCGTGCGCCGGCGTGGCGTACTCCGGCGGCCGCACGGCGGCGAACGGCCGGTAGCGGAGCGGCTTCGGGATGAGCCGCGGGATCGCGAGCGCGGCGGCCACGCCGGCCACCCCGAAGAGCGGGATGAAGAACACGAAGGCCGCGAGCAGCGCGAGCACCGGCAGCGCCGGGTCGCGGAAGGCGAGCGGCAGCACGCCGCGCAGCGCGGCGGCGAAGAGCAGGCTCGCGGCGCCGTGCAGCAGGAAGAACGCGGCGAGGTCGCGGTCGCCGTGCGTGACGTCGATCAGGAGGTAGAGCGCGCTCGCCTCGAGCGCCGCCGCGGGCAGCGCGAGCCAGAACCACGCGAACCCGCGCATCGCCTGCGCGAAGCGCTCGGCGCGCTCGCTCTCGGAGCCGAGCGGCTGCGCGGCGATCGGCGCGCTCATCGCTTCCGTCCCCGCCACCGGGCGAGGGTGGCGAGCGGCGCGCGGTCGGTGAGCGGGATGGTGAGCGTCTGGATGCCCAGGCCCGCGAGGCCGGCGCCGAAGCTCTCCTTCAGCGCGCCGTCGATGCGCAGGAGGTAGCCGTCCACCGCGGCGATGCCCGCCACCGGCAGCAGGTTCACGACGACGCTCTGGTCGGCCTCCGCGCTCGGCGTCCACAGCACGTCCTTGCCGCGGCGGCTGCGCACCACCAGCTCGAAGGCGTCCTTCCACAGCGGGTGGCTGCCGAACCTGAACGCGACGATGTGGCTCGGCACCTGGAACTCGCGGGCGAGCCGCGCGAGCCGGACCATCTCCGCGGCGAAGTCGAGCGGCACGTCGGGGTGGCTCTCCACGACCGCGTGCACCGCCGGCGCGGCCGCGACCGCGTCCGCGTAGTAGGCGAGCAGCACGGCGACGAGCTGCAGGGTCTCGTCGGTGAGCGCGAAGAAGGGCATGCGGTCCACCACCAGCACGCCGGCGAGGGCGCCGGCCTCGCCGCGCACCGGCGCGACGACGAGGTGCGGCGTCGGCACGCTGCGGTCGAGCGCGGCGCTCTGCACGTGGGCGAGCTCGCCGCGCTCCTCCATGTGCGCGAGCAGCGGGTCGTCGGGCGCGAGCGGCGCGGGCTCGCCGAGAGCGGCCACGCGCTCGAAGCGCCGCTCGCCGTCGCGGCTCGCGACCGCCTCGAGGGCGGCCACCTCGATCTGCGCCGTCTGCGCGAGGAAGGCGAGGAGCTCGCGCGCCCCCGGCAGCGGGCCGTCCTTCGCGACCGCGATCACCCGCCGCTCGAGCTCGCCGAGCGCGTCGCGCAGCGTCGTCGGGCGCGCGAGCAGGTCCTGCTCGAGGTGCTCGTGCGAGAGCCGGAGCAGGTAGAGCCGGTTGGTGACGCGCTCGACGCGCTCCTCGAGGTATTCGACGAGCTCGCTCTGCCGGCGCAGGCGCATGCGCCAGATGCCGCTGTACTCGCCCGCGATCATCACGAGCAGCAGCCCGCCCAGGAAGTAGAGCTTCGGCGGCGCGAACGCCGTGGTGGCCGGCGTGGACCAGTACCAGTAACCGAGCAGCAGCGCCGAGGAGGCGAGCCCCGCGACCACGCCGTAGCGCAGCGCGAGGAGGACCGGCGCGAACCACGCCCAGGGGAACTCGGCGGCGACGAAGAGCGGGTCTTCGGGCGAGAACGCGAGGCCGAGCCCGAGGACGGCGCCGGTGAGCACCAGCACCTCGACCCAGATCCACGGCCCCTCGAGCCGCGGCAGCGCGCGCGCCGCCGCGCGCCGGGCGCGCCGGACGAGCTGGCTCAGGTTCCCGGTCACGCGCCTACTCGATTCTCGCGGAGGCGAGCAGCTCGCGGATCAGCTTCTGGCCGACCGCGGCGAGCGCCTCGCGGCTCCACCCGCTCTTGCCACCGACCGCGCTCCACAGCACCTCGCCCGACTGCAGATCGACGATGAAGAGCGCGACGCCCACCGCCGGCTCGCCGTCCACGCCGACCTTGTAGCGCCACTCGTCCACCGCGCCGTACACGCCGTAGCGGGCGCCCTCGGCGCGTGCCCACTTGCGCGCCTCGTCCTGGACCTTGCGCTCGGCGGGCTCGAACAGCGTCTCCGGGTTCATCGCCGCCGGGTAGCGCACGAGGTTCCCGACGCCGCGCGCGCGCAGCAGGCCGTCGGTGATCGACTCCGCGCGCAGGCCCGCCTGGGGCGTGTCGGTGTGGTTCACGATCGGCAGGAGCGCCCACTTGGCGTTCTTGTCGAGCGTGGCGGTGCCGGGGCCGCGGTCGGTGACCGTGCAGCCGGCGAGGAGCGCCGCGAGGGCGAGGGTGAGGGCGATGCGCATGGTGGCCTCCGTTGTCGTCCTTTTCCGTCAAAAGAAGTACTGGTAACGCAAACCGACCTCGCGCACCGTGGTGAGCGCGCCCGCGCCGCCGTCGGAGTGGAGCGCGTAGGCCGCGAGGTAGTCCGAGCCGAGGACGCTGCCACCGGCGCCGAGGAGCGCGTTCCAGCCGGCGCCGAGCACCGACGACCAGCTCACGCCCAGGGTGGCGAAGGGCCGCACGCCGCGCGAGTAGGGCAGGTCGACGCGCCGCCGGTCCCACACGAAGAGCTGCGGCCGGTACTCGTCGCCGAAGCCCACGTTGAGGCTGGCGTAGGTGTTGTCCTCGGGGATGAAGAACGCGGCGGCGGGCACCGTCCCGTCGGGCGTCAGCGCCGCATACCGCGCACCCGGCGTGCCAGCGCCGCTGTAGGTGCGCTGCGCCGCGTAGACCCACGCGCGCCAGTCGGGATACGCCGTGCGGATGCGGTAGCCGGCCTCGATCTCGTAGGCCGCGCCGTTCGCGAGCCACTCGCGGTTCTGCGTGTAGTAGCGCTGCACCGACACCGCGGCCGAGAGGTACTCGCGCCGTGCGAGGTTCCAGAACACCGAGGCGCGGACCTGGTCCTGTACGCCGGCGACGAGCAGCGCCGCCGTGTCGAACGCGCGCAGGTTGTAGCCAGCGGACGCCTCGCCCGAGAGCCGCGCCCCGAGCGGCCGCGCGTAGCGGATCGCCGCCGTCGGGAATCCGGCGAACGCCGAGCGGTAGCCCACCGCGACGTCGGTCTCGCTGCGCGCGCCGACGAAAAGCGCCTCCACGCCGAAGGCGTTGTCGTGGGCCGGCACGCGCAGTGCCGAAGTGTCGCTCGAGCGCTGGCTGATCCAGGACGCGTAGGGCGCGACGCGGATGTCGCGCCGCACCCAGACGGGCGCCGCGAGGCCGGTCTGCGTGCCCGCGACCGGCTGGTATTCGAACCACCGGAAATCGACGACCGCCGCGCCCGCGCGGTCGAGCACGTCGGCGACGAGCCGCGTGTGCACCTCGTCGTCGGCGGGGTAGCGCTCCTGCGCCGCGAACCCCGCGCTCTGCGCGAGCCCGATCGCGCCGAGCGCGCGCGCCGCGTCCACCTGGTTGTAGCGGGGCAGGGCCGCGAAGTTGCCTTCGACGAGGCGCTGCAGGGTCTCGGTGTCGTTCTCCGCGAGCGCGACGCTCACCTCGGCCCAGAGCGGCTGCGCGAGCCGCCGGCCGTACTGCCTCCAGAGCCACGCCTTCGCCGCTTCGTTCTGCTCGGTCGAGATGGCCCACGCGACGACGAGCTCGCGCTCGGCCGCGTCGAGGCGCCGCGCGCCGGCGAGCGGCGCGCCGTCGCCGCGGTCCTGGCGCAGCACGCGGCGCACGGCGGCGAGGCTCGCGTCGCCCGGCGCGCGCTCGACCGCGAGCCGCGCGTACGCGAGCAGCGGCTCGCCCTTCGCGTACGCCGCGGGGTCGGCGGCTGCGCCGGCCCGCACGGCCATCCACGCGTGCCGCCGCACGCGCCACGCCTGGCCGCCGAATCCCGCGTCCTCGAGCGCCTCGGCGTAATTGAGGAGCCAGAGGTAGTCGTCCCGCTTCGCGGCGAGCTCGCGCTGGAAGAACGCGAGCGCGCGCCGCGGCTCGCCGAGGGCGAGGTAGCCCGCCGCGGACGGCGCCCAGAGGACGCTCGCGCGCTCGGCCGCGGGGGCGAGGCGCGCGAGCTCGCGGCGCAGCTCGGGGAGGTTGCGCGTGTCGACGAGGAACCAGAGGAGCGCCGCCTGGAACTCGGCATGGCCCGGCTGCAGCGCCAGCGCGCGCCGGTAGTCCGCTGCGGCGCCGGCGTTGTCGCCGACGCGCACGCGGTAGGTGCCGCGCAGGACGAAGAAATACGGGGTGCGGGCGAGGAGCGCCTCGTCGGCGGGTGCGACGCGCGCGAGCAGCCGCTGCGCGGCGGCGACGTCGCCGCGCGCGAGGTGGATGTCGAGGGCCGCCACCAGCGCGGCCGGGTCGCGATAGCGGTCCCAGGCGGTTTCCGCGAAGCGCGCCGCTTCGCGCGGCTGGCGCGCGCGCGTGAGGGCGGTGAGCCGCGCGAGCCCGTCGCGCGTGCCCTTGCCGGCGGACTCGAGCTCGACGTAGGCGGCGATCGCCGCCTCGTCCTCCGCGAGCTGCCACGCGAGGTCGCCGAGCAGCGTCCAGTACGCGGTGTCCCCGGGGGCGGCGCGCTCGCGCGCGCGTCCGAGCGCCTCGTAGGCCTTGCGGAAGTCGCCGGCCGCGATGTGGAGCGAAGCGAGCGTGAGCGCCTGTCGCGGGGTGAGGCCCGCGGCCGCCGCCAGGCGCTCGTAGCTGCGGATCGCCTCGTCGCGGCGGCCGGTGCGCTCGTGCAGGAAGGCGAGCGCCTCGAGGAGGTCCGCGCGCGGCCCGCGCGCGAGCTCGCCCTCGAGCCAGGCGATGCCGTCGTGCGGCCGGCCTGCGCCCTCGAACATCTCGACGAGCCGCGCGGCCTCCTCGGGCGCGAGCGGCCGACGCGCCGCCTCGCGCATCCACACCGCGAGCAGCGCCTCGTCGTCGGCGAGCCCCGGGGCGAGCCGCAGCACCCCTTCGGCCGCGCGCGCGCTGCCGGTCCGCGCAAAGAGCCACTTCCACTGCTCGAGCGCGAGCTCGGGCCGGCCGTCCCATTCCGCGGCCTGGGCGAGCCGCTCGCGCCAGACGATGTCGTCGGGGCGCTGCGCGACGGCGGCCGATGCGACGCGGATCGCGTCGGCCAGGTTGCCGTTGGCGAGAAAGACCTCGAAGGCGAGCCGGTAGCTCGCCTCGTCGTAAGGCCGAATGCCGTGCGGCGCGGCCCCGCCCGGCGCATCCGCCGCGTGGGCGGCGCCGACGAGCCAGTCGAGCACGGCGGCGAGCGGGCTCGCTCGCGCCGCCGCCGGCGTCATCCGCAGCAGGCGGCGGGCGTACGCCTGCGCCCGTGCGCCGTCGTTCGCTGCGCGCGCGAGGCGGATCAGGGTGCGCAGCACGGCCTCGTCGTCGGCGAGCCCGCCGAGGTGCTTCTCGGCGGCGGCGAGCGCGACGGCCGCGGAACCGCTCGCTTCGAGCGCCGCGACGCCGCGCAGGAACCACTCGCGCTCGGCGTCGCGGCCCGGGGCGACGCCCTGCAGGGCGAAGTACAGCGCCGCGGCGGCGGAGTGATCGCCGATGCCGACCGCGTGGCGCGCCGCCTCCTCGAGCGCTTCCGGCGCGATGTGCTGCGCGTGCAGCGCGAGGCGCGCGTAATAGCGCCCGGCGAGGCGCGCGTCGCCGGCCGCCGCGGCTTCGCGCGCGAGGTACACGAGCTCGGGGTCGTCCCAGTCCATCGGCGCCATCGCGACGAGCCGCGCCGCGAGGTCGGCCTCGGCGGCGGCGCGCGCCCCGGAGCCCGGCGGGAGCTCGAAGGCGTGCTCGCGCGCGATGCGGTAGCGCTGCAGGGCCGCCTGCCGCTCGAGTGCCGGCGTGCGCGGCCTGCCGAGCCCGGCGAGCGTTTTCTCCGCCTGGCGCAGCTCGCCCAGCGCGAGCTCCTTTTCCACGAGGAGCAGCCGCAGCTCCTGGTCGTCGGGCTGGGTGCGCAGGAGCCCGCGCACGTAGGCTGCCGCGAGGCGGTCGCTCGACTGCGGCTCGCGCACGCCCTCGAGCAGCGTGCGCTTGGGAAAGAGCATCGCCAGCACCGCGACGACGAGCGCGGTGATGCCGAGCAGCGCCGGCGTGGAGACGAGGCGGCTCGCCCGGCTAGGCGCGGCAGCGTACCGTGACCGTTGCTCCGCCATCGCCGGAAACCGCGAAATCCGTCAGGCCTGCCGCCGCCGGGCGCGCCGGCACGGCGCGCCCGCGCGAGCGCACCGCGCAGCGCGCGCCGTCGCGTAGCGTGAGCGAAGGCGCGACCGCGGCCACGAGCTCGAGCGTGAACCCGTCCGCGTCGCGCGCCCAAGCCGTGATGTGCCCGTTCGCCGAGGCGAGATAAGGACCCGCGGGCGGCTCGGGCGCGAGCGCGAAGCGCGCCTCGGCGCCCGCGAGGTGGATGTAGTGGTCGCCGTTCGCGCGCGCATAGCCCGCCACGCCGGCGGCGCCCGCGAGCGCCGGATAGCCGGCCGATGCGGGGACGCGCACCGTGCGCGCTTCGCCGCGCGTGCGCACCAGCCAACCCTCGGGCGTGCGCGCCACCGCCGCCCGGTTCGCGTCGAGCACGATGCGCGCGTACCGCGACGCGAACACCGGGTTGAGCGGCTGCGCCTGCGCCCAGCGGAACACCTTCTGCAGCGCGGCGAGCGAGGCGCGCTTGGACGCGGCGTACGTGTGGAAGTAGATGTTCACCGGCTTGAGGCGCCGCGGCGACTCGGTGAGCTCGAAGGTCTCGATCACGCGCTCGAACCCGTAGAAAGGCCCGGTCCAGTTGCCGGTGTACACGTTCTCGTTCTGGTTCGGGGCGAACACCTGGTAGCTCGCGCCCTTGGGGATCCCCCGCGGCGCGACCAGGGTGAGCGAGGGCTCGGCGCGCGTGATCCAGGTGTCGCCGCCGTTCATGTTCACGAGCCCGAGCCCGTCCACGTATTCGACGACCGCGGCGCTCGGATCGGTGTCGCCGGTCCAGAGGAAGACCGCCGTCTTCTTCCCGGGCGGCGCCAGGACCCGGTCGATGTATTCGACCGAGCCCTTCACCTCGCGCTCGAGGTCGAAGCCGTAGCCCGGGAGGGCGAGCGCGTACTGGCCGGCCGCGTCCGGGTCGGCGCCCTCCACCCTGCGCCAGCGGAACGGGTGCGACCACGAGTGGCTGGCGATCTCGACGTGCGGCAGCGCGAACATGCGGCGCGCGATCGCCTCCATCGCCGGCGCGAGCTCGCCGTACAGGCCCTTGGGCGAGACCTCGCCCTCGATCACCGACACCGTCGTCGGCACACGGAAGCGCGCGAGCACTTCCTTCAGCATCACCTCGGACGCGAGCGGCGCGCCCGGGAGCTCGGCACGGTTCGCGAAGCCGTCGCCGTCCATGTGGACGAGCAGCAGCCGGCGGCCGTTCTCGGTAGTCACGTCCGGTACCGGGAAGACGGGTAGCGCGAGCGCGCGCTTGAAGAAGGCGAACGGGTCCACGACCCAGCGCGCGCCGCGGTCGCCCGGGAGGAGCAGCACGTCGTTCGGCGAGAGCGCGTAGCCGCCCCAGCGGGCGATCGCCACCGCGTCCATCGTGCGCCCGCGCTCGTCGGCGAGCCGCAGCAGCACGTCGGCGCCCGGCGCCGCGACGGGCTGGAACTCGCGCGTGTCGGGCTGCGCCGGGACCTCGAATCCGACCGCCGCGTCGCGCGCGAGCACGCGCACGCCGCGGCCGCCGATCGGCCCGCTCGCGACCCGCAGGCCGAAGAGCCGCGCCGCGTCGTCTGCGGATACGGGCAGGTCGCCGAGCATCGCCACCGGCACGCCTTCGGCCACGGCGCGTGCGAGCAGCGCCCCGAATTCGGCGCCGCGCGTGACGCGGTCGGCGGCGAACCAGGTGACGACGCCGGCGTAGCGCCCGGCGAGCACGTGCGCCGGCAGCGGGTCCTCGTTCACCTCGTAGTACGCCGGCACCAGGCCGAGATGCTCGAGGGGCATCGCGGCGATGCGCAGGATCCGGTTCTCCATCAGCGTCTCGTCGGGCTCGGCGCGGTTCCACAGCATCAGCACGCGCCGCGGCACCACCTCGACCGCGCCGACGCCGAGCATGTCGAGCGCGGGGTTCGTGACCCAGGGCACGATTCCCAGGGCACGGATGCGCTCGGCGGTCTCACGCGCGAGCACCCGTTCGCCGGGCGGCACGTAATCGATTGCCACCACCGGCAGCCGGTACTCGCTCCTCACCCGCTCGAGCTGGCCGAGCAGCCACTCCCGGTCGGCCTGCGGCACCTCGCGGTACGCGCGGTTCGCCTGGTCCCAGCCGCGGAACAGCGACTCCGCCGCCACGGCCCAAACCTCGCGGTTGAGCTCGGGCAGCACCTCGAAGCCGCGGTTGAAGAAGAGCTTCGCCTCGGGGAAGGCGGCGCGGATCGCACGGATCGCGCGCACGAGCCCCGCTTCCTGCGCGCGGCGCGCGGCGTCGGTCTTCGCGTGGAGCTGGTAGGAGTCGAGCGTGTCGAGGAAGAAACCACGGTAGCCGGCGGCCCACAGCGGGCGCACCACGCGCTCGACGAGCCACGCCGGCCACTCCGGCTGCGACTGGTCCACGACCACGCTCTCCCACGGCGCGTTGTCCCCGAGCCGCCAGGCCGCCGGGAGCTCGGCGAGGTAGGGCCGGGTCTTCTCGATCTCGCCGACGGAGACGTACGCGAAGAGCTCCGTGCGCGGCCCGGCCTGCGCGCGCGCGGCGGGGACGTGCGCCGGCTCCACGACCACGGCGTCGAAGGCGGCGAGCTCGTCCCAAGGCGGCTGCGCGCCGTAGAAGAAGGCGACGCTGGGTGAGGCGGCGGCGACGTGCGGGAGGGTAGCGAGGAGTGCGGCCGCCAGCGCGGAAGCGAAGGAGCGCCGGTGCATGAGCGCGATTTTACCCGGCCGCCCCGGCGCGAACGTTGAAGCTTTGCAATATCGGCGATCGCCGTGACTTATGCCGCGAGCAGGCGCGCGAGGCCGTGCTCGAGGTCCGTCGGCGCTTGCGCGCCGGCGATCTCCTCGATCCGCTCCGGCCTCATCGCCGAGTGGCGGATGTCGCCGGGCACCGCCGCGGCGAAACGCCGCTTCGCCGCGCGTCCCGCGGCCCGCTCGAGCGCGGCGACGAGCTCGAGCAGCGTCACGCTGCGGCCAGTGCCGACGTTCGCAATCCCGGTGGCATCGGAGCCGAGTGCGGCGACGTTCACCCGCGCCACGTCCGCCACGAACACGAAGTCGCGCGTCTGCCCGCCGTCGCCGAAGATGGTGAGCGGGCTTCCCGCCGCGATCGCTTCGGCGAACCGGCTGATCACGCCCGCGTACTGCGAGCGCGGATCCTGCCGCGGGCCGTAGACGTTGAAGTAACGCAGCCCGAGGGTGGAAAGCCCGTGGAGCGACGCGAAGAGCGCCGCGTACTGCTCGTCGACGAGCTTCTCCAGGCCGTAGGGCGAGATCGGCGCCGTGGGGGAGGCCTCGGTGAGCGGCAGCTCGCGCGGCGTGCCGTACACCGCGGCGCTCGAGGCATAGACGACGCGGCGTGCGCCGGCGCGCCGCGCCGCGTCGAGTACGTTCACGAAGCCGAGCACGTTCTGGGCGCAGGAGTCGGACGGGTCCTCGACCGAGGCGCGCACCGAGACCTGCGCCGCGAGGTGCAGCACGTGCGTCGCCCCGGCGATCGCGCGCGCCACCGCCGCGCGGTCGCGGATGTCGCCCTCGAGCACCGTGAGCCGTGCATCGCGCGCAGGCAGGTTGGCGCGCTTGCCGGTCGAGAAGTTGTCGAGCACGACCACTTCCGCCCCTGCGGCGAGGAGCGCCTCCACGGAATGCGAGCCGATGAAACCGGCCCCGCCGGTGACGAGCACTCGCGGAGGGTGTCGAAAAAGGGGGACGGGTCGCCCTTGAGCCCCTGGTTCAGAGGCTGCTGCAAAACGCGTCCCTCCGACCGCGCCGGTGGGGGTCGCCGCCGGCGAGTGCCGGGAAGCGTTCTGCATCAGCCTGCTCACGCTCACGCCCTCGCCCAGTCCTTCGCGCGCTCCACGGCGCGCAGCCACTGGGCGATGCGCTCGGCGGCCGCCGCGCGCGTCATCCGCGGCTCGAACACCCGCGCGCGCCGCCACTGCGCGGCGATCTCGGGCACGTCGCGCCAAACGCCCGTCGCGAGGCCGGCGAGATAGGCGGCGCCGAGGGCCGTCGTCTCCACCGTCCGCGGGCGCACGACCGGCACGCCGAGGAGGTCGGCCTGGAACTGCATCAGGAGGTCGTTCGCCGCCGCGCCGCCGTCGACGCGCAGCTCCGCGAGCTGCAAGCCCGCCTCGCGCTGCATCACCGCGAGCACGTCCGCGGTCTGGAACGCGATCGACTCCAGCGCGGCGCGCGCGAGGTGTGCCGCGCTCGTGCCGCGGGTGAGCCCGATGATCGCGCCGCGCGCGAAGGCGTCCCAATGCGGGGCGCCCAGGCCCACGAACGCCGGGACGAGGAACACGCCGCCCGCGTCGGGCGTGCTCGCGGCGAGCGCCTCGACCTCGGCCGACGAGCGGATGATGCCGAGGCCGTCGCGCAGCCACTGCACGACCGCGCCGGCCACGAACACGCTGCCCTCGAGCGCGTACCCGCGCCCCCCGACCTGCGCCGCCGCGGTGGTGAGCAGGCCCTGCGACGACGCGATCGGGATTGCGCCGGTGTGCAGCAGGATGAAGGCACCGGTGCCGTAGGTGTTCTTCGCCATGCCCGGCGCGACCGCCGCCTGGCCGAAGAGCGCCGCCTGCTGGTCCCCGGCGATGCCCGCGATCGGCACCGCCGCGCCGAGCGCGTCCGCCGCGGCGTGGCCGAAGACGCCGGAGGACGGACGCACGTCGGGAAGCAGCGCGAGCGGCACGCGGAAGAGCGCCGCGAGCTCCGCATCCCACTCGCCCGCGGCGAGGTCGTAGAGCAGCGTGCGCGAGGCGTTCGAGGGGTCGGTGACGTGGAGCTTCCCGCCCGAGAGGTTCCACGCGAGCCAGCTGTCCACAGTGCCGAACGCGAGCTCGCCGGCCTCGGCACGCGCGCGCGCGTGCGGCACGTGGTCCAGAAGCCACTCGATCTTGGTGGCGGAGAAGTAGGGGTCGAGCACGAGCCCGGTGCGTTCGCGCACGCGCGCCGCGTGGCCGTCGCGCTTGAGCTCGTCGCAGCGGCCCGCGGTGCGCCGGTCCTGCCAAACGATCGCGTTCGCGATCGGCCGGCCGGTCGCGCGCTCCCAGATCACCGTCGTCTCGCGCTGGTTGGCGATGCCGATGGCGGCGATGTCGGCGGCGCCGAGCCCGGCGCGCGCGAGCGCCTCGCGCGCGACGGCGCGCTGGCTCGCCCAGATCTCGAACGGATCGTGCTCGACCCAGCCCGGCTGCGGGAAGATCTGCCGGAACTCGGCCTGCGCGGCGGCCCGCACCGCGCCGTCCTCGCCGAAGACGATCGCGCGCGAGCTCGTCGTGCCCTGGTCGAGTGCGAGGACGTATCTCATGTGCCGCGCCGATTCTAGCAACCCGCCGCGACGCGCCGCGGCCCGCGCGAGGCGCGTGTGCTAAACTGCGCGCCCTGCCGCGCCGTGAGAGCGGTGCGCGCCCCGCCGATCGCGAACGCATGCCCCTGCCGCCTCCTTCCGCGCCGCGGACGCTCACGCACACGCGCCGCATCCGCTTCGCGGGCTACCGGCGCACCGACGGCCTGTGGGACCTGGAGGCGCACCTCCAGGACGTCAAGCCGCAGGACTACCTCCTCTCCAGCGGCACGCGCCCCGCCGGCATGCCCGTGCACGACATGTGGATCCGGCTCACGGTGGACCGCCGCTACAACGTGCTCGCCGCGTGCGCGTCCACCGACGCGATGCCCTACGAGGGGATCTGCGACGTGATCACGGCCGATTACGCGAAAGTCGTGGGCCTCAACCTGATGCACGGCTTCCGCAAGGCGCTGAAGGAGCGCTTCAGCGGCGTGCGCGGCTGCAGCCACCTCACCGAGCTCCTCGCCCACTTCCCGACCGTGGCGCTGCAGACCTTCGCCGGCGAGGTGCGCGACAACGAGGACCGCGGCCACAAGCCCTTCCAGCTCGACCGCTGCCATGCGCTCGACACGCACGGCGAGGGCGTGCGCCGCTACTACCCGAAGTGGCACAAGGCGGCGCGCACCGGGACCGAATGACCCGGCCCGCCCGCGGCGTTGACGGGGGTCAATGCGCGGCGGCGCGGCCGGGACCGAGACTTCGCCACCACACGGAGAACCGGCGATGAAGATCCACGAATACCAGGCGAAGGAGATCCTGCGCCGCTACGGCGTCGCGACGCCGCGCGGCGTTCCGGCGTTCTCGGTCGACGAGGCGGTGAAGGCGGCCGAGTCGCTCGGCGGCAAGGTCTGGGTGGTGAAGGCGCAGATCCACGCCGGCGGCCGCGGCAAGGGCGGCGGGGTGAAGCTCGCGCGCTCGATCGACGAGGTCCGCGCGCTCGCCGGTGGGATCCTCGGCATGCAGCTCGTCACGCACCAGACCGGCCCCGGGGGGCAGAAGGTGCGGCGCTTGCTGATCGAGGAGGGCGCCGACATCGCCAGGGAGCTCTACGTCGGCATGGTGGTCGACCGCGGCTCGCAGAAGGTCGCGCTGATGGCGAGCTCCGAGGGCGGGATGGACATCGAGGAGGTCGCGGCCAGGACGCCCGAGAAGATCCACAAGGTGTTCGTCGACCCCGAGCTCGGGCTCACCGACGCCGAGGCGGAGGAGGCGGCGCACCGGATCGGCGTGCCCGAAGCGAGCCAGGCCGAGGCGGTGCAGCTGTTCAAGAACCTGTACCGCTGCTACATGGAGACCGACGCGTCGCTGGCCGAGATCAATCCGCTGATCCTCGAGGGCAACGGCCACTTGAAGGCGCTCGACGCGAAGTTCAACTTCGACTCCAACGCGCTGTTCCGCCACCCCGAGATCGTCGCCTGCCGCGACCTCGACGAGGAGGACCCCGCCGAGGTGGAGGCCTCGAAGTACGATCTCTCCTACATCTCGCTCGACGGCGACATCGGCTGCCTGGTGAACGGCGCGGGCCTCGCGATGGCGACGATGGACGTGATCAAGCTCTACGGCGGCAGCCCGGCGAATTTCCTCGACGTCGGCGGCGGCGCGAGCACCGAGAAGGTCACCGAGGCGTTCAAGATCATGCTGCGCAACCCGGGCCTCGCGGCGATCCTGGTCAACATCTTCGGCGGCATCATGAAGTGCGACGTGATCGCGGCCGGCATCGTCGCCGCGGCGCGCGAGGTGAAGCTCGGCGTGCCGCTGGTGGTGCGCATGAAGGGCACCAACGAGGACCTCGGCAAGCAGATCCTGAAGGAGTCCGGCCTGCCGATCATCTCGGCGAACAACATGGCCGAAGCCGCGGAGAAGGTGGTCGCGGCGGCGAAGGGGGCGAAGTAACCATGTCGATCCTCGTCAACAGGAACACGCGCGTCGTCACGCAGGGCATCACCGGCAAGACCGGGCAGTTCCACACGCGCACCTCGCGCGACTACGCGAACGGCCGCGCCTGTTACGTCGCGGGCGTCAACCCGAAGAAAGCCGGCGAGGACTTCGAGGGGATCCCGATCTTCGCGTCGGTGCGCGAGGCGAAGGCGCAGACCGGCGCGAACGCGTCGGTGGTCTACGTGCCGCCGGCGGGCGCGGCGGCGGCGATCCTCGAGGCGGTCGAGGCCGACCTCGACCTCGTCATCTGCATCACCGAGGGCATCCCGGTGCGCGACATGATCGAGGTGCGCGACCGCATGCGCAAGCGCGGCGCGCGCACGCTGCTCCTCGGCCCGAACTGCCCCGGCGTGATCACGCCCGAGGAGGTGAAGATCGGCATCATGCCCGGGCACATCCACCGCAAGGGCCGCGTCGGCGTCGTCTCGCGCTCCGGCACGCTCACCTACGAGGCGGTCGCGCAGCTCACCGAGCTCGGCCTGGGGCAGTCCTCTGCCGTCGGCATCGGCGGCGACCCGGTCAATGGCCTCAAGCACGTCGACGTGATGAAGCTCTTCAACGACGACCCGGAGACCGACGCGGTCATCATGATCGGTGAGATCGGCGGCAACGACGAGGAGACCGCCGCCTACTGGGTCCGCGACCACATGAAAAAGCCGGTCGTCGGCTTCATCGCCGGCGTCACCGCGCCGCCCGGCAAGCGCATGGGCCACGCCGGCGCGATCATCTCCGGCGGGCAGGGCACGGCGCAGGCGAAGCTCGAGGTGATGGAAGCCTGCGGGATCAAGGTGACGCGCAACCCGGCGGAGATGGGGAAGCTGCTGAAGTCGGTCTTGTAGGGCTCCGAGGCAGAGGGCGCGGCGATCGCCGTGACTCGCGATCCGCGTAGCGACCCTCGGCGAGCCTCTGCGTGCTCTGCGTCCTCCGCGTTGGATAGAGCGGCGGTGGCGCCGCGCCGCCGCTTCCTCGCCGGCGCCGGCGCCGCGCTCGGGCTCGCGGCGCTCTCCGGCTGCGCGGTGCCCATCGGCGCCGAGCGGCGGCCCGAGACGCTCGAGGTGAACGGCGCGCGCCTCGCCTACCAGTCGGCGGGCGAGGGCGAGCCGGTCGTGCTGCTGCACGGCTTCGCCCTCGACCTGCGCCTCTGGGAGGCGCAGGTCCCCGCGCTCGCGGCCGGCCGCCGCGTCGTGCGCTACGACCTGCGCGGCTACGGCGGCTCGTCGCTGCCGCAGCCGGGGGCGCTCTACTCGCACGCGGACGACCTCGCGGCGCTCTGCGCGCGCCTCGGCGCGCCGCGCCCGCACCTCGTCGGCTTCGGGCTCGGCGGGCGGGTCGCGCTCGATTTCGCGCTCGCGTATCCGGGCCGCGCGCGCAGCATCGTCCTCGTCGAGGGCGTCGTGGGCGGGTGGACCTGGTCGCCCGCGTTCCAGAACGCCTACCGGCCGGTGCTGGAAGCCGGGCGGCGCGGCGACATCGCGGCGGCGAAGGCGGCGTGGCTCGCGCAGCCGATGTTCGACCGCGCGCGGGCGCGCCCCGAGGTGATGGGGCGGATCGAGCGCATGGTGGCGGACTACTCCGGCTGGCACTTCGCCCACGTGGACCCGGAACGGCCGGTGACGCCACCCGCCGCGCGCCGCATGGGCGAGGTGTCGCCGCCGCTCCTCGCGCTCGTCGGCGAGCACGACGTCGCCGACATCCATCGCATGGCGGAGGCGCTCGCGGCAGCCGCGCCCGCCGCGCGCCACGCGACGCTCTCCGGGGCCGGACACGCCTCGCCGCTCGAGTCGCCCGAAGCGCTGAACCGCGCGCTCCTCGCGTTTCTCGCCGTCCCGGTTTGAGCCGGCGCGCTGTTGCGCCGCGGCAGCGGGTTGTTGACTGCCGTCAATGGCTCGCGGCGCAGAGCGGGGTGTATCATCGACCGCGACGTCTCCACCGGTGCGATGAGCCCGCGAGAAGCAGGCCGGCGCCGGTTTGTGGGTTGCAGCCAGGCAAGTCACAAGCGCCGGAGCCGGTGGCCGCCCCCGCGGCCGCCCGCAACTCGAGGCCCATGTGATGAACGATCGCGCGAACGCGCCGACCGCCGTTGCCGAAGTCCGCCCGGTGCGACTGCGCGCGACGCCGAGGGGCCGGCAGGCCGACCCGGAAGCCGTCGCCGAGGTGCAGGCGCTGCTCGGCGCCGCGCCGCGCCGCCGCGATCTGCTCATCGAGTACCTGCACCGCATCCAGGACCGCTACGGCGCGCTCGCCGACCGCCATCTCGTCGCGCTGGCGCGCGAGTTGAAGCTCTCGATGGCGGAGGTGTACGAGGTCGCCACCTTCTACCACCACTTCGACGTCGTGCGCGCGGGCGAGGCCGGGCCGCCCGCGCTGACCGTGCGCGTCTGCGACTCGCTGCCGTGCGAGCTCGCCGGCGCGAAGGTGCTCGCCGAGCGGCTCGCGCGAACGCTCGGGCCGGGCGTGCGCGTACTCACCGCGCCGTGCATCGGCCGCTGCGAGACGGCGCCGAACGCGGTGGTGGGCCGAAACCCCTGCACGCACGCGACCGTCGGGAAGGTCGAGGCCCTCGTCGCTGCGAAGGCGACGCAGCACCCGCCGGCGCCGCCGCTCTCCGCGGGTGGCGAGCCCGCGGCGCGCGAGCCGCACGCCCGGGCCGTGAGCCCCGCGTACGCCGACCTCGACGCGTATCTCGCGAGCGGCGGCTACCGGACGCTCGGGGCGCTCCTTGCGCGCGGCGACGATGGCGAGGCGCGTGCCGATGTGCGGCGCAAGCTCGAGGACTCGGGGCTGCGCGGCCTGGGCGGCGCCGGCTTCCCGGTCGGGCGCAAGTGGCAGGTGGTCGCCGCGCAGCCCGCCCCGCGCCTCATGGCGGTGAACATCGACGAGGGCGAGCCGGGGACGTTCAAGGACCGCTGGTACCTCGAGCGCGACCCGCACCGCTTCCTCGAGGGCATGCTCATCGCCGCGTGGGCGGTCGGCATCGCCGAGGTCTGGATCTATCTCCGCGACGAGTACCACGGCATCCGCGCGATGCTCGAAGGCGAGCTCGCGAAGCTCGCGAGCCGCTGGGGGCGCGCCCTGCCGCCGATCGAGCTCCGCCGCGGCGCCGGCGCCTACATCTGCGGCGAAGAGTCGGCGATGATCGAGTCGATCGAGGGCAAGCGCGGCATGCCGCGCCTGCGGCCGCCCTACGTCGCCGAGGTGGGCCTCTTCGGTCGCCCGACGCTCGAGCACAACATGGAGAGCCTCTACTGGGTGCGCGACATCCTCGAGAAGGGGCCGGGGTGGTTCGCCTCACAGGGGCGCAACGGCCGGAAGGGACTGCGCTCCTTCTCCGTGTCCGGGCGCGTGCAGCGGCCGGGCGTGCACCTTGCGCCCGCCGGCATCACCGTGCGCGAGCTGATCGACGAGTTCTGCGGCGGCATGCTGCCGGGCCACGCCTTCTACGCCTACCTGCCCGGCGGCGCCTCGGGCGGCATCCTCCCCGCGTCGCTCGGCGACGTGCCGCTCGACTTCGACACGCTCGCGCCCTACGGCGCGTTCATCGGCTCGGCGGCGATCATCGTGCTCTCGGACCAGGATCGCGCGATCGACGCGGCGCGCAACCTCGTGCGCTTCTTCCGCGACGAGTCCTGCGGCCAGTGCACGCCGTGCCGCGTGGGGACCGCGAAGGCGCTCGCGCTGATCGAGCGCGACCGGTGGGACGAGCCGCTCCTGCAGGAGCTCGCGGCGGCGATGATGGACGCCTCGATCTGCGGCCTGGGGCAGGCGGCGCCGAACCCCGTCCTCTCGGTCATGAAGCACTTCCGGCACGAGATCTCATGACGAACCTCCAACGGAGAGGGCACGGGGGTCTGCCGCGGACGTTCGACGCGTCGGGCTCTGCGTCCTCGGCGTCCCCTGCGGTGCGCCCTTCCCTGGAGCGTCGATGACGGCGATCGGCAAGGAGGAAGTCGCGGCGCTGCCCGTCGCGTTCACGCTGAACGGCCGCGCCGTCGTCGGCCGCACCGACGAGCCGATCATCGCGACGGCGAAGAAGCACGGCATCGAGATCCCGCACCTCTGCCACAAAGACGGGCTGCGGCCGGACGGCAACTGCCGCGCCTGCGTCGTCGAGGTGAAGGGCGAGCGGCTGCTCGCGCCCTCCTGCTGCCGTTATCCCAAGGCGGGCATGGAAGTCACCACCGACAGCCCGCGCGCGCGCGCCGCGCAGAAGATGGTGGTGGAGCTCCTGCTCGCGGACACCGCGCCGACACCCTACACGCGCGATTCGGAGCTCGACCGTTGGGCGCGCCGGCTCGGCGTCGGGACGCCGCGGTTCCCGTCGCGGCGCCAGCCCCGGGCCGACCTCTCGCACCCCGCGATCGCGGTGAACCTCGACGCCTGCATCCAGTGCACGCGGTGTCTCCGGGCCTGCCGCGAGGAGCAGGCGAACGACGTGATCGGCTACGCTTTCCGCGGCGACGCGGCGAAGATCGTCTTCGACCTCGACGACCCGATGGGCGATTCGACCTGCGTCGCCTGCGGCGAGTGCGTGCAGGCCTGCCCGACGGGCGCGCTGGCGCCGGCGCGCGGCGCCGCGCTCGTCGCGAGCGAGCGCACGGTGGACTCCGTCTGCCCGTTCTGCGGTGTGGGTTGCCAGCTCACCTACAGCGTGAGCGGCAACCGGATCGTGTCGGTGGCGGGCCGCGACGGCCCGGCGAACCGGGGGCGGCTGTGCGTGAAGGGCCGTTACGGGTTCGACTACGCGCACCACCGCCAGCGGCTGACCAGGCCGCTCATCCGCAAGCCGGGCGCGCCGAAGACGCCGCCTGCGGGCTTCGACCCCGAGCGCTGGCACGAGATCTTCCGCGAGGCGAGCTGGGAGGAGGCGCTCGACGCGGCGGCCGCGGGCCTCGCGCGCATCCGCGACGCGGCGGAGCCGCGCAGCGGGGCGGCGGCGCTCGCCGGGTTCGGGTCGGCGAAGGGCACGAACGAGGAGGCCTACCTCTTCCAGAAGCTCGTGCGCACCGGCTTCGGCACGAACAACGTCGACCACTGCACGCGGCTCTGTCACGCCTCGTCGGTCGCGGCGCTGCTCGAGGGCATCGGCTCCGGGGCGGTATCGAACCCGGTGCGCGACGTGGCGAAGGCCGAGGCGATCTTCGTGATCGGCGCCAACCCGACGGTCAACCATCCGGTCGCGGCGACCTGGATCAAGAACGCGGCGAAGCGCGGCGCGAAGCTCATCGTCGCCGACCCGCGGCGCACCGAGCTCGCCCGCCACGCCACGCACTTCCTGCAGTTCAACCCCGACACCGACGTCGCGCTGCTGAACGCCATGCTGCACACCATCGTCGCCGAGGGCCTGGTCAACGAGGCGTTCGTGCGCGAGCGCACCTCGGGCTACGAGGCGCTCGCCGAGAACGTGAAGGCCTACAGCCCGGAAGCGATGGCGGGCGTGTGCGGCATCCCGGCCGGGACGATCCGCGAGGTGGCGCGGCTCTACGCGCGCTCGCGCGCCTCGATGATCCTCTGGGGCATGGGCGTGAGCCAGCACGTGCACGGCACCGACAACGCGCGCTGCCTGATCGCGCTCGCGCTCGCGACCGGGCAGATCGGCCGCCCGGGCACCGGGCTGCACCCGCTGCGCGGGCAGAACAACGTGCAGGGCGCGTCCGACTCGGGGCTGATCCCGATGGTGTATCCGGACTATCAGCGCGTGGACAACCCCGAGGCGAAGCGGCGCTTCGAGACGCTCTGGGGCGCCGCGCTCGATCCGAAGCCCGGCCTCACGGTGGTGGAGATCATGAACGCCGCGCAGGCCGGGACGATCCGCGGCATGTACATCATGGGCGAGAACCCGGCGATGTCGGACCCCGACGTCGACCACGCGCGCGCCGCGCTCGCCGCGCTCGAGCACCTCGTGGTGCAGGACATCTTCCTCACCGAGACCGCCTACTACGCCGACGTGGTGCTCCCCGCCACCGCGTGGCCGGAGAAGACCGGCACGGTGACCAACACCGACCGCCTGGTGCAGCTCGGCCGCAAGGCGCTCGAGCCGCCGGGCGAGGCGCGCGAGGACCTCTGGATCATCGTCGAACTCGCGCGCCGGCTCGGCCTTCCCTGGACCCACGTGCACCCGCGCGAGGTGTTCGCGGAGATGCGGCTCGCCATGGACTCGATCGCGGGCATCACCTGGGAGCGGCTCGAACGCGACGGATCGGTCACCTATCCCTGCGAGACAGAGGGCGACCCGGGGCGGCCGGTCGTGTTCACCGACCGCTTCCCGACCGCCACCGGCCGCGCGCGGTTCGTCCCCGCCGACCTGATCCCGGCGGCCGAGCGTCCCGACGCCGATTACCCGATGGTGCTCATCACCGGGCGCCAGCTCGAGCACTGGCACACCGGCGCGATGACGCGCCGCGCCGGCGTGCTCGACGCGCTCGAGCCCGAGCCGGTCGCGTCGGTGCACCCGCTCGACCTCGCGGCGCTCGGCGCGCGGCCCGGCGACATCCTCACCGTCGCCTCGCGCCGCGGCGCGATCTCGCTCTACGCGCGCGCCGACGAGGGCACGCCGCGCGGCGCGGTGTTCGTGCCGTTCTGCTATTACGAGGCGGCGGCGAACCGGCTCACCAATCCGGCGCTCGACCCCTTCGGCAAGATCCCCGAGTTCAAGTACTGCGCGGTGCGCGTCACGAAGGGCGGCGCGACGCCGGTGCACGCGAGCTACGGCGGCGGGCAGACGCCGCTGCCCGCGCCGCGCGCCGGGCTTCTTCCGGCCTGAGCCGCCCGCGCGCCGGCGCGTTGCTACACTCGCGGCGCGGCGAAGCGCCGCTCGCCCCGATGACCGACTCGCCCGCAACCGACGCGTGGATCGGCGCGCTCGCGCGCGCGGGGCTCCTCGCCCCGGGCGAGCGCGCGACGGTGACGCCGCTCGCGGGCGGGGTCTCCTCCGACATCGTGCGCGTCGAGGTCCCGGGCCGCACCTTCTGCGTGAAGCGCGCGCTCGCGAAGCTCAGGGTGGCCGCCGACTGGCGCGCGCCGGTCGAGCGCAACCACGCCGAGGCGGAGTGGATGCGCGTGGCCGGCGCGGTCGAGCCCGACGCCGTTCCCGGCGTGCTCGCGGAGGACCTCGCGCAGGGCCTGTTCGCGATGCCGTGGCTGGACCCGCGCGATCACCCGGTGTGGAAGGCCCAGCTGCGCGACGGACGCATCGACGCCCCCTTCGCCGCCGAAGTCGGGCGCCGCATCGCGCGCATCCACGCCGCCACGGCCGGGCGGGCGGACATCGCCGCGCGGTTCGCGACCGACCACATCTTCCATCCCATCCGGCTCGAGGCCTACCTCGTCGCCACCGCGGCGCGGCACGCGGACCTCGCGGGCGAGCTCGGCGCGCTCGTCGAGCGCACGCGGCGCACGAAGCTCGCGCTCGTGCACGGCGACGTGAGCCCCAAGAACATCCTCGCCGGGCCGCGCGGGCCGGTGTTCCTCGACGCCGAGTGCGCCTGGTACGGCGACCCCGCCTTCGACCTCGCCTTCTGCCTGAACCACCTGCTGCTGAAGTGCGTGTGGCGGCCGCAGTGGCTCGGGCGCTATCTCGATGCCTTCGCCGCGCTGGCGGCTGCGTATCTGGCGCTCGTCGCATGGGAGCCGGCGGCGGACCTCGAGGCGCGCGCCGCGCGGCTCCTGCCCGGGCTGCTCCTCGCGCGCGTGGACGGGAAGTCGCCGGTCGAGTACATCACCGCCGAGCCCGAACGCGATCGCGTGCGCGGCGTGGCGCGCGCCCTCCTCGCGCGGCCGGTGGCGCGGTTGGGCGAAGTCGCCGCGGCGTGGCGCGCGGGCTGACGGCGCCCGCGGCCGACGGCGATCGGGGTCGGCGCGCGGCTCGCGCGACGTGACAGGGGCGCCGCGCGATGCTTCAATCGGCGCTTTCGCGCGAGCCCCCGCCATGAACGACACCGAGATCGTCCGCGTCCGCGGCCGCCGCATCTGGGACTCACGCGGGCGTCCGACCGTCGAGGCGGACGTCGTGCTCGCGTGCGGCGCGCTCGGCCGCGCCGCCGCGCCCGCCGGGGCGTCGCGCGGCACGCGCGAGGCGGTCGACCTGCGCGACGGCGGCGCGCGCTTCGGCGGACTCGGCGTGGCGAACGCGGTCGCCAACGTGAACGGCCCGATCGCCGCCGCGCTCGCCGGCATGGACGCGCGCGACCAGGCGGCGATCGACGCGCGCCTCGTCGCGCTCGACGGCACGCCGACGAAGGCGCGGCTCGGCGGCAACGCGACCGTCGCGACCTCGCTCGCCGTCCTGCACGCCGCTGCTGCCGCCGCCGGCCAGCCGCTGTGGGCGCACCTCGCGGGCGACGCCGCGCCGACGCTGCCGCTCCCGGAGATCCAGATCTTCGGCGGCGGGGCGCACGCGGGGCGGCGCGTGGACGTCCAGGACTTCATGGTGGTGGCGACCGGCGCGCGGAGCTTCGCGGAAGCGCTCGAGATGACCGCCGAGGTGCACCGGGCCGCGGGTGAGCTCATGCGCGACGCGGGGAAGCTCGCGGGTGTCGCCGACGAGGGGGGCTGGTGGCCCGCCTTCGACTCGAACGAGGCCGCGCTCGCGATGCTCGTTCGCGCCATCGAGCGCGCGGGCTACGCGCCCGGCGCCGAGGTGGCCATCTCACTCGACATCGCCGCGTCCGAGCTCGGCCGCGGCGGGCGCTACCGGCTCGGCCTGGAGGGGCGCGAGCTTCCGGGCGACGGCCTCGCCGAGCTGCTCGCGGGCTGGATCGAGCGCTACCCCATTGTCTCCGTCGAGGATCCGCTCGGCGAGGACGATCCCGAGGGCATGGCGCGCTTCACGCGCGCCGTCGGCGACCGCGTGCAGGTCGTCGGCGACGACTTCCTCGTGACGAGCGCCGCGCGCGTGGCGGAGGCCGCTGCGATCGGCGCCTGCAACTGCGCGCTCATCAAGCCGAACCAGGCCGGCACGGTCACCGAGACGCGCGCCGCCCTGGACGCCGCGCGCGCCGCCGGGTGGGCGACCATCGTCTCGGCACGCTCCGGCGAGACCGAGGACACGAGCATCGTCGACCTCGCGGTCGGCTGGCGCGCCGGCCAGCTGAAGGTGGGCTCGTTCGCGCGGTCGGAGCGGATGGCGAAGTGGAATGCCGCGCTGCGGATCGAGGAGGCGCTGGGCGAGCGCGCCCGGTTCGCGGGCGCAGCGGCGCTGGCGCGGCGAGGTTAGCGGCGCGACGAGCTCGGGGGAGTTGCGAGGGGGCGTCGCCCCCTCGCTCGGTCGGGGAATGCCGCGCTCTCGATCGAGGAGGCGCTGGGCGAGCGCGCCCGGTTCGCGGGCGCAGCGGCGCTGGCGCGGCGAGGTTAGCAGCGCGGCGAGCTCGGGGGAGTTGCGAGGGGGCGTCGCTCCCTCGTCCGGCCCGGGCGCGTGCCGTGCTGCGCCGCGGTGCGCTCGCCGCGCCTCCGCCTTCTTGACGGCCGTCAACGCCGCGCACGCTCGCCCTTCCCTATAGTGCGCGCTCGGGAACGCCCGTCGATCGCAGACCCACAGGAGACCGCAATGCCGTCCGACATCGAAATCGCCCAGGCCGCGAAGATGCAGCGCATCTCCCGCGTCGCGGCGGAGAAGCTCGGCATCCCGGACGAGCACCTGGTGCCCTACGGCCACTACAAGGCGAAGGTGTCCCTCGAGTACCTCGAGACACTCGAGAACCGGCCCGACGGGAAGCTCATCCTCGTCACCGCGATCAGCCCGACGCCGGCCGGCGAGGGCAAGACGACGACGACCGTCGGGCTCGGCGACGGGCTGAACCACATCGGCAAGAAGGCCGTGATCTGCCTGCGCGAGCCCTCGCTCGGGCCGGTCTTCGGGGTCAAGGGCGGCGCCGCCGGCGGCGGCTACGCGCAGGTGGTGCCGATGGAGGACATCAACCTGCACTTCACCGGGGATTTCTCCGCCATCGCGCTCGCGAACAACCTGCTCGCGGCGATGATCGACAACCACGTCAACCACGGCAACGAGCTCGGCCTCGACATCCGCCGCATCCAGTGGAAGCGCGTGGTCGACATGAACGACCGCGCGCTGCGCGACATCACCGTCGCGCTCGGCGGCACCGCCAACGGCTATCCGCGCCAGGACGGCTTCGACATCGTGGTCGCCTCCGAGGTGATGGCGATCTTCTGCCTCGCGCGATCGGTCGAGGACCTGAAAAAGCGCCTCGGCAACATCGTCGTCGGCTACACCCGCGACCAGAAGCCGGTCACCGCGCGCGACCTCAGGGCGCACGGCGCCATGACCGTGCTGCTCAAGGACGCGCTCGCGCCCAACCTGGTGCAGACGCTCGAGAACAATCCCGCCTTCATCCACGGCGGCCCGTTCGCCAACATCGCCCACGGCTGCAACTCGGTGATCGCGACCCGGTCGGCCCTCAAGCTCGCCGACTACGTGGTCACCGAAGCGGGCTTCGGGGCCGACCTCGGGGCGGAGAAGTTCGTCGACATCAAGTGCCGGAAGAGCGGGCTGCGGCCGAGCGCGGCGGTGATCGTCGCCACCGTGCGCGCGATGAAATACCACGGCGGACAGGACCTGAAGACGATCACGCAGGAGAACCTCGACGCGTTGCACAAGGGGATCGTCAACCTCGAGCGGCACGTCGAGAACGTGCAGAAGAGCTACGGCATCCCGTGCGTGGTGTCGATCAACCGCTTCAACTCCGACACGCCGGCCGAGATCGCGATGCTGAAGGACCGCATGGCGCGCATGGGGGTGCCGGTGGTGCTCGCCACCCACTGGGGCGAGGGTGGCAGGGGCGCGGCCGAGCTCGCGCGCGTGGTGGTGGACCTGTGCGACAAGCCCTCGGCGATGCAGTTCGTGTACGACGACGCGGATCCGTTGTGGGACAAGATCAACAAGATCGCGAAGAAGATCTACCGCGCGTCCGAAGTGACCGCGGATGCCAAGGTGCGCGCGCAGATCAAGAAGCTCCAGGAGGAAGGCTACGGCCACTATCCGGTGTGCGTGGCGAAGACGCAGTACTCCTTCTCCACCGACGCGCAGCTGCGCGGCGCCCCGGAGAACCACGTCGTCAACGTTCGCGAAGTGCGGCTCGCCGCGGGCGCGGAATTCGTCGTGATGATCTGCGGCGACATCATGACCATGCCCGGCCTGCCGAAGGTCCCCTCGGCCGAGAAGATCGACCTCGTCGACGGCAAGGTGGTGGGCCTGTTCTGAACCGGGTGGCCGCCCGCGGGCGGCGGCCGGAGGTTAGAATCGGCGCGCCGCCGGCGTCCCGGCGGCGGGGAGGAGCGGCAGGGCATGGAATTCGCGCAATGGCTGGCGGTCGCGATCTTCGCGGTCACGATCCTCGCGGTCATCTCCAACGTCATCGACGGCACGCTCGCGGCGCTCCTCGGCGTGGCGGTGATGGTCGTGCTCGGGGTGATGACCGAGACCGACGCGTTCGGCTACGTCGACTGGAACGTGATGGCGATCCTGGTCGGCATCTGGATCATCGCCGGCTACTTCGGCAAGAGCGGGGTGCCGAGCTGGCTCTCGGTCCAGGCGCTGCGGCTCTCGGGCGGCCGCCCGGGGCTCCTGGTGGTGATCCTCACCTTCCTCGCCGGGGTCATCTCCATGTTCGTGGACAACGTGGTGACGATCCTCATGATGGCGCCGGTCGCGCTGCCGCTCGCGCGGGCGATGAAGCTGCCCGCCGCGCCGGTGATCCTGATGATCGGCTTCGGCGCCAACTTCATGGGCACGGCGCTCCTGATCGGCGACCTGCCGCCGCAGATGCTGCACAGCGTCGCCGGCGCCGAATTCTTCGATTTCATCTGGCAGTTCGGCCGGCCGTCGTCCTTCCCGATCCTGATGGTGACCTTCCTCGTCACGCTCGCGGCGATGTACGCCTACGGCTTCCGCGGCCGCCAGCGGGTCGCCGACATCGGCGCGCTCGGCATCGACGCGCGCATCCCGAACCCGCTGTTCGCGACCGTGGTGGTCGTCTGGTTCATCGGCACCGTGATCGCGATGTCGCTGCGCGAGCACCTCGGCGTGAAGCTCGGGTTCATCGCCATGACCGGGGCGGTGACGCTGGTGCTCGTCCTGACGCTCCTCGGCGAGCGCGTCAAGGCCGCGACCTTCGAGGAGTCGATGCAGGAGCTCGACTGGCGGGCGATCTTCTTCTACATCGCGCTCTTCGCGCTGGTCGGCGGGCTGGAGAAGAGCCACGTGCTCGACGTGCTCGCGGAGGCGCTGAAGCCGCTCTTCGCCGAGAGCTACGCGCTCGGCGCGACGGTGCTCTACTGGGTGACGGTGCCGATCGTCGGGCTGGTCGAGCACGACGCCTACATCCTCACCTTCCTCTACACGATCCGCGACCTCGGCAAGGCCGGCATCGAGCCCTGGCCCCTCTACTGGATGCTGCTCTGGTCGGGGACGCTCGGCAGCAACCTCACGGTGGCCGGCGCGCCGGCGCTCTACGTGGCGATGACGCTCGCCGAAAAGGAAGAGGGGCGGAAGGTCAGCTTGCGCGAATTCCTCGCCTGGAGCGTGCCGTTCACCGTGGTCTGCGCCGGCGTGTGCTACGTGCTCGGCATGCTCATCTGGGTGCTCCCGTACGCGAAGTGAGGAGGGCCTCATGTACACGCACATCCTCATCCCCACCGACGGCTCGGAGCTCTCCCGCAAGGCGGTGCGCGACGGCATCGCCCTGGCGAAGGCGCTCGGCGCGCGGGTGACCGGGCTCTACGCCGCACCGCCGGCGACGCCGATCGTCTACGAGCACCTGCTGCCCAGGCGCTACATGACGCCGCAGGAGCACGCCCGCCTCACCGAGCAGGCCGCGCGCAAGTACCTCGGCCAGATCGAAGCCGCGGCGCGTGCGGCGGGCGTCGCCTGCGAGACCGTCACCGTCACGAGCGACTTCCCTTCCGAGGCGATCCTGGCGGTCGCGAAGCAGAAGAAGTGCGACCTCATCGTGATGGCCTCGCACGGCCGGCGCGGCCTGCAGAAGATGCTGCTCGGCAGCGAGACGCAGAAGGTGCTCGCCCAGGCGAAGATCCCGGTCCTGGTGCACCGCTAGCCTCGCCGCCACCGGGCGCGGCGAGCGGGGCTCGGCGGCCGGGAGCGCGGCGTCCGCCGGCCGTGGCCCGCGCCGGCGGCGAGCTTGCCGATCGTTGACTGCGGTCAAGTGAATCGCGGAGAATCTGCCGCCACAATCCGTTCGCGCAGCACCGAGCGGCGAGGCGCGGGGCGACCGGGCGAAGCGCGGCGTCCGCACCGGCTTCGGGGAGGAAGCCGCCGCCGCTCGCACCTTTCCTTGAGGAGGAGTCCATGCGTATCCGCCAATCGATCGCCTGCGCCATCGCGGCACTCGCCGCGGCGCTGGCTCCCGCGGCCCATGCCCAGCTCGGCGGCTGGGAGCCCACGAAGACCGTCGAGTTCATCGTCCCCGCCGGCACCGGCGGCGGCGCCGACCAGATGGCGCGGCTCATCGACGCGATCATCAAGAAGAACAACCTGATGAAGCAGCCGATGGTGGTCGTGAACAAGGGCGGCGGCGCCGGCGCCGAGGGGTTCCTCGACATCAAGAACGCGAAGGGCGACCCGCACAAGATCATCATCACCCTGTCCAACCTCTTCACGACGCCGCTCGCGACCGGGGTGCCGTTCAACTGGAAGGACCTCACGCCGGTGGCGATGCTGGCGCTCGACCAGTTCATCCTGTGGGTGCCGGCCGACACGCCCTACAAGACCGCCAAGGAGTACATCGACGCCGTCAAGGCGGCGGGCCCGGGCAAGTTCAAGATGGGCGGCACGGGGTCGAAGCAGGAGGACGAGATCATCACCGTCGCGCTCGAGAAGCAGACCGGCACGAAGTTCACCTACATCCCCTACAAGGGCGGCGGCGAGGTCGCGACGCAGCTCGTCGGCAAGCACGTCGACTCGACCGTGAACAACCCGATCGAGGCCGTGTCGCAATGGCGCGCCGGGCAGCTCCGGCCGCTGTGCGTGTTCGACGACCAGCGGCTCGTGTACCGCGGCAAGGTGACCGAGACCATGGCGTGGTCCGACATCCCGACCTGCAAGGAGGCGGGCGTCGACATCGACTACCTGATGCTGCGCGGCATCTTCATGGCGCCGGGCGTGACCGAGGCGCAGCGCAACTATTACGTCGCGCTCCTCAAGAAGGTCCGCGAGACGCCCGAGTGGAAGGACTTCATGGAGAAGGGCGCCTTCAACCAGACCGCGCTCATCGGCGACGACTACAGGGCGTGGCTGCAGAAGGAGGAGCAGCGCCACTACCAGCTCATGAAGGAGGCCGGGTTCCTCGCGCCCGGGAAGTGACGCCATCGCGGCCGCCGGCGATCCCGGCGGCCTTTTCTCGCCGCCGCGCCCGCGCGCGCAAGGGAGCCAGGGAGCCATGGAAGAGCACCACCGCCACGACCGCGCGGCCGTCTCCAACCGCACGATGGAGCTCGTCGTCGCCGCGATCGTGTTCGCGTTCGGCGCCGTCGTCGTGTACGACAGCGCCCGCCTCGGCGCGGAATGGGCCGACGACGGCCCGCAGGCCGGCTACTTCCCCTTCTACATCGGGCTGCTCACCTGCCTCGCGGCGGTGATCGTGTTCGCCAAGGCGGCGTTCGACGCGCGGGGGCGCAAGGCGTTCGTCGGCGTCGGCCAGCTCGCGATGGTCCTCAAGCTCTTCGTCCCGACGGTCGTCTTCGTCGCGCTGATCCAGGTCGTCGGCCTGTATTTCGCGTCGACCCTGTTCATCGCCTTCTTCATGATCTGGCTCGGCAAGTACGCGTGGATCAAGGCGGTGCCGGTGGCGGTGGCCGTGAACCTCTCCCTCTTCCTGCTCTTCGAGGTGTGGTTCAAGGTGCCGCTGCCGAAGGGGCCGATCGAGGCGGCGTTCGGGCTGCACTGAGCGCCCGGGGGCGCGCGGGCGCAAAACGGGGGGCGGCCGGGTGCGCCGGCCGCGGGGGAGAGGGGAACCGGTGGAAGAGATCAATTCGCTCCTGCACGGCTTCGCGGTCGCGCTGACGCCGTTCAACCTGATGCTCATGCTCGTGGGCGTCGTGCTCGGCGTCCTGATCGGCGTGCTGCCGGGGCTCGGCGGCGCCAACGGCGTCGCGATCCTGCTGCCCCTCACCTTCACGATGCCGCCGACCTCGGCGATCATCATGCTCTCCTGCATCTACTGGGGCGCGCTCTTCGGCGGGGCAATCACCTCGATCCTCTTCAACATCCCCGGCGAGCCGTGGTCGGTGGCGACCACCTTCGACGGCTATCCGCTGGCACAGAAGGGCCGCGCCGGCCACGCGCTGACGGCGGCGTTCACCTCGTCGTTCATCGGCGCGCTGATCGCGGTGGTCGTGATCACCTTCCTCTCGCCGGTGGTCGCGCGGTTCGCGCTCAAGTTCGGCCCGCCCGAGTACTTCGCCGTGTACTTCCTCACCTTCGCGGCGTTCGTCGGCATGAGCAAGGGGCAGGCGTGGAAGACGATCGCCTCGATGATGATCGGCTTCGCCCTCGCCGCCGTGGGGCTCGACTCGGTGACCGGCCAGCTGCGCCTCACCTTCGGCTTCACCGAGCTCCTGCAGGGCTTCGACTTCCTGATCGCGGTGATCGGCCTCTTCGGCATCGGCGAGATCCTGCTCACCCTGGAGGAGGGGCTCGCGTTCAAGGGCGCGAACGCGCGGCTCAACGTGAAGGCGGTGATGGAGACCTGGCGCGAGCTGCCGCGCTACTGGCTCACCAGCCTGCGCAGCTCGGCGGTGGGCTGCTTCATGGGCATCGTCCCGGGCGGCGCGACGCCCGCCTCGTTCATGGCCTACGGCGTGGCGAAGCGCTTCTCGAAGGACGGCGAGCGCTTCGGCACCGGCCAGGTCGAGGGCGTGGTCGCGCCCGAGACCGCCGCGCACGCCGCCGGGACGAGCGCGCTCCTGCCGATGCTCACGCTCGGCGTGCCCGGCTCGCCGACGGCGGCGGTGCTGCTCGGCGGGCTGCTCATCTGGGGCCTGCAGCCCGGGCCGATGCTCTTCGTCGAGCAGAAGGACTTCGTCTGGGGCCTGATCGCGAGCATGTACCTCGGCAACATCGCCGGCCTCGTCGTGGTGCTCACCACGGTGCCGCTCTTCGCCGCGATCCTGCGCATCCCATTCTCGATCATCGCGCCGGTGATCCTGGTCGTGTGCGCGATCGGCGCCTACACGGTGCACACCTCGATGTTCGACGTGTGGCTGATGCTCGTGTTCGGGGTCGTCGGCTACGTGTTCAAGAAGCTCGACTACCCGCTCGCGCCGCTCGTGCTCGCGCTCGTGCTCGGCGACCGCGCCGAGAGCTCGTTCCGGCAGGCGCTGCTCGGCTCGCAGGGCGACCTCGCGATCTTCTTCTCGAACGCGCTGGTCGGCGGGATCATGACCCTCGGCATCCTGCTCCTCGTCTGGCCGCTCGTGAGCGCCGGGCTCACCCGGCTGCGCAAGGCGGCCTGACCGGGCGCCGGGCGCGAACCCAAGGAAGCGAACATGCCCGTCATCGCGATGACCCAGGAAGCCGGCACGCGGGGCTCGGAGGTCGCCGCCGGCGTCGCCGCCGCGCTCGGCATCGAGTCGGTGAGCCACGACCTCGCCGAGCGCGTCGCCGACAAGATGCACGTCAAGAAGAGCCTGCTGCAGCGCCTGCGCGAGGGCAAGGCGTCGATGTTCGAGAAGCTCGCCACCTCGAAGGCCGAGATCGCGGTGTTCACCGCCGAGGAGGTGCTGTCGCTCGCGAGCCGCGGCAACATCCTCATCCGCGGCTGGGGCTCGACGCTGATCCTGCGCCCGGTGCCGCACGTGGTGACGGTGCGCGTGTGCGCGCCGATGGCGCTGCGTATCCGCTCCCTGATGGAGCGCCTCGACACCGACGACGAGGACTTCATCCGCGACGAGATCGAGCGCAGCGACGCGGCGCACGCCGCGGCGATGCACGCGCGCTTCAACGTTCGCTGGGGCGACCCGCTGCTCTACGACCTCACGCTCAACACCGAACGGGTGTCGATCGCGTCCTGCGTGGAGCAGGTGGTCGCGCTGACGCGCCGGCCGGAGTTCCAGGAGACGGAGGCCTCGCGCGCGAAGCTCGCCAACCTCGCCCTCGAGGCGCGCGTGCGCGCGGCACTGCACGCCGACCCGCGCACCGCCGACATCCACATCACGCTCGCGGCCGAGGGCGGCACGCTGCGCCTGCGCGGCATCGTCGAGAGCGACGCCGAGCGGCGCGCCGTCGCCGAGGTCGCGCGCCACGTGGAGGGCGTGCGCGAGGTCGCGAACGAGCTGAAGAGCATGTCGCGGCGGTAGGCGGCCGCCGCAGGGCGGCGCGGCCCTCGCCTCCGGCCGGGCGCGGCGTCTCAGGCCGCGTGCGCGGCGCGCGCCTTCAGCCGCGAGAGCGTCTCGGGCGTGAGGTTGAGGTACGAGGCGAGCTCCTTGTTCGGGAGCCGGCCCGCCATGTCGGCATGCTTGCGCATGAACCGCGCGAGCCGCCCCGGGGCGTCGAGGAGGTGCAGCGTGATCGTGTGCGCCATCACCTCGCTCATCAGCTTCATCACCTCGTATTCGAAGCGCGCCTTCACGTCCGGGTGGCGCTCGAGGAAATCGACCCAGGTCGGCATGCCGAGCTTCGCCGCGCGCACCTTGGTCACCGCGACGATCGAGTAGGGCACCGGCGTCTTCAGGCGCCAGGCCGCGTAGGACGTGTCCATGTCGGTCTCGGCCGCGAAGCGCAGGATCATTTCCTTGCCCTCGGGGTTGGCGACGACGCGCTTCAGCACGCCGTCGAGGATGAAGAACTGCTCCATCTCGTGCGAGCCCTGGTGCACGAGGAGCTCGCCCTTGCGGTAGTCGGCGATCTCGAGCAGCGGCTCGAGCTCCTCCCAGGCCGCCTGCGGCATCGGCCCGAGGATCCGGTTCTTCCTGAGCTCGAGGCGGATCGTGTTGCGCTGCGGATGGGAGGCGATGGAGGACATGCTGGGGAGGGAGGAGGGGCCCTCGGAATGACCGCGCCGCAATCGCGGGAAGTTAACTGCAATGATTGACCGCAGTCAAGGTTGGCCCCGCAGCCGACTCACTATCATCCGGGGCGTCCCGGATTCGCCTCCGGCGCCACACCCTTTCCAGAGGGAGATCCGCATGGGCAACGTCGAACCGCAAGTCGCCCCGCCGGCCGCCGCGCCGCCGCAGCTCACCGACGGCTTCCACCTCGTCATCGACGCCCTGAAGCTGAACGGCATCGACACGATCTTCGGCCTGCCGGGCATCCCGATCACCGACCTCGCGCGCATGGCGCAGGGGGCGGGGCTACGCGTCATCTCGTTCCGCCACGAGCAGAACGCGGGCTACGCGGCGTCGATTGCGGGCTTCATCACGGGAAAGCCCGGCATCTGCCTCACGGTGTCGGCGCCGGGCTTCCTGAACGGCCTCACCGCGCTCGCGAACGCCACGACCAACTGCTTCCCGATGATCCTGATGAGCGGGTCGAGCGAGCGCGAGATCGTGGACCTGCAGCAGGGCGACTACGAGGAGATGGACCAGCTCGCCATCGCGAGGCCGCTCGCGAAGGCCGCCTTCCGGGTGCTGCACGCGGAGGACATCGGCGTCGGCGTCGCGCGCGCGATCCGCGCCGCCGTGTCCGGGCGCCCCGGCGGCGTGTACCTCGACCTGCCGGCGAAGCTCTTCGCGCAGACGATGGACGCCGAGGCGGGCAGGCGCTCGCTCATCGCGGTCGTCGATCCGGCGCCGCGCCAGATCCCCGCGCCGGAGGCGGTCGGGCGCGCCCTCGCGCTCCTCAGGAGCGCGCAGCGGCCGCTGATCGTGCTCGGCAAGGGCGCCGCGTACGCCCGGGCCGACGCCGACATCCGGGCGCTCGTCGAGCGCACCGGGATCCCGTACCTGCCCATGTCCATGGCGAAAGGGCTGCTGCCCGACACGCACGAGCAGTCGGCGGCGGCGGCACGCTCGTACGTGCTGCCCGAAGCCGACGTGGTGATGCTCGTCGGCGCCCGCCTCAATTGGCTCCTCTCGCACGGCAAGGGCAAGACCTGGGGCGCCAGGGACGCGAAGGGCTGGGGCGGGCAGAAGTTCATCCAGATCGACATCTCCCCGCAGGAAGCCGACAGCAACGTGCGCATCGACGCGCCGGTCGTGGGCGACATCGGCTCCTGCGTCGCGGCGCTGCTCGCCGGGATCGGGGCGGACTGGCCGAAGCCGCCCGCCGGGTGGCTCGCCGCGATCGCCGAGCGCAAGGCCAAGAACATCGCGAAGATGGCCGAGACGCTGGCGAAGAACCCCTCGCCGATGAGCTTCCACAGCGCGCTCGCCGTCGTGCGCGACATCGTCCGGGAGAACCCCCGCGCGTACCTCGTGAACGAGGGCGCCAATGCGCTCGACTTCACGCGCGCGATCGTCGACATGTACCAGCCGCGCAAGCGCCTCGATGTCGGCACCTGGGGCGTGATGGGCATCGGGATGGGTTTTTCCGTCGCCGCCGCGGTGGTGAGCGGCGAGCAGGTGATCGCCGTCGAGGGCGACAGCGCCTTCGGTTTCTCGGGCATGGAGGTGGAGACGATCTGCCGCTACAACCTGCCGGTGTGCGTCGTGGTCCTCAACAACAACGGCGTCTACCGCGGCACCGACGTCAACCCCGCCGGCGGGCCCGACGTCGCGCCCACCGTGTTCGTGAAGGACGCGCGCTACGAGAAGCTGATGGAGGCGTTCGGGGGTGTCGGCGCGTACGCCACCACCCGCGCCGAGCTGCGCGCGGCGATGGAAACGGCGATCCGCACCCGCCGGCCGACGCTCGTCAACGCGATCATCGACGAGACGGCCGGCACGGAGAGCGGGCGCATCACGAGCCTCAACCCGAGCGCGAAGCAGAAGCAGGCCTGAGCCGCGGACCGGAGAGGTAGAATCCGCGCCCTGTCCGCGGCCGATTTCCGGGAGACCAGCATGGAAGCACTCAAGGGCATTCGCATCCTCGACATGACGCACGTGCAGGCGGGCCCCACCTGCTCGCAGCTCCTCGCGTGGATGGGCGCCGACGTGATCAAGTTCGAGAACCCGCAGGGCGACGCGACCCGCGGCCAGCTGCGCGACGTGCCGCACGCCGACAGCCTCTACTTCACGATGCTCAACTGCAACAAGCGGTCGATCACCGTGAACATGAAGACGCCCGAGGGCAAGCAGGTGTTCGTCGACCTGGTGAAGCGCTGCGACATCATCATGGAGAACTTCGGCCCGGGCGTGCTCGACCGCCTCGGGTTCACGTGGGAGAAGATCCACGAGATCAATCCGAAGATCGTGATGGGCTCGATCAAGGGCTTCGGCTCGACCGGCCCGTACGCCGAGTTCAAGGCCTACGAGAACGTCGCGCAGGCGATGGGCGGGGCCATGAGCACGACCGGCGTGCCCGATGGCCCGCCGTTCGTCACCGGCGCGCAGATCGGCGACTCGGGAACCGGCCTGCACCTGGCGATCGGGTTGCTCGCGGCGCTGCGGCAGGCCGAGCGCACCGGCCAGGGCCAGTACGTCGAGGTGGCGATGATGGACGGGGTGATGAACCTCTGCCGCGTGAAGTTCCGCGACCACCAACGCCTCACCCGCGGGCCGTTGCCCGAGTACTCGGTGCCCACCTACCAGGGCATGGGCGAGGTGCCGCGCGCGGGCAACGATTCCGGCGGCGGGCAGCTCGGCAACGCCATCCACTGCAAGCCGCACGGCGCGAACGACTGGCTCTACGTGGTCGTGCAGGAGGCGGTGTGGGAAGCGCTCGCGCGGCGCATCGGCCCCGACGTGCACATGCCGGACATGGCGACCGACCCGCGGCTCGCCACGATCGGCGAGCGGCGCAAGAACCAGAGCCTCATGTGGACGCTCATCAACAAGTTCGCCGAGAACTACACCAAGCGCGAGCTCATGGCCATCCTCAACGAGCTCGACGTGCCGTGCGGCCCGATCATGAGCACCGAGGACCTCGCCAACGACGAGCACGTGCGCGGCCGCGGGATGTGGGTCGAGCTCGACCACCCGCAGCGCGGCAAGTGGTGGAACGTCGGCATGCCGATCAAGCTG
This sequence comes from Burkholderiales bacterium, assembly GCA_026417035.1. Lineage (GTDB taxonomy): Bacteria > Pseudomonadota > Gammaproteobacteria > Burkholderiales > SG8-39 > JAOAEA01. Next base: position 53,856 of record JAOAEA010000004.1, read on the forward strand.
TCGGCCTCGCCCGCGGTGATCAAGCGCTCGCCGCTGCTCGGCGAGCACACCGACGAGGTGCTGCGCGACGTGCTCGGCTACGACGACGGCCGGATCGCCGCGCTGAAGGCCGCGGGCGCCTTCAGCGCGCCGCCGAAGAAGGCGGCGTGAGCCCGGCGATCGGCCCTCGGCCATCGGCATCGGGCGATCGGCAGTCCGTCTGGAGCGCCGGGGCGCGCGATCCTCGATGACCCGTCCCCGACCCTCCCTTCCCAACGCGCGGTGACCCACGCCATGAGAATCGCCATCATCGGACAGCAGGACTTCGGCAAGGCCGTGTTGGAAGCGTTCCTCGCCCGCGGCGACGAGGTCGCGGCGGTCTTCTGCGCACCGGAGAAGGAGGGCGCCAAGGCCGACCCCCTCAAGGCCGCGGCGCTCGCCAAGGGCCTCACGGTCCACCAGTTCCAGTCGTTGCGCAGCCCGGAGGCCGCCGCCGCGATGCAGGCGCTCGGCGCGGACCTCGGGGTCATGGCCTACGTCCTGCAGTTCGCGCCGCAGGACTTCGTGACGATCCCGAAGCACGGCACGATCCAGTACCATCCGTCGCTGCTGCCGAAGTTCCGCGGCCCGAGCTCGATCAACTGGCCGATCGCCAAGGGCGAGACGAAGACCGGCCTCACCATCTTCCGGCCCACCGACGGGCTCGACGAGGGTCCGGTGATCCTGCAGAAGGAAACGCCGATCGGCCCAGACGACACGCTCGGCACGGTCTACTTCGACCGCCTCTTCCCGATGGGCGTCGCCGCGATGCTGGAGGCCGCCGACCTCGTGGTGGCGGGCAAGCACACCGAGACCGTGCAGGACGAGCGCCAGGCGTCCTACGAGGGCTGGTTCCGCGCCGCCGAGGCGCGGATCAACTGGGCGAACCACGTCGACTTCGTCCACAACCTCATCCGGGCCGCGAACCCCGCGCCCGGCGCGTGGACGACCTTCGGCGGGAAGAAGGTCCAGATCTTCGACTGCCGCAAGCACGTCTTTCGCACCTTCGGCGCGGTGAAGGGGAAGATCGGCGAGGTGACCGACGTGGGCGCCGAGAGCTTCTTCGTCACGGCCCAGGGCGGCCGCATCGAGGTGCTGAAGGCGAAGGCCGAGGACGGGAAGAAGCTTCCCGCGGCCGAATTCGCCGCGAGCGTCGGCCTCGCCGCTGGCGCCATCCTCGGCGCCTGACGGCGTCCCGTCGCGCGCGGCCGGGGCCGCGCGCCGCACGCCGGGAAAGCTCGGGTGTGCGCCCCCGGCCTTGAAACCTGCAAGCGGCTTCACACGCCGGCCAGCTCCGCTGCCCGGGCGACGGGCCTTGGCGTTCGCCCGATCCCCCGCGCTGACGCAAGCGCCTCCCCGACCCGCCCCCCCACCGCGTCGCGGCGCCCGCAACCACAGGCGGCCGTGAAATCTGCGGCATCCGCCCCTGCCAAAAATTTGACTAGTTTCATACCCGACTGTAAGAATCCCGGTTAGCCTGCTGTTTCTTCAAATACTTACGCGGGTTTTTTCGGGTTGCGACGGAGCACCCGCCGGGTGCGCCCGGACCCGCCGAAGGACGGCGGCGCGCGCCGGCGCGGCGAGCGTGGGTCGCGGCTCGCCGGCGCGCGTGCCGCGCGGCGCGGAGAAGAACGAGAACGAGAACACGAGGGAGATGCGGGGTTGAACAGGACGGCCATCTGGAAGCGCGACTGGGTCCTCGGGCTCGCGGTCGCGGTCGTCCTCTTCTTCGCCGGGGGCACGGACCTCGTCCAGAGCCTCGAGCGCAAGGCCTACGACCTCGGCGTGCGCGCGACCGACCGCGCGCCGAGCGAGCGCGTGGTGGTGCTCGCGATCGACGACGCGAGCATCCAGAACATCGGGCGCTGGCCGTGGCCGCGCGACGTGCACGCGAAAGCGACCGACTTGCTCGCCTCGGGAAAGCCCAAGGTGATCGGCAACCTGGTGTTCTTCTCCGAGCCGCAGAAGGACCCCGGCCTCGTCTACGTCACCAGGCTCGCCGAGGAGTACGCGAAAGCGGTGCCCGACGCGACGGCCCTGGAGAGCGGCGCGCCGCTCGAGCGCATCGGCGCGCTCCTCAAGGAGGCGCAGGACGCGCTCGACACCGACCGCAAGCTCGCCGAGAGCTACACCCGGGCCGGTAACGTCCTGCTGCCGATGTTCTTCGAGTTCGGCGAGCCGCGCGGCAAGCCCGACCGCCCGCTGCCGGCGTTCGTCACCCGGAACGAGCTCGCTAACGTCGAGGGCCCGCCCGATGCGGTCCCGCTCACGACCACGGCCAACGTGAACTTCCCGACCGATGCGATCGGCGCCACCGCCGCCGGCCTCGGGCACCTCTCCTCGCGCGTCGAGGTGGACGGCGGCGTGCGCACCGAGCCGCTGGTGCTGGCGCACTTCGACCAGCTCTATCCCTCGCTCTCGCTCGTGCTCGCGGCGAAGAGCCTCAACCTCGGCCCCGGCGACGTGAAGGTGCGGCTCGGCGAGGGGGTGAGCCTCGGCAACCTGCGCATCACCACCGATCCGCGGCTCGCCATGAACACCTACTTCTACAAGGACCGCGACGGCCGGCCGGCCTTCCAGGTGGACTCCTTCTTCGATCTGTACTCGGGGAAGATCCCGCCGGCGAAGTACGCCGACAAGGTCGTGCTCATCGGGCCGACCGCGACCGGGCTCGGCACCGCGTTCGTGACCCCGGTCTCGCCCGCGATGCCGCCGGTGCTCACCCTCGCGCACAACGTGTCGTCGATCCTGCAGGAGCACTTCTTCGTGGTGCCGCCGTGGGGGCGCTGGGCCGAGCTCGCGGTCTATGCCGCGGTGGCGCTCTACCTCATCCTCGCCCTGCCGCGGCTCAAGGCCGGCCCGGCGGCGATCGTGACGCTCGCGATCCTGGTCATCCTCGTCGGGACGCACTTCGCGCTGATGACGACGCGCGGCGTCTGGCTGCAGCTGATGCTCCCGGTGGTGCTGCTCGTCATCGGCCACCTGCTGCTCACCACCAAGCGGTTCCTGGTGACCGAGGCGGGCAAGGTGAAGTCGGACCAGGAGTCCGCGGTCTCGAACCGCATGCTCGGCCTCGCCTTCCAGGGGCAGGGGCAGCTCGACATGGCCTTCGATTACTTCCGCAAGTGCCCGGTCGACGACACCCTGCTCGACAACATCTACAACCTCGCCCTCGACTTCGAGCGCAAGCGCCAGTTCAACAAGGCCGAGGCCGCGTTCCGCTACATCGCCCAGCACAACCCCAGGTTCCGCGACCTGGGCGAGCGGCTCGCGCGTGCGAAGCAGCTCTCCGAGACCGTGATCCTCGGCGGCGCCGCGCAGAGCCACCCCGGCGGCACGATGGTCCTCGGCGGCGCTGCCGAGAAGCCGATGCTCGGCCGCTACCAGGTGGAGAAGGAGCTCGGCAAGGGCGCGATGGGCGCCGTGTACCTCGGACGCGATCCGAAGATCGGCCGCGTCGTGGCGATCAAGACGATGGCGCTCTCGCAGGAGTTCGAGGCCGACGAGCTCGCCGACGTGAAGGCGCGGTTCTTCCGCGAGGCCGAGACCGCGGGGCGCCTGAACCACCCCAATATCGTCACCATCTTCGACGCGGGCGAGGAGCACGACCTCGCCTACATCGCGATGGAGTTCCTGAAGGGCCGGGACCTCGCCGGCTACACCAAGCCGGGCAGCCTGCTGCCCTTCGACAAGGTGGTCTCGATCGTGGCGCGGGTGGCCGACGCGCTCGGTTACGCGCACCGGCAGAATGTCGTGCACCGCGACATCAAGCCGGCCAACATCATGTACGAGCCCGAGTCCGACGCGGTCAAGGTCACCGACTTCGGCATCGCGCGCATCACCGACTCGTCGAAGACGAAGACCGGCATGGTGCTCGGCACCCCCTCCTACATGTCGCCCGAGCAGCTCGCCGGCCGGAAAGTGGACGGCCGCTCCGACCTCTTCTCGCTCGCGGTCATGCTCTACCAGCTCGTCGCCGGGAAGCTCCCGTTCGAAGGCGACTCGATGGCGCAGCTCATGTTCAAGATCGCGAACGACCCGGCGCCCGACATCCGCACCGTCAACCCGCAGGCGCCGGCGGCGCTCGCCGCGTTCCTCGCGCGCGCGCTCGCCAAGGAGCCCGCGGAACGCTTCCAGACCGGCGAGGAGTTCGCGCAGGCGCTGCGCGCCGCGGCCGGCCTCGCGCCGGCGGCCCAGGGGGCGCGATGAACCTCTCCCAGGCACTCGAGATCGCCACCTGCACCGACCCGGGCATGGTGCGCTCGCACAACGAGGACTCGGTCGCCGCCGACGCCTCGATCGGCGTCGCGGTGCTCGCCGACGGCATGGGCGGCTACAACGCCGGCGAGGTCGCGAGCGGCATGGCCACCACCGTGCTGACGACCGAGCTGCAGCACCTGCTCGCGAGCGGCGAGGCGGCGGCGATGGCGGGCGCGGCCGGCCGCGAGCGCGCCGAGGCGATGCTGCGCGCCGAGATCGCGAAGGCCAACACGTCGATCTACCAGGCGGCGCAGAGCCAGCCGCAGTACGCGGGCATGGGCACGACGCTGGTGGTCGCGCTCTTCTACGACAACCGCGTGACGGTGGCGCACATCGGCGACTCGCGCGTCTACCGCCTGCGCGACGACGAGCTCGTCCAGATCACCAAGGACCATTCGCTGCTGCAGGAGCAGATCGACAGCGGCATGATCACGGCCGAGCAGGCGCGCTTCTCGCAGAACAAGAACCTGGTCACCCGGGCGCTCGGCATCGACCCGACGGTGGACGCCGAGATCCGCGAGTACGAGACGCAACCCGGCGACCTGTGGCTGCTCTGCTCCGACGGCCTGAACGACATGGTGAGCGACGAGGACATCGCGATGACGCTGCAGGCGCTCGCCTCGAACCTGCCGCTCGCGGCGCAGCAGCTGGTGCAGATGGCGAACGACAACGGGGGGCGCGACAACGTCTCGGTCGTCCTCGTTCGGGTGGTGCGGGACTACGCGGCGCCGAAGGGCCTGCTCGCGCGGTTATTCGGTTGGTTGAGGCATTGACGGGGAACTGCTATGGCGAAATTCATTCTCAGCATGGACGGGCTGGTGCTCAAGGAGATCCCGGTCTCCAAGGAGCGGATGACCATCGGCCGCAAGCCTCACAACGACATCCAGATCGACAACCTGGCGGTGTCGGGCGAGCACGCGGTGGTCGTGACGATCCTGAACGACTCGTTCCTCGAGGACCTCGGCTCGACGAACGGCACGCTCGTGAACGGCCAGCCGATCAAGAAGCACTTCCTGCAGCACAACGACGTCGTCGAGCTCGGCAAGTACAAGCTCAAGTACGTGAACGAGCAGGCGCAGCAGCACCGCGCGGCGCCGCAGGACTTCGAGAAGACCATGGTGCTCCGGCCCGGCCAGGTGCCCAAGGTCGAGCCCGGGAAGCCGGCCTCCGAGTCGCAGCAGATGCGCGCGCCCGGCGTTTCACAGCCGGTCGGCGTGTCGCAGCCCAACCCGGCGCTCAGCGAGTCGCAGGCGATGCGCGCCGGGCAGGGCGCGCCGGCGGCCTCGCAGCCGATGGGCGTCTCGCAGCAGGTGAGCACCTCGCAGCCGATGGGGGCTTCGCAGCCGGTCGCCGGCGGGAAGCAGGTGCCGCCCGCGGCGATCCAGATCCTCACCGGGGCGAACGCCGGGCGCGAGCTCGAGCTCGTGAAGCCGCTCACCACGCTCGGCAAACCCGGCGTGCAGGTCGCGGTCATCACGCGCCGGCCGCAGGGCTACTTCATCACCCACGTCGAAGGCGCGACGTTCCCGGTCGTGAACGGGAAGGCGCTCGACGCCCAGGCGCACGCGCTCGCCGACCACGACGTGATCGAGCTCGCCGGGGTGAAGATGGAGTTCTTCTTCAAGACCTGAGCGTTCCCGTCCCCCGCCCCGGTCCGGCCAAGCCGTGAAGCAGCATCTCGCCCGGATCGCGCTCGGGCTCGCCGTCGTCGCCCTGTTCGCCGGCCATGCGGTGAAGCTCTACCGCATCGGCTTCGTCTCGCAGCTCGACAACATCATCTACGACTACCGGCTGCGGCTCACCGCGCCGGGCGGCGTCGACCCGCGCATCGTCATCCTCGACATCGACGAGAAGAGCCTCGCCGACCCCGCGCTCGGCCGCTGGCCGTGGGGGCGCGACAAGATGGCGGCGATCGTCGAGCGGCTCTTCGACCACTACGGCATCGCGGTGCTCGGGGTCGACGTCGTGAACCCCGAGCCGGACACCTCGAGCGGACTCGGTGTGCTCGAGTCGCTCGCCGCCGGCGAGCTCAAAGAGCTGCCCGAATTCCGCGACGCGCTCGCGCGCCTGCGGCCGAGCCTCGACCACGACGGGCGGCTCGCCGGCGCGGTGAAGGGCCGCCCGGTGGTGCTCGGCTACTACTTCAACTTCGACGAGGGCGCGCGCGAGGCGGGCAAGCTGCCGCCCCCGGTGCTGCCCGCCGGGACGTTCACCGGGCGAAACATCGCCTTCCTGCGCGCGCGTGGCTTCGGCGCGAACCTGCCCGCGATCCAGGACGCCGCGCCGAGCGCCGGCCACTTCAACCCGGCCCCGGACTTCGACGGCGTGACCCGCCGCGTCCCGATGCTGGTCGAGTACAAGGGCGCGACCTACGAGGCGCTGTCGCTCGCGCTGGTGCGGCTGCTCATCGGGTCCCCGGGGATCGCGCCGGGCTACGCGCAGGAGCGGTTCCTCGCCGGCAACTACTCCGGCCTCGAGTGGCTCGAAGTGGGCCCCCTGCGCATCCCGGTGGACGAGAACGTCGCCGCGCTGGTCCCCTACCGCGGACCGCGCGGCAGCTTCGCGTACTTCTCGCTCGCCGACATCTACCACGCCCGCGTCCCGGCCGAGGCGCTGAAGGGCAAGATCGCGCTCCTCGGCACCACGACGCCGTCGCTCTTCGACCTGCGCGCGGCGCCGGTCGGGGAGGTGTACCCGGGCGTCGAGATCCACGCCAACCTGGTGGCGGGGATCCTCGACGGCGCGATCAAGCACAAGCCGGCCTACATGTGGGGGGGCGAGGTCCTGCTCCTGGTGGTCCTCGGCGTCGGGCTGGCGGTGCTCGTGCCGATGCTCTCGCCGCTGCGGGCCACCGTCGTCTCGGCGGCGACCGTGGCATCGGTCACGGCGCTCTCCATCGCGCTCTGGAGCGGGGCGGGCATCGTGCTGCCCCTGGCAAGCGTCTTGCTAATGACGCTCGGGATCTTCGCCCTCAACATGTCCTACGGCTATTTCGTCGAGTCCCGCTCGAAGCGCCAGATCACCGAGCGCTTCGGCGAATACGTGCCCCCGGAACTCGCCGACCAGATGGCGCGCGACCCGGCGAAGTACACCATGGAGGGCCGCAGCGAGACGCTCACCGTGCTCTTCTCCGACATCCGCGGCTTCACGACCATCTCCGAGGGCATGGAGCCGACCGAGCTGCGGCGCATGCTGAACGAGTACCTCACCGAGATGAGCCTCGTCATCCGCGGCAACCGCGGCACGCTCGACAAGTACATCGGCGACGCGATCATGGCGTTCTGGGGCGCGCCGGTCGCCGATCCCGGCCACGCGACCCGAGCGGTCGAGACGGGGATGGCGATGCAGGCGCGGCTCGCCGAGCTCGCGCCGGCGTTCCGCGCCAAGGGCTGGCCGGAGCTCGCCATCGGCGTGGGCGTCAACACCGGGCCGATGTACGTCGGCGACATGGGCTCGCGCATCCGGCGCGCCTACACCGTGATCGGCGACGCGGTGAACACGGCCTCGCGCCTGGAGGGCCTGACGAAGCGATACGGCGTCGGCGTGCTCGTCGGCGAGGAGACGCGCCGGCACGCTTCCGGGATCGTGTTCCGGGAGCTCGACCGGGTGCGGGTGAAGGGCAAGGACGAGCCGGTCGCGATCTTCGAGCCGCTCGGCCGCGAGGGCGCGGTGCCCTCGGCGAGGCTCGAGGAGGCGAAGCTCTGGGCGCAGGCGCTCAAGCTCTACCGCGCGCAGTCCTGGGAGCAGGCCGAGCTCGCGCTCTTCAACCTCGACCGGCTCTACCCGGGCACGCGCCTCTACCCCCTGTACGCCGAGCGGGTGAGACACTATCGGGCCGCGCCGCCCGGGCCGGGCTGGGACGGCGCCACGACGTTCGAGGAAAAATGAAGCTCAGGGTGCTCGGCTGCAGCGGCGGCATCGGCGGGCGGCATCTGCGCACGACGTCGTTCCTGCTCGACAAGGACGTCCTCGTCGACGCCGGCACGGGCGTGGGCGACCTGACGCTCGCCGAGATCACGCAGATCGACCACGTGTTCGTCACGCACTCGCACCTCGACCACGTCTGCTCGATCCCCTTCCTCGTCGACACCGTCGGGCAGATGCGCGACAAGCCGATCACGGTGTACGGCATCGGCGCCACGCTCGAGATCCTGCAGAACCACGTCTTCAACTGGTCGATCTGGCCGGACTTCACCCAGATCCCGAGCCCGGAGGCGCCGTTCCTGCGCTACCAGCCGGTGCAGATCGGCGAGACCGTGGAGATCGACGGCCGCCGCGTCACGGCGCTGCCCGCGAACCACGTGGTGCCGGCGGTGGGCTACCACCTCGACAGCGGCGAGGCGAGCCTCGTGTTCAGCGGCGACACGACCACAAACGACGCGCTGTGGAAGATCGTCAACAAGATCGCCAACCTGAAGTACCTCGTCATCGAGACCGCGTTTTCCAACCAGGAGCGGCAGCTCGCCGTCGTGTCGAAGCACCTCTGCCCGAGCATGCTCGCCGAGGAGCTCGCCAAGCTCGAGCGCAGCGCCGAGATCTACATCTCGCACCTGAAGCCGGGCGAGATCGAGCTGATCATGGAGGAAATCGAGGAGTGCTGCGGCCACTACCGACCGCGCATCCTGCAGAACAACCTGGTCCTCGAGTTCTAGGGCCGGGCGCGCATCCCGACCAAGGCAAGCCATGACCGAAGACAAAGTCTCCGCCAAGGTGCTCAAGGGCCTCGAGCCGCTCGGCTCGCTCTCCGAGTCCCGCCTCGGGGAGCTCGCCGCGCTCGTGTTCGTCGAGCACGTCTCCAAGAACCTCGACCCGTTCCGCATGCAGGGCGTCGCCGGGCAGTCGGTGTACCTGCTGCGCGGCGAGCTGGCGCTCACGCTCAAGGACGGCAGCTCGACCGTGGTGGTCGGAGGCACCGGCGAGGCGCGCTACCCGCTCGGGCGCAAGGCGCCGTTCGCGGCCGCCAAGGCGATCACCGACATCGACCTCGTGCGCATCGACGACGATCTGCTGGACATCATGGCCACCTGGGACCAGCTCGGCGGCGGCGACCGGCGCGCCTCCGAGCAAGCGGCGCCCACGCTCGGCAACTGGGCCATCCTGACCGGCATGTTCAGCGTGAACAACCTGCGCACCGGCGCCTTCTCGCAGCTGCCGCCGGCGCACATCGAGGCGCTGCTCAAGCGTTTCACCCGGGTGCCGGCGAAGCGCGGCCAGGCGATCATCCGCGAGGGCGAGGTCGGCGATTTCTACTACGTGGTGGAGACCGGCAAGTGCGAGGTCGAGCGCACCGTCGGCGGGGCGCGCATCAAGCTCGCCCAGCTCAAGGCGGGGGACGCTTTCGGGGAGGAGGCGCTCGTCTCGGGCGCGAAGCGCAACGCCACCGTGACCATGATCACCGACGGCACGCTCTTCCGGCTCGACCAGAAGGACTTCAACGAGCTCCTGCGCGAGCCGCTCCTCCAGCGTGTCACCCTGGAGGAGGCGAAGGCCAAGGTGGCGGCCGGGGCGCAGTGGCTCGACGTCAGGTATCCGTCGGAATTCCAGTTCGACAAGCTGCCCGGGGCGATCAACATCCCCGTGGCGGAGATCCGGGACGCGGCGCGGCTCCTCGACCGGGACCGCGAGTACGTCGTCTACTGCCAGAGCGGCCGCCGCAGCTCCGCCGCGGCGTTCCTGCTCGCCCAGCGCGGCTACAAGGCCTTCCTCCTGGAAGGGGGGCTCTGGGGCGGCGAGAAGCGGGCCCCGGCGGCGGCGCGATGACCGCCCGGACCCCCCTGAAAAAGGCCACACCCGGCCCCCGGGCGCGGTTGAACTGCATTGGCAGGGGGGCTAGCATCCCGGGATCATTCCGACAACAGCATGCCCCGCCCGCGAGGGCCGGCGGCAGCGCGAGCGCCACGATCCATCCGGCCCGGCCTCCCGGCGGGAGCTCCGCGGGGCGGGCGGGATCGTCGGTTCCACGGGGGAGCGAAGGGCGGCGCGGACCGCTTGCGACGAGGTAAGGCCATGAGCGCAGTGCTGCACTCGACACCGGGCACCACGGGCGACGTCTCGAGCCGGCTCGCCTTCCAGAAGAACCTGCAGGTCGTCACCAACCGCATCCACGCGACCAGCAACATCGACGAGATCATGCTGGAGGTGAGCGCGGACATCTGCAGCCTGTTCAACGCCGACCGCCTCACCATCTACGTCGTCGGCGAGGACAAGAACACCATCGTCTCGAAGGTCAAGACCGGGCTCAACTCGTTCCGCGACCTGAAGCTGCCGATCGCCGAGCACTCCATCGCCGGCTTCGCCGCGTTCGCGAAGAAGCTGCTCAACATCAAGGACGTCTACGACCAGGACGAGCTGCGCAGCTTCAGCCCGAACCTGCGCTTCCTGCAGGAGGTGGACAAGCGCACCGGCTACCGCACCAAGCAGATGCTCGCCGCGCCGATCCTCGACGCCCAGTCGGGCGACCTGATCGGGGTCGTGCAGCTCATCAACTCGAAGTCGGGCGCGCCCTTCGGGCCGCTCACCGAGGAAGGCGTGCAGGAGCTCTGCCAGACGCTCGCGATCGCCTTCAAGCAGCGCCAGAAGCCGCAGATCCTCAAGACCAAGTACGACTTCCTGGTCGCCGACGCGGTGATCTCGGCCGCCGAGTTCGAGCTCGCCGCACGCTCGGCGCGCAAGAAGGCGATCGACATCGAGGCGGTGCTGCTCGAGGAATTCCAGGTCAAGCTGCCGGCGATCGGCAAGGCCCTGGCGAAGTTCTTCGGCGTGCGCTACGAGCCGTTCAAGAACGACCGCGTCAAGCCGATCGACCTGCTGCGCAACATGAAGCGCGAATACGTCGAGGCGAACCAGTGGCTGCCGCTGGAGGAGAACAAGGAAGGCCTGCTCGTCCTCTGCCTCGACCCGGAGCGCATCAAGAGCTCGCGCATCGTCAACAACGTCTTCCCGAAGGCGAACCGGATCGTGTACGCGGTCACCACCCACCGCGAGTTCAAGGACACGATCAACCAGTTCTTCGGCGCCGAGGTCGACATGGGCGACATCGGCGACCTCCTCTCGGGCCTCGACGAGGGCGACGAGGAGGGCATCGGCGGGCTCGGCGACGACGTCTCGGCGGCCGCGGACAACGAGCTCGTCAAGCTCGTGAACAAGGTGATCGTGGACGCCTACCAGCAGGGGGCCTCGGACATCCACATCGAGTCCTACCCGGGCAAGGGCAAGACCGAGATCCGCTTCCGCAAGGACGGCACGCTCGTGCCCTACATCGAGGTCCCGGCGTCCTACCGCAACGCCATCGTCGCGCGGCTGAAGATCATGTGCGACCTCGACATCTCGGAGCGGCGCAAGCCGCAGGACGGCAAGATCAAGTTCAAGAAGTTCGGGCCGCTCGACATCGAGCTGCGGGTCGCGACGATCCCGGTCGCCGGCGGCGTCGAGGACGTGGTGATGCGTATCCTCGCCGCCGGCGAGCCGATCCCGCTCGACAAGCTCGGCCTCACGCCGCACAACCACACGACCCTGAAGAGCGTCATCGAGAAGCCCTACGGCCTCTTCTTCGTCTGCGGGCCGACCGGCTCGGGCAAGACGACGACGCTGCATTCGGTGCTCGGTTACCTGAACACGCCGGAGACGAAGATCTGGACCGCGGAGGACCCGGTCGAGATCACGCAGAAGGGCCTGCGCCAGGTCCAGGTGAACCGCAAGGCGGGGCTCGACTTCGCGACCGTGATGAAGGCGTTCCTGCGCGCCGACCCGGACATCATCATGGTCGGCGAGATGCGCGACAAGGAGACGGTCTCGATCGGCATCGAGGCCTCGCTCACCGGCCACCTGGTGTTCGCGACCCTGCACACCAACAGCGCGCCGGAGTCGATCATCCGCCTGCTCGACATGGGGATGGACCCGTTCAACTTCGCCGACGCGCTGCTCGGCATCCTGGCGCAGCGCCTCGCGAAGCGGCTGTGCGCCAAGTGCAAGCAGGCGTACACGCCGGGCGAGGAGGAGGTGAAGGCGCTGCTCACCGAGTATTGCCAGGAGCTGCTCAACACCACGCCGTTCAAGAAGGACGCGAAGGCCGCGTTCCAGAACGTCTACAAGGAGCTCGCCAAGCACTACGCGAACGAGAAGGGCCAGTTCACGCTCTACCGCAAGGTCGGCTGCGACGCCTGCAGCAACACCGGCTACAAGGGCCGGGTGGGCCTGCACGAACTGCTCGTCGGCAGCGACCCGATCAAGAAGCTGATCCAGGAGCACGCGCGCGTCGCGGAGATGCTGGCGGTCGCCCTCGAGGAAGGCATGCGCACCCTGAAGATGGACGGCATCGAGAAGGTCTTCCAGGGCATCACCGACATCGCGCAGGTCCGCGCGGTCTGCATCAAGTAGGGGGGCGCGCGCCGGTGGCGCAGGCGGGCACGTTCGCGGATCGTGCCGTCCCCGGTGGCGCCGGGGCGGACGAGGACCTCTTCCAGCGGCTCGAGCGTCTGAACGAGATCGGCGCGGCGCTGTCGCTCGAGAAGAACCTCGCCGCGCTCCTCGAGCGCATCCTGATCGCGGCGAAGACCATCACCCGGGCCGACGGCGGGACGCTGTATCTCGTCGAGGGCGAGGGCGAGGCGCAGCGCCTGCGCTTCGAGATCGTGCGCACCGCGTCGCTCGACATCGCGTTCGGCGGGACCACCGGCAACCCGATCGCGTTCGCGCCCCTGCCGCTGTACCGCGACGGGGCGCCCAACAACAGCATGGTGGCGGCCTACGCCGCGCTCACCGGCCGCACCGTCAACATCGCGGATGCCTACACCGAGGCCGGGTTCGACTTCTCCGGCACGCGGCAGTTCGACCAGCGCACCGGCTACCGGTCGCAGTCGTTCCTCACCGTGCCGATGAAGAACCACGAGGGCGAGATCATCGGCGTGCTGCAGCTCATCAACTGCCAGTCGCCGGCCGGCGCCGGGATCGTGCCCTTCTCGGAGGCCGACCGGCGACTCGCCGAGTCGCTCGCCTCGCAGGCGGCGATCGCGATCACCAACCGCCAGCTCATCGACCAGCTCGAGACGCTGTTCGAGTCGTTCATCACCCTCATCAACGAGGCGATCGACGAGAAGTCGCCCTACACCGGCGGGCACTGCCAGCGGGTGCCCTCGCTCACGATGATGCTCGCCGAGGCCGTGAACGAGACGACCGACGGGCCGCTCGCGTCGTTCACCATGAACGACAAGGACCGCTACGAGCTGCGCATCGCCGGGCTGCTGCACGACTGCGGCAAGATCACCACGCCTGTGCACGTGGTCGACAAGGCGACCAAGCTCGAGACGATCTTCGACCGCATCGCGCTCGTGGACACGCGCTTCGAGGTGCTCAAGCGCGACGCCGAGATCGAGACCCTCAAGGCGAAGCTCGATCTCGCCCGCCGGCCGGGGCTGGGCGAGATCGAGCTGCGCGAGGCGAACCGGCGCCTCGACCGCGAGCTCGCCGAGCGCCTGCGGCGGCTGGACGAGGACCGGGAGTTCCTGCGCCGCGCCAACGTCGGCAGCGAGGCGATGTCCGAGGCCGAGCAGGAGCGCGTGCGCGCGATCGCGACCGCCTACAAGTGGCGCGACCCGTCCGGCGCGACCGCGAACTTCCTGTCCGACGACGAGGTGGCGAACCTCACCATCCGCAGCGGGACGCTCACGCCCGCCGAGCGCGAGATCATCAACCACCACATCGTCTCGACGATCAAGATGCTCGAGGCGCTGCCCTGGCCGAAGCACCTGCGCAACGTGCCCGAGTACGCCGGCGGCCACCACGAGCGCATGGACGGCAAGGGCTACCCGCGCGGGCTCACGCGCGAGCAGATGTCGGTGCAGGCGCGCGTCATGGGCATCGCCGACATCTTCGAGGCGCTCACCGCCAAGGACCGGCCCTACAAGAAGGGCAAGACGCTCACCGAGGCGCTCGCCATCCTCGGCCGGTTCAAGCTGGGCGGGCACATCGACCCGGACCTCTTCGACGTGTTCGTCCGCCGGAAGGTGTATCTGCGATACGCCGAGCAGTTCCTCGACCCCGAGCAGATCGACGACGTGGACCACGCCGCGATCCCGGGCTTCACGCCCTGAACGGCGCGGCGCCGGCGGGCGGCGCGGGGCGCGGGCTACTTCTTGTCGGAGGCCGCGGCCGCGGGCGCGGAGCCGCGGGTGACGTAGACCATCAGGCCCTCGGTCGCCACCTCGATGAACTTCTCGGTGTAGCCGAGCTCCTTCAACTGCCAGCGGAACTCGTTGCCGAGCTTCGCCTTGCCGAAGAGGCCGAGCTGGCGCTCGCGCTGGAACTCGGTCGCCTGGTTGAGGACGTCCTCGAGCACCTTGGTGAGGCGCGCCTCGGAGATCTTCTTCTCGGTGGCGGCGTCGATCGACGGCGGGTAGCGCTTGGCGAGGCTCGCCGCGAGCGTCTTGGCGAACTCGGTCACGTCGCTCTTGCCCAGGAAGGAAAACAGCCCCATGGTCGATCTCCGTTGTCCGGGACCCGGCGTCTCCCGCGTCCCGACCCCTGCCGCAGCCGGTCCGCGCGTTCGCGCCCCCGGCAAATGCGCTCAAGTTTATCGGCCGGGAGCGTTCTGGGCAAAACGGGCGCTGGCGCCGCGATGCAATAGTGCACAGCGACCCGGGCGGCGCCCCGGCGTCCGCGGCGACCGGCGCCTTTCGCTCTCCTGCGTGCGCCCCGCGATCGTCGGCCGCGCGGCGATGCGCTAGGATCGCACCGCCCGTGCGCGGCGCGATGGTCGCCCGCGCGCGGGGCGATGCGCCGACCGATGCTACGCAAGCTCCTCGCCGACCTCGTCCGCGGCCCGCGCCGCGCGAGCGCCCCGCCCGCCACGGCGGAAGCGGACGCCGCGCGGCTCGCCGACGCGCGGCGCCTGCTCGCCGCCGGGGATGCGCGAGCGGCGCTCGCCGTCATCGCGCCGCAGGCGGCGCGGGCCGACGCCGGCGGCGAGGCGCTGCATCTCTACGGCCAGGCGCTCGCGCAGACGGGCGCGACGGCCGAGGCGCTCACGGCGCTGCGCCGCGCGGCCTCCCTCGCCGACTCCGCCGCGCTGCGGGCCGACCTCGGCAACGTGCTGCTCCTCGCCGGGGACCTCGACGCCGCCGAGGCCGAATATCGCCGTTCGCTCGCGATCGACCCCCACTCGGCGGGCGCTTGGCACAACCTGGGCCTCCTCGAGAAGCGCCGCGGCCGGCTCGAGGCGGCCGCGCGGTGTTTCCTCGCCGCGCTGGATGCGGCACCGGAGTCCGCAGCGGCGCTCGTGGCGCTGGGGTCGATCGCGCCGCGCTTCCCGGCGATCGCCGACGAGACGCGGGCGCGGTGCACGGCCCTCGTCGCCGCGCGCCCGCACGCGGCCGCCGCGCACGAGGTGCTCGGCTTCCTCAAGCTCAAGCAGGACCTCGACGCGGAGGGCGCCGCCGCGAGCTTCGAGCGCGCCATCGCGAACGGCGGCGGGAGCTCCGACCTCCACGGCAACCTCGGCATCGCGCTGCAGGACCTCGGCCGGGTGCCGGAGGCGATCGCGGCGTACGACCGCGCGATCGCGCTCGATCCCGGCAATACGGTGGCGCGCTGGCACCGCTCGCTCGCGCTGCTGCTCGTCGAGCGTTTCGCCGAGGCGTGGCCCGAGTACGAGCTGCGGCTCGCGAGCGAGGAGCGCCCGCGCCGCCCGGTGCCGGTGCCGCGCTGGACCGAAGCCGCGCCGCCTGCCGGGCGGCTCCTCGTCGTGGCCGAACAGGGGCTCGGCGACGAGATCATGTTCGCGTCCTGCATTCCCGACCTGGTGCGCGCCGGCGCGCGCGTCGTGCTCGAGGCGAACCCGAAGCTCGCACCGATCTTCCGGCGCTCGTTCCCCGGGGTCGATGTCCGCGCCGGCACCCAGGACGAGCCGCTCGACTGGGCGGCGCGGGCGGCCGGCATCGAGCGCTACATCGAGGCCGGGAGCCTCCCGCTGCGGTTCCGCGCGACGCGCGAGGCCTTCCCGCGGCACTCGGGATACCTCGCGGCCGACGCGGACAAGGTGCGCCGCTGGCGCGAGCGCCTCGACGCCCTCGGCGGTCGCGCGATCGGCCTTTCGTGGCGCGGCGGAACCGAGAAGTCGCGCCGCAGGCTGCGCTCCCCGGAGCTCGCCGAGCTCGCGCCGCTGCTCGCGCTGCCCGACATCCAGTGGGTGAGCCTGCAGTACGACGCGAAGGCCGACGAGATCGCCGCGCTCGCGCGCGCCTCGGGAGGGCGGCTGCACCACTGGCAGGAGGCGATCGACGACTACGACGAAACGGCGGCCCTCGTGTGCGCCCTCGATCGCACCGTGACCGTGTGCACGGCGATCGTCCACCTCGCCGGCGCGCTCGGCCGTCCCGTGATCGTCATGGCCCCTTACAGCCCCGAGTGGCGCTACGGTCTCACCGCCGAGCGCATGCCCTGGTATCCCTCCGTGCGCGTCCTGCGCCAGCCCGCGCGCTACGCCTGGGGGCCGCTCCTCGAGCGCGTGAAAAATGAACTCGCCCCCGCAGGGGGGCTCGGGTAACCTCCCGGCGTTTGCCGATCGCGAGTCCCGCCCATGGCCTTCAGCCGCGCCGCGCCGAGCCCACGCTACCAGAGCCTCGTCGAGCTCTACCGCACGATGCACTTCGAGGGCGAGAAGTTCCTCAACATCCCGCCCGAGCAGACCTTCCCCGGCCTCTCGCTGCCGTCGCAGGCCGGCCGCATCAAGCGGCTCATCGAGGCGACCGGCGCCGCCAACATCCTCGACTACGGCAGCGGCAAGGGCCAGCAGTACGACCTGCGCGGGATCCCCGGCCCCGACGGCGAGCGCTACGACAGCATCCAGGACTACTGGGACGTCGACTACATCCAGTGCTACGACCCGAGCTACACGCCGTTCTCGAAGCTCCCCGCGGGCAAGTTCGACGGCGTGGTGTCGACCGATGTCCTCGAGCACTGCCCCGAGGAAGACCTCCCCTGGATCCTCGACGAGATCTTCGGCTACGCCGAGAAGTTCGTCTTCGCGAACGTCGCCTGCTATCCAGCGAAGAAGCGCCTGCCCACGGGCGAGAACGCGCACTGCACGATCCGCCCGCCCGAGTGGTGGCGCGCGCTCATCGCCGAGACCGCCACGCGCCACCCCGGCGTGGCGTGGGAGTTCTGGATCCAGTGGCGGGAGGAGACGCCCGAGGGGCCGAAGCTCATGGAAACCCGTCTTTCTTCCGAGGAGTCCTGACACCATGATCCGCGTCTTCATCGGTTTCGACCCGCGCGAGGCGGCGGCGTACGCGGTGCTGGCGCACTCGATCTGGGTGCGCGCGAGCGAGCCGGTCGCGATCGCGCCGCTGATGCTCTCCGAGCTGAGAGGCGTGTTCCACCGCGAGCGCCACCCGCTGCAGTCCACCGACTTCGCCTTCTCCCGCTTCCTCGTGCCCTACCTCTCGGGCTACGAGGGCTGGAGCGTGTTCATGGACTGCGACATGCTCGTGCTCGACGACATTGCCAACCTCTGGAAGCTGCGCGACGAGCGCTACGCGGTGCAGGTCGTGAAGCACGACCACCAGCCGCGCGAGGCGGTGAAGTTCCTCGGCCAGCCCCAGACCGCGTACCCGAAGAAGAACTGGTCGAGCGTGATGCTCTTCAACAACGCGAAGTGCCGCGCGCTCACGCCGGAGTACGTCAACACCGCCACCGGGCTCGAGCTGCACCAGTTCAAGTGGCTCGGCGACGACGCCCTGATCGGCGAGCTGCCACGGCGCTGGAACCACCTCGTCGGGTACTACCAGCCGACGCGCGAGGTCTCGCTCGTCCACTACACCCTCGGCGGCCCGTACTTCGACGAGTACCGCGATTGCGAGTACGCGCCGGAGTGGTTCGCCGAGCGCGACCGGATGCTGCACGCCGAGCAGCGCCCCAAGGCCTCCGCCGCGGCCTGAGCGGGGCGCGGGCGCGCCCCCGATGCTCGCGGGCTTCCTCGGCCGGCTCACCGGCGACCGCCGCGAGAAACGCGCGGCGGCGCGCCTCGCGGCCGCCGTGCGCGCGCGGGAAGCCGGCCGGCTCGACGACGCGGAGCGCGCTGCGGCTGCCGCGCTCGCGGCGCTGCCGGGAAGCGCCGACGCGCATCTCCTCCTCTCCGACATCGCGCTGCGCCGGGGCGACCTCGCGGCCGCCGAGTCGCGCGCGAAGACCGTGCTGCGCGCGCAGCCCGAGAACGCAGAGGCGCTCTATCTCGTCATCGCCGTGCGCAGGCGCCAGGGGCGCCTCGCGGATGCCGAGCGGCTGCTGCTGCGCCTGCTCGATTCCGCGCCGGAGCATCTCGACGCCCGCGTCGACCTCGCGGGCATCCTGATCGAGCGCGGGCAGCACGCCGATGCGGCGGCCCTGCTCAACTACGTCCTGAAGCGCGCGCCGGCGCTCGCTCCGGCGCACGCGAACATGGGCGTCGCGAAACACATGCTCGGCGACGACGCCGCGGCCGCCGAGCACTTCCGGGAGGCGCTACGCCTTGCCCCAGCGGACGAGGCGGCGCGCAACAACCATGCGCTGTTCCTGCGCGACCGCGGCGAGCTCGCGGCCGCGGCGGCGGAGCTGCGCGCGGCGCTCGAGCGGGATCCGGCGTCCGAGCGCACGCGCATCAACCTGGCGAACGTGCTGCGCGAGTCGGCGCAGCCCGGCGAGGCGCTCGCGGTCCTCGAGGCGGTCCCCGTCGATGGTGCGCTTGCGGCCGAGCGCGCGGCGACGCTCGCCAAGGTGCTGCAGGACCGCGGCGACCTCGCGGCCGCGACCGAGGCGCACGACCGGGCGGTGGCGCTGCGCCCGGAAGCGGCGGACGTGCGCCTGACGCGCGCCCTGCATCTCCTCGCCCTCGGCCGTTTCGAGGAGGGCTGGACCGAGTACGAGCAGCGGCTGCGCGGCAGCGAGTCGCCGCGCCGCGCGTTTCCCGTCCCCGACTGGGACGGCGGGCCGCTCGCCGGCAAGCGGGTCCTCGTGTATGCGGAGCAGGGGCTCGGCGACGAGATCATGTTCGCGAGCTGCCTTCCCGACCTCGCGCGCGAAGCGGGCCGGGTGGTGGTGGAATGCGACGCGCGGCTCGCGCGCCTCTTCGCGCACTCGTTCCCGCAGCTCGCGGTCTTCGCGGGGCGGGGCAAGACGAAGCACCCTTGGCTCGCCGAGGCCGGTGAGCTCGACTGCGCCGTCCCCGCGGGGAGCCTCCCGGGGCTCTACCGCCGGACGCGCGCGGCCTTCCCGGGCACGCCGTATCTCGCCGTGCCGCCGGAGCGTGTTGCGGCCTGGCGCGAGCGGCTTTCGGGGATCGGCCCGGGACCCTGGGTGGGGGTCGCCTGGCGCGGCGGCGTGGGCAAGACGCGCGAGGCGGCACGCAGCATGGCGCCAGCGCGCATGCTGGAGGCGCTTGCGGGCGGCGGACGCCGCTTCGTGAGCCTGCAGCACGGCGTGCGCGCAGGCGAGATCGAGAGCTGCGGCGGGGCGCTGCACGCCTTCCCCGACGCGCTGACCGATGCGATGGAGCAGGCCAGCCTGATGGCGGCGCTCGACGCGATCGTCACCGTGTGCAACACCACCGTCCACCTCGGCGGCGCGCTCGGCCTGCCGGTCCTCGTGCTCGTGCCCTCGAGCCCCGAGTGGCGCTACCAGTACGAGGGCGAGCACATGCCCTGGTACGCGAGCGTGCGTCTGCTGCGACAGACGGTGCCCGGAGACTGGGACGGGCCGCTCGCGAAGGCGCGCGCCGCCCTGGAAGCGCGATGCTGAAGCGGCTGCGCGCCCTCATGGGGCGGCCGGCCGGCGAGTCAGCGGCCGCACGGCCCGTGGTGCCGGATGCCGGCGCGGTGGCGCGGCTGCTCGCGTCGGAGGATGGCGACGCGCTGCGGGGCGCGGCGCACGCGCTCGCCGCGGCCGGGCAGATCGACGTGGCGCAGGGCTGCCTCGAGCGTGCCGCCGCGCTCGCGCCGGAAGACGCCGTCATCCTCACCGACCTCGCCGACGTCCTCGGCGCGCGCGGCGACGCGGCGGGGGCGGCACGGCGCTACGGCGAAGCGCTCGCCGCGCGCGATGACTTCGTTCCCGCGCTCCTCGGGCTCGGAAGGCTGCGGCTCGCCCAGGACGACGCGCGCGGTGCGTCGCAGCTCCTCGAGCGGGCGGCCGCGCTCGAGCCGCGGAACGCGCTCGCGCAACGCCTCGCGGGCTTCGCCGCGCGCGCCGCGGGCGATCTCGCGACGGCGGCGCAGCGGCTCGCGGCGTCGATCGCGCTCGAGCTCGATGCGGCCACGGCACGGGCGCTCGCCGACGTGCTCGACGGTCTCGGACGCGGCACGGAGGCCGATCGCGTGCTGGAGGCGCTCGCGCGCGAGCGGCCCGACGACGCGGCCGTGCGCGAGCTTCTCGGGGCGCGGGCGCTCGCGCGCGCCGACGCCGCCGCCGCGATCGCCTGGTTCGAGGCGGCGATCGACGCCGCGCCGTCGCCCTCGGCAGGGCTACACAGCAACCTGGGGCTCGCGTGCCTGCGCGCGGGCCGACTCGACGACGCGATCGACGCCCTCGAGACGGCGATCCATCTCGAGCCCGCTTTCGTGCCGGCGCACGTGAACCTCGGGCTCGCTTTCGCCGAGGCGCGGCAATGGCCCGATTCGGAGGCGGCGTTCGCACGAGCGCTCGCCCTCGCGCCCGACGACCCGCGGGCGCTCGCGGGACTGGGCCGCGCGCTGCACAAGGAATACCGCCTCGAGGAGGCGCTCGCGGCCTTCGAGAAAGCCGCTGCGGCGGCGCCCGGGTGGCTCGACACCCACGTCCGCATGGGGTTCGTCCTGCGCGACCTGGGGCGCTATGCCGACGCGGCTGCGGCGTTCGCGGCGGCATCGGCGGCGGCCGGCGGCGACGCTTCGGTCCGGGCGCTCGCGACCGTCGGGCGTGGCCTCATCGCGCTCGACTACCTGCGCGTCGAAGAGGCGCTCGCGCGCTTCGACGAGGCGCTCGCGACCGGCGCGGGCGTCGATGCCGAGGCGCGGTGGAACATCACCTGCGCCCGGCTCCTCGCCGGCGACTGGGCGCACGCCTGGGAGTTCTACGGGCTGCGCTGGCAAGCGGAGGTGTTGCGGCGCCCGTTCGCCTGGCCCGAGTGGGGCGGCGAGGACCTCGCGGGCAGGACGCTCCTCGTGTACGCCGAGCAGGGCCTCGGCGACGAGATCATGTTCGCGTCGTGCTACCCGGAGCTCGCGTCGCGCGGCGCGCGCCTGGTGATCGACTGCGCGCCCAAGCTCGAGAAGCTCTTCCGGCGCTCCTTCCCGGAGGCGACGGTGCTCGGATCCCTGCAGTCCGAGCCGCCCGAGTGGCTGCGTGCACCGCCCGCGATCGACCTGCAAGCGGCTGCGGGAACCGTCGCCTCGCTACTGCGCCGGAGCGACGCGAGCTTCCCGCGGCACACGGGCTACCTCAAGGCCGATCCGGAGCGCGTCGCACATTGGCGCACGCGGCTCACGGCGCTCGGCTCGGGTCCGAAGATCGGCATTTCCTGGCGCGGCGGCACGCCGCGCAGCCGCACACGCCTGCGCTCGATGCGGCTCGCGGACTGGGCGCCGATCCTCGGGCTCCCGGGCGCGCACTTCGTGAGCCTTCAATACCACGCCGATGCGGGCGAAGAGGTCGCCGCGGCGAATCGCGACTGCGCGTTCGCCGTGCACCACTGGCAGGACGCCCTCGACGACTACGACGAAACCGCCGCGCTCGTCACCGCGCTCGACGCGGTCGTGAGCGTCTGCACGGCGGTCATCCATCTCGGCGGCGCGCTCGGCCGGCCTGTCGAAGTCCTCGTGCCCGCATCGCCCGAGTGGCGCTACGGCATCCGCGGAGACCGCATGCCCTGGTATCCCTCGGTGCGCCTGCATCGCCAGGCTGCGCCCGGGGACTGGGGCGATGTCCTCGCAGCGGTCGCCGCGGAGCTCGTTCGGAAGTTCGGTCTGCGTGCCGCGCCTGCCCTGCGTGGGTGACAGGTGACGTCCAGCGTCAATCGCCCCGGCAGCGGGGCCGTGATGCAGGTCACGCAGCGCGATCGGCGCCCTCCGTCGACGAGAGAAAGCATCGTCGAATCAGAAGCTTGAATTCTGCGTCTCGGGGCACTTGGGCCATGGCACGAGAAATGCGTGAAGGGCGCCGTGGCCGGGGTCTTGCCGCGCCATTCGGACCAGACGACTGACTCGGGAGAACTGCATGAAGACGATCCAGAAGGGCTTCACCCTGATCGAACTGATGATCGTGGTCGCGATCATCGGCATCCTGGCGGCGATCGCGCTGCCGGCCTATCAGGACTACACGATCCGCGCGAAGGTCTCGGAGCTGGTGCTCGCGGCGAGCGCGTTCCGCACCTCGGTGACGGAGAAGGCGCAGACGGACAACGCGCTCGGCTCGGCGGGCGCGGGCCTCACCGTCACGGTGTTCGGCAAGATCACCGGCGGCAACGTGACCGACGGCGGCGTGATCACGCTGGCGGGCAGCGCGGCGACGGTGGGCACGGCCGTGACGATCGTGATGACGCCCTCGCTCTCGGGCAACACGGTGGTGTGGTCGTGCACGGGCACGCCGGCCAAGTTCATGCCCTCTTCCTGCCGCTGAAGAAGGCGCGCGGGGCCGTTCCACCCAGGGCCTCCCGGGAAACCGGGGGGCCTTTTTCCGTTCCGCGTCACTCGTACCGCAGCGCCTCGATCGGCGAGAGCCGCGAGGCCTTCCGCGCCGGATAGAACCCGAAGAAGATGCCCACCGCCGCGGCGAAGGTCGCGGCGAGGAGGATCGCGGCCGAGGAGAGCTCGGTGCGCCAGCCGGCAAGCGAGCCGACGGCGAAGGAGCCGGCGACGCCGAGCACGATGCCGACGAAGCCGCCGACGAGCGACAGCACCACCGCCTCGACGAGGAACTGCGTGAGGATGTCGCGCCCGCGCGCGCCGACCGCCATGCGCAGGCCGATCTCGCGCGTGCGCTCGGTCACCGACACGAGCATGATGTTCATGATGCCGATGCCGCCGACGACGAGCGACACCGACGCGACCGCGGCGAGGAGCAGCGTGAGGATCCGGCTCGAGGTCTCCTGCGCCGCGAGGATCTCCGAGAGATTGCGGATGGTGAAGTCGTCGTCCTGCCCCGGCTGGAGCCGGTGCCGCTGGCGCAGGAGCTCGCGGACTTTCTCCTCGGCGACCTTCATGTCCGCGCCGGAGCGCACCTTCACGGAGATCGTGGCCACGCGGCGCAGGGTGCTGCCCTGCGCCGTGCCGAGGATGCGGTTTCGCGCGGTGGCGAGCGGCACGAGCACGACGTCGTCCTGGTCCTGCCCGATCATGCTCTGGCCCTTGCGGTCGAGCACGCCGACGATCGTGAACGGCACCTGCTTGATGCGCACTTCCTGATCCACCGGATCGGCGTCGCCGAAGAGCTGCCGGGCCGTCGTCTGGCCGATGAGGGCGACCTTGGCACCGGCGCCGGTGACCTCCTGCGGCTCGAAGCCACGACCCGCGACGACGGGCCACTCGCGCGCTTCCAGGTACTCGGGCGTCACGCCCTGGATCACGGTGGACCAGTTCGCGTTCGCCGCCACGATCTGCGCGCCGCCGCGCAGGCTCGGCGCCGCGACCTGCACCTCCTCGACCTCGCGCTGCAACGCCCAGGCGTCGTCCTCGGTGAGCGTCTGCACCGCGCCCGCGCCGAGGCGCACGCCGCCCGCGGTGGTCGAGCCGGGCACGACGATCATCAGGTTGGATCCGAGGCTCTTGATCTGCTCCTCGACGCGCGCTTGCGCGCCGCGGCCGACCGAAATCATGGTGATCACGGCCGCGACCCCGATGATGATGCCGAGCATCGTGAGCGCCGAGCGCAGCTTGTTCACGCGCAGTGCGCGCAGGGCGATGCGCAGCGTCGCGAGGAGGCTCATCGGCCTCGTCCCGCGCCGGACGCGCTCGGGGGCCGGCCCTCGGGGCGCTCCGCCGGGGTCGCGTCGCTCATGCCGCGGCCGGCTCCGGCAGCGCGGCGAGGCGCGCGGCGGCGTCCTCGGGCTCGATCGGGCGGTCCTCGACCACGCGTCCGTCGCGGAAGCCGACGACGCGCCGCGCGAAGCGCGCGATGTCCGGCTCGTGGGTGACGATCACCACCGTCATGCCGTCGCGGTTGAGGCTCTGGAAGAGCGCCATCAGCTCGAAGCTCGTGCGGGTGTCGAGCGCGCCGGTCGGCTCGTCGGCGAGCATGAGCAGCGGGTCGTTCGCGAGCGCGCGCGCGATGGCGACGCGCTGCTGCTGGCCGCCGGAGAGCTGCGAGGGCAGGTGGTGCGCGCGGTCCTCGAGCCCCACCTGCGCGAGCCGGCGCCGCGCGCGTTCGTGGCGCTCCTGCGCGGGGACCCCCGCGTAGAGCAGCGGCAGCTCGACGTTGTCGAGCGCGCTCGTGCGCGCGAGCAGGTTGAACTGCTGGAACACGAAGCCGATGCGCCGGTTGCGGATCGCGGCGAGCGCATCGGCGGAGAGGTGCGAGACCTCCTCGCCCGCGAGCCGGTAGCTGCCCCCGGAGGGCGTGTCGAGGCAGCCGATCAGGTTCATGAAGGTGGATTTCCCCGACCCCGACGGCCCCATGACGGCGACGAACTCGCCGGCGTCGATCGCGACCGACACGGCGCGCAGCGCGGCCACCGTCTGGTCGCCCATGCGGTAGGTCTTCGCGAGGTCGCGCGTCTCGATGAGCGGCGCTGGCATGGGCGCTAGAAGGGGAACCGCGGGCCCGGCGGCGCCGACGACCCCGCCTTCGCGGCAGGGCTCGCGAGCCCGACGATCACTTCCGCGCCCTCGGCGAGCTCGCCGCCGAGGACTTCGGTGTAGGAGCCGTCGGAGATGCCGAGGCGGACGTCCACGGCTTTCGGCTGGCCCTTCTCGTCGAGCACGTAGACGCGGCCGCGCGTCGCCGCGCGGCCGGCGTTCGCCGCGACGATCTCCGCGTAGCGCGCCTTCTGCTCGGGCGTGAGGAATTCGGCGATTTTCTCGCGCAGCTCCGCACGGGCCCGCTCGAACGTCCTGGCGCGCTCGGCCTCCGGAAGGTCGCGCGCCGCGGCCATCTTCTGCCGGAGCTCGGCGAAGAGCGGCTCGAGCCGCTGCTGCTGGGCGGCGTCGAGCTTGAGCTCGGCGACGAGCCGCTCGCGCAGCTCGCGCCCGGCGCCCGCGCCCGCCGCCGCCGGCGCCGTCGGGGCGCCCGGTGCCGGCGCCGCCGCCGGCTTGGCGTCCGACGCGCCGGGCAGCCGGAAGCGCAGCGCCGCGTTGGGCACCTTGAGCGTGGACTGTTTCTGGTCGGTCACGATGCGCACGTTCGCCGTCATCCCCGGGAGCAGGATCTGGTCGGGATTGGGCGCCGAGACGACGACCGTGTAGCTCACGACGTTCTGCACGACCTGCGCGCTCTTGCGCACCTCCTTCACCTCGCCCCGGAAGGTACGGCCGGGGAAGGAATCGACGGTAAAGGTCGCGCCCTGGCCCACGCGGATGCGGCCGACGTCGGCCTCGTCGATCTGCGCGTAGACCTGCATGTCGGTGAGGTTCTGCGCGATCACGAAGAGCTCTGGCGCCTGCAGGCTCGCCGCGACCGTCTGGCCCGCGTCGACGCTGCGCTTGATCACTACCCCGTCCACCGGCGAGCGGATCGCCGTGCGGTCGAGGTCGACGCGTGCCTGCGCGAGCTGGCTCTGGCGCTGCTTCACCACGGCCTCCGCGTTGCGCGCCTGCGCCTCGGCCACCGCGAGCTGGGCGCGCGCGGTCTTCACGCTCTCCTGCGCCTGGTTGAAGACGGCGAGGGCGCGGTCGCGCTCGGCCGCGGAGATGAATTTCTGCGCGTAGAGCGCTTCCTTGCGCTCGTAGTCGCGCTGCACGTCGCCGAGGTTGACCTCCTCGCGCGACACGATCGCGCGCTGCGCCCCGACGCTCGCCTCCTGCGTGAGCAGCGTCGCGCGCGCCGCCTCGAGGTCGGCCTCGGCCTGACGCACCTTGAGCTGGAACGACTCCGGGTCGATGCGCGCGATCAACTGGTCCTTCTTCACCAGCGAGTTGAAGTCGACGAGGATCTCCTTGATCTGGCCGGAGACCTGCGAGCCCACCTGCACCGAGACGACGGGGTTGAGCGAGCCGGTCGCGGCGACGATCGACGTGAGCGGGCCGCGCTCGACCTTGGCGAGGCGGTAGGTCCCGTTCGCCTCGCCCGGGGCGAGCCACTGCCAGAGGGCGAAGGCGAGGACGAGGACGAGGGCAGCGCCGGCGGCGATCCAGGCGGCGCGCGGGAGGCGTTTGGGGTCCAAGGAGCGAGAACTCGGCGATCGGCCGCGGTGTGCCGAAGGCCGCGAAGCTTAGCACGCGGGCGCGCCGGCCCCCGTAACCGGATGTTACGGCCCGACCGCCGCGCCGGACGGCTCAGGCCGGCGAGAGGCCGGGGTTGCCCTCGACGCCGACGAGCTTCGGCTGCTTCGGCTCGAGCACCGGGATCGTCTTCCGGTCCTTGAGGTAAGTCTCGACGACGTCCCACACCGGCTCTCCCGAAGCCCCCTCCGCCACCGGCGCCCAGCCGGCGACCTTGTACTTCTTCGCCGCCTCGATCGGCTTGCCGTGAAGGCGCATGTCGCGGATGCGGTCGCCCATCTTCGCGTTGGGCGCGCAGGTGTAGTCGAGGCCGCCGACACGCACCATGTCGCCGCCCTGCTGCAGGTACGGGTCGGGGTTGAAGAGGTTGTCGCAGACGTCCTCGAGGATCAGCTTGATGTCGGCGCCGGAGATCTCGCTGAGCGTCGAGTAGGAGTAGGTGGTGGCGGTCTGGTCCAGCACGTGCTCGCGGGTGATCGCCTGGCCGGGCAGGATCGAGGTGCCCCAGCGGAAGCCGGGCGAGAAGGCGATCTCGGCGCCCTTCACCGCCATGAGCGCATCGAGGATCAGCTGGTCGAAGGTGCCGTTGAAGTTGCCGCGGCGGTAGAGCAGGCCCTGGGTCGTCGCGAGCTTCTCGCCGAGCTTCGCCTCGTGCGGGGCGCGGATTTTCTTCACCACCGCGTCCACCGCCGGGTCCGCCGGCAGCAGGTTCGAGAACACCGGCAGGAGCCGATAGCGGAAGTCGGCGACCTTGCCGCCCTTCACGTCGAGGTCGAGCACCGCGAGGAACTTGCCGTTCGAGCCGGCGTTGGTCACGAGCGTCCGCCCCCCGGCGTTGCCGACGAGCGTCGGCTGCGGCACCCCGTCGTGCGTGTGGCCGCCGAGGATCGCGTCGACGCCGGTCACGCGGCTCGCGAGCTTGAGGTCGACGTCCATGCCGTTGTGGGAGAGGAGCACCACGACCTGCGCGCCTTTCGCGCGCGCCTCGTTGACGAGCTTCTGCAGGTCGTCCTCCTGGATGCCGAACGTCCAGTCCGGGACGAAATGGCGCGGGTTCGCGATGGGGGTGTAGGGGAAGGCCTGCCCGACGACCGCCACCGGCACGCCGTTCACGTTCTTCAGGGTGTAGCCCTTGAACACCGGATCGTTGAAGTCCTGGGTCTTCACGTTGTGCGCGACGAATTCCATCGCCCCGAGCTCGTTCTTCACCGCCTGCTGCACGCGCTCCGCGCCGTAGGTGAACTCCCAGTGGCCGGTCATCACGTCCACGCCGAGCGCCTTCTGCGCCTCGATCATGTCCGCCCCCCTGGTCCAGAGGCTGATCCCGGAGCCCTGCCACGTGTCGCCCGAGTCGAGGAGCAGCGCCCCCGGGCGCTCGGCGCGCAGGCGTTTCACGAGCGTGGCGAGGTGCGCGAAGCCGCCGACCTTGCCGTACGTCTCGGCGGCTTTCGTGAAGTCGAGGTAGGTGAAGGCATGCGCCTCGCGCGTCCCCGGGCGGATCTTGAACCACTTGAGGAGGTGCTCCCCGACGAGGTGCGGCGGCTTGCCGCGCGCCTCGCCGACGCCGATGTTGACCGAGGGCTCGCGGAAGTAGATGGGCAGGAGCTGCGCGTGGCAGTCGGTGAAATGGAGCAGGCTCACGTTGCCGAACTTCGGCACGGTGTAGAGCGCATCGGCCGCGCCCTGCGCGAGCGCGGTGCGGCTGTCGAGCGCGAGGCCGGCGGCGGAGGCGATCGCGAGCACTTCGAGGAATTCGCGGCGGTTCATGGCATCGGGGCTCCGGGAAAAGAAAAGGCTTGGCGGGGCCAAGCCTTCCGGGATGCTGCGGTCGGGCGCCGCGCTATTTGTTCACCGGCGACTCGGGATCCATCAGGTACGCCACCAGGTCCTTGATCTGGGCCTCGGTG
The DNA here is from genome assembly GCA_026417035.1 of Burkholderiales bacterium. Taxonomy (GTDB): domain Bacteria; phylum Pseudomonadota; class Gammaproteobacteria; order Burkholderiales; family SG8-39; genus JAOAEA01. The sequence continues at coordinate 82,414 of JAOAEA010000004.1, forward strand.
AGCGTGCCGGTGCTGCCGAAGCGCGGCATGGTCGAGCAGGTGTTGAAGGCCTTCGAGTTGTAGATCCGCTCGTACACGTACTTCTGGTTCGCCTCGGTGTAGCCGCGCGTCTTGCCGAACTGCAGCAGGCTCGGGCCGAGGGTCCCGAACGAGGTCTGCTGCGGCGAGAGCTGATGGCAGTTGTAGCAGCTGCCGCCCGCCTCGCCCGGCTTGTCGCTCCACGTCATGCCCCGGCCGCTCTCGGCGATCCGCGCGCCGCGTTTCCAGTCGCCCATGAACTTGCCGTCGGCCGGGAGCTTGACCGTCTTCATCTCGGCCGCCTCCAGGCGCTGCTGCACCTCGAAGGGCGGGTTGTCGTGGTATTGCGTGCAGATTCTCTGGAGCTCGGTCTGGTCGAGCCGGTCCATGGTCGCGATCCCGCGCGCCTGGAAGTCGCGCTTGAGCACCGCGTCGGCCTGCGCCCGGTAGGCGGCCTCGTCCTTGGTCGCGCAGCCCGCGAGCGCCGCCGCGCACGCCGCCGCCAGGATGATCTTCGTGTTCATCGCTCGTCTCCTCGTCCGCTGGCCGCTAGCGCTTGATGCCCGGGCCCTTGTACACCGTGCCGTTCGCGTTCACCGTCAGGTAGGTGAGCAGCGCCGTGATCGCCTCGGAGACGTACTTCGGCTCGGGGAAGCGCTGCTGGCGGAAGCAGTCGTTCATCCGCCACTGCAGCGTGTGCATCACGCCGCCGGTCATGCGGTAGCCGGGCCAGCCGAGCACGCCGCGCGCCGCCTGCTGCGGGTTGGTGAAGTTCGGCAGCTGCTGCGTGCGGATGCGCTTGCCGTCCGCGCCGTGGCAGCTCGCGCACGAGAGGTCCCAGGCGCCGGCGCGGTGGAAGAAGATCGCCTTGCCGAGCTCGTAGGCCTCGCGCTCCTGCGCGTTCGACTGCGGCGCGTCGAACTTCATGCCCTTCGACTGCGCGGCGATGAAGGTGACGATCGACACGACGTCGGGGGTGCGGGTCTCGGTGCTGAACGGCTGTTTCGCGAGCTCCTCGTAGGTGAACCCCTGCAGCGTGATCATGCAGTGCACGACGCGCGCCTCGATGTCCATCACGCGGCCCACATCGGGGAAGTAACGCGGCGTCTGCACGTACGCCCCTTTCACGACGCCCGGGCCGAGGCCGAGGTCGCACTTCTCGAGCGAGGCGTTCTTCGGTCCGCGCCGGGTGCGCCAGAGCTCCTCGCCCTTCAGCTCGAAGAGCTCCGCGGGGTTGGCCTCCTCCATGACCGCCCGGAACTTCTCGAATTCGGCGGTCGTGGTGTCGGTGTCCTGCGCAGCGACGGGCGTCGCGCCGAGCGCGGCGCCGAGCGCGGCGGCGCACACGATGTTTCTTCTCTTCATGGCTCCTCCAGTGGTGGTGGAACCGGAGGGCGGGCCTGCCCGCCTGCGCCGCGATTCTGCGTCGCGGTCGCCCCCAGCCGGGGTCCGGAGCCGCCGGCGGGCTAGCCGCCGAGCGTGATCTCGTCGGTGCGCTTGTCGCCCTTGTTGTCTTCCCAGGTGATGGAGAGCTTGTCGCCCGCCTTGGCGCCTTTCACCTTGAACGCGAACACCGGGTTGCGCGAGATGGCCTGGGTCGTGCTCGCCTCGAACACCGTCTTGCCATTGAGCTGGGCGGTGATCGAGTGGATGAAGTGCAGCGGCACGACGTTGCCGGACGCGTCCTTGCGCTGGCCGGTTTCCATCGGGTGCGACATCAGCACGCGCACGTCCGCGACGTCGCCCTGCAGCGTCGCGCGGATACGCATCGGATCTGCCATGGGTACTCCCTCCTCGTGTCTCGAAACGGCCCCCGGCGTCAGCCGCCGCAGCCGCCGATGGTCACTTTCACTTCCTTCGCCGTCGTGTAGGGCTTGCCGCCGGCCATCGCGACCACGCGCACCGGCGAGGACTCGCCGACCTTGACGCGCAGCGCGACGAAGGGGACGCCGCCCTTGGAGACGTCGAAGGTGCCGACGTACGGGAAGGGGTTCTTGTCGACGAACACCGCGATCGACTCGGTGTTCGGGATCTTGCTCTCGATCTCGATCGGCACGACGGCGCCGTTCTCGGCGATGTCGGGCGCCTTGATCACGATGTCCTTGGTCTCGGCTGCGCCCGACACGCCGAGCGCCTTCATCGCGTCGGCGGTGCTCTTCGCCTCGGCCGCGGCCTTGTTGGGTGGCGCGGCGAACGCGACGCCCGGCTTCACCAGGCCCGCGGCGGCGGCCGCGACGATCGCGCCGGCCGCGCCGGCGCCACGCAAGACGTTCCTGCGGTGCATGTCCATGGAAGTCTCCTCAGTGAGGTGGTGCTCGTGCGGGTCTGGCAGCGTTGCCCGCTTGCGCGCGAACCGGGAGATTACTGACAAAACCGCCCCCGCATCAAGGGCTCCCCGGCCCGACGCGCTTCATTCGCGGATAAGGAACGCTAATCCCCACGGCGCTGGCGCCGCGCCGCGCTCCGGACGTAATGCCCGGACTTGCCGCCGGCCTTCTCGAGCAGCATCACGCCGTCGATGCGCATGTCGCGGTCCACGGCCTTGCACATGTCGTAGACGGTGAGCAGGCCGACGGCCACCGCCGTGAGCGCCTCCATCTCGACGCCGGTGCGGCCGCGCGTCTCGACGGTCACGGTGAGCGTGATCGCGTGGCGCGCCGCGTCGGCGGCGAACTCGGCGGCGACGCGGGTGAGGGCGAGCGGGTGGCAGAGGGGGATCAGGTCGGCGGTGCGCTTCGCGGCCTGGATCGCCGCGATGCGCGCGACGCCGAGCACGTCGCCCTTCTTCGCCGCGCCCGCGCGGATCATCGCGAAGGTCGCCGGCCGCATCGAGATCGTCCCCGCGGCGCGGGCCACGCGGTGCGTCTCGGCCTTCTCGCCGACGTCCACCATGTGCGCGTCGCCGCGCGCGTCGAAATGGGTGAGCTTGCCCGCCATCTGCCGTCGGTTCCCGCAACCGCGCGATTATGCCCCAGCGCCGGCCCCGCCCAGGAACCCGCTGCGCCGGCGGGTATCATAGGAACATGCGAAAGCTCGTTGCGCTCGTCACGGCGGGCGCGCTCCTCGTCCCGCCGGCGCTGGCGCAGCCGCTGCCCGAGCTCGGCGAAGCGGCGCAAACGGTCTTCACGCCGCAGATGGAACGGCGCATCGGCGAGATGGCGCTCGCCGAGCTGCGCCGCGATCCGGCGTTCGTGAACGACCCCGAGGTGAGCGCCTATCTGAACGCGCTCGGCCAGCGCCTGGTCGCCGCGGGGCCCGATCCGCGCCAGTCCTTCGTGTTCTTCGCGCTGCGCGACCCCACCGTGAACGCCTTCGCGATCCCGGGCGGCGTCATCGGCGTCCACACCGGCCTCATCACGACGGCGCAGACGGAATCCGAGCTCGCCTCGGTGCTCGCGCACGAGATCGCGCACGTGACGCAGCGGCACGTGGCACGCCAGCTCGCCGTGCAGCAGCAGATCCAGCCCTTGGCGCTCCTCGCGCTCGCGCTCGGGATCCTCGCGGCGCGCTCCAACCCCGGCATCACCCAGGCGGCGATCGTCGGCTCGCAGGCGGCGGGCGTGCAGGCGTTCCTCAACTACAGCCGCGACTTCGAGCGCGAGGCCGACCGCATCGGCTTCCAGACGCTGCAGGCGGCGGGCTTCGACGTGAGCGCCGCGCCGGTCTTCTTCGAGCGGCTGCAGAAGGCCTCGCGGCTCTACGAGAACAACGCGCCGGTGTACCTGCGCACGCACCCGCTCACTTCGGAGCGGATCGCCGACATGCAGGGGCGGGCCGCGAACGAGCCCTACCGGCAGACGCCCGACTCACTCGACTTCCGGCTGGTGCGCGCCAAGCTCATGGCCGAGGCCGGCACCCCGCAGCAGGCGGTGACGAGCCTCGAGACGCTCGTGCGCGAACGGCGCTTCGCCGACGAGGTCGCGGCGCGCTACGGCTACGCGCGCGCGCTGCTCCGCGCGCGCGACTTGCCACGGGCCGGTGCGGAAGTCGCCGTGCTGCACCGGATGGGGGTGCAGCACGCGATGGTCGAGAACCTCGACGCGACCATCAAGCGCGAGGCGGGCGACCTCGAGGGCGCCCGCGAGACGCTCGCCGCCGCGCTCAAGACGTTCCCGGGCAACCTCGCGCTCGGCTTGAGCTACGTCGAGACCCTGCAGGCGCTCGGCCGGTACCGGGAGTCGCTCGACGCGGCCGACCGCATCGCGAAGGCCTATCCCCTCGAGCCGCGCGTGCACGAGCTCATGGCGAAGGGCTATGCGGGGCTCGGCCTGAGGACTGCCCAGCATCGCGCGCTCGCGGAGTTCTACCTGCTCGCGGGGAGCCTGCCGGCCGCGATCGAGCAGCTGCAGCTCGCGCGCAGCGCGGGCGACGGCGACTTCTACACGCTCTCTGCCGTCGATGCGCGTCTGCGCGAGCTGCGGACGCGCCAGGCCGAGGAGAAGAAGGAGATGGCGGGCAAGTGACTCGCCTGCCCCGGGGGCGGATCGCCCCTCCCCGGGGAATCCCGCGCGGTTTCCGTGCCGCCGGCCCGCTCGCGGGTCGGGCGGCTCACCCGTCAGGCTTGCCCGAGTAGGTCTCGTAGAGCGCTGCGAAGGTCTGCTCGCCCTGCGCGAGCGCGGCGGCGTCGCTGCGGGAGCGCCGGCGGGCGTTCTTGAGCAGCGTGTCCACCCGCGCCGCGTCCGGGTGCGCGCCGGTGCCGCCCTCGAGCGCGCGCACGAGCTGCGCGAGCTTGGCGAGGCCGGCGTCGCCGGCGAGGTCGAAGTGCACCAGCAGCGCGTCGAACGCGCCGCTCCCGTCCTGTTTCGCGAAGGCCGCGCCGGGAAAGGCGAAGCCGAGGGCGTTCGGCGCCGGCCGCTCCTTCGGCCCCAGCACGACGAACTCGGCCCCCGGGTCGATGAAGCGCCGCACGAGCCACGCCGACGCGATCCGGTCCGGCGTGGCGGGACCCCGCGTGGCCCAGGTCCGCCGCCGGAACTCGGGGTGGCGGCCCGCGCCCGCGGCGCGCGCCGGCGCGTCGCTCTCGACGAGCCGCTTGACGATGGCCTCGGCCCTGGCGAGCACGCGTTCGGCCTCGTGGCGCAGCGGCGAGTCGAAGAAGTCGAGGTCGACGATCGCCTTCAGGTCGCGGCGCTGCTTGGCGAGCACGCCCGCGATCGCGGCCGGGTCGGCGACGCCGTAGCCGACGCGCAGGGACTCGACGGTCTTCACGAGGTCGGCGTAGCGCGGGGAGCGATCGAAGAGGGCGGCGAGTTCGACCGCCTCGGCGGTGTCGAGGGTCCGCGCGGCGAGCACGTGCGCCGCGCCGCCCGAGCGCTCGATGTCGTCGGCGAGCCTGAGGAAGGCCTCCCGGTGGGCCTGCCGCGCCGGCAGGAGGTAGACGCCCTCCCGCAGGATCCCCGCGCCGAGCGCCTCGATCGCCCGGAGCGCGCGCATGCGCGCCGGGATGTCGTCGACGGGCAGCGTGGCCACGAGGGCGAGCCACTCGCCCGCGTAGGCGTCGCGCGCCCGGTCGGCGCTCACTTGCCGCGCCCGGGCGCGCTCGCGTAGAGCTGCATCACCGCGCGGTCGCGCCAGTTCTTCTCGTCGAGCACGGCGCCCGGAACGAAGAAGCGCTCGCCGGGCGCCACGGGCTGCTCGTGGACGATCCGCTCGACGTCCCCGTAAGCGATGCGGCGGAGGAGTCCCGCCCCGCTGGTCTCGCGCGCGACCATGAACTTGTCGTAGACGCGGTAGACGTAGAGATTGAGCGGCCTCGTCCGGCCGGTCTCGTCCCGCCAGGCGAGCGTGTAGCGCGTGTCGGGCTTGAAGGCTTCCTTGTCCATGGGTCCCGCTCCTCCTGCGGCGGTGCGGCGAAGTCTACCAAGCCCGTCCGCGGTTCCCAACCGCTGCGCCGGCGTCTGGCCCGAGCGCCGGGTAAGCAGGCTTCCTTATCGACGGATCAAAATATAAGCTTCGTCCGGCGGTGTTCCGGCCGCGCACAATACCGGCCGCGCCAGCCGGCGACGGCCGCCCGCGGCGGCGCACGCTGCGCGGAGAACCACCACGACCGCTTGCCCCGGCCCGCTCGCCGCGAGCGGCGGACCAGGAGGCGCGCGGCGCGTTCCGCAGGATCGGAGGAGGGAGAGTGCCAGGTCTCGTCAAGCCCCACGGCGGGGGGAAGCTGAAGCCCCTGCTGCTGGAGGGCCGCGCGCGCCAGGAGGAGCTCGCGCGGGCGGCCACGCTGCCGCGGGTGAAAGTGAGCTCGCGCGAGCGCGGCGACCTCATCATGCTCGGCATCGGCGGCTTCACGCCGCTCGACGGTTTCATGACGCACGGCGACTGGGAGCGCGTCTGCGACGGCATGAAGCTCGCGAACGATCTCTTCTGGCCGATCCCGATCACGCTCTCCACGGACCAGGCGACGGCGGACGCGATCCGGACCGGCGCGGACGTCGCGCTCGTCGACCCCGACGACGGCGAGACCCTCGCCACGATGCGCGTCACGGAGAAGTACGCCATCGACAAGGCGCACGAGTGCATGATGGTCTTCAGGACCGCGGACCTCGAGCACCCGGGCGTGAAGATGGTGATGGAGCAGGGCGAGGTGAACCTCGCGGGCCCGGTGAAGGTGCTCTCCACCGGCGGCTTCCCGGAGAAGTACGGGGCGCTCTTCATGACGCCCGCCGAGACCCGCGCCCTCTTCGAGAAGCTCGGCTGGTCGAAGGTCGCCGCGTTCCAGACGCGCAACCCGATGCACCGCTCGCACGAGTACCTCGCCAAGGTCGCGATCGAGACCTGCGACGGCGTCCTCGTGCACTCGCTCCTCGGGGCGCTCAAGCCCGGCGACATCCCGGCCGAGGTGCGCACCGAGGCGATCGCGGTGCTGATCGACAACTACTTCGTCGCGAACACGGTCGTCCAGGCGGGCTACCCGCTCGACATGCGCTACGCCGGCCCGCGCGAGGCGCTGCTGCACGCGCTCTTCCGGCAGAACTACGGCTGCTCGCACCTCATCGTCGGCCGCGACCACGCGGGCGTCGGGAGCTACTACGGCCCCTTCGACGCCCACCGCATCTTCGACGAAATCCCGCCGGGGTCGCTCGAGACCGAGCCGCTCAAGATCGACTGGACTTTCTGGTGCTACCGCTGCGGCGGCATGGCCTCGGCCCGCACCTGCCCGCACGAGGAGAAGGACCGTCTGCTCGTCTCCGGGACGAAGCTGCGCAAGTGGCTCTCGGAGGGCTCGCCGGTGCCGGCCGAGTTCAGCCGGCCCGAAGTGCTCGAGGTCCTGAGGAAGTACTACGCCGGGCTCGCCGCCAGCGAGAAGGTCGAGGTGAAGCTTTCCGGACACTCGGCACGATGAGATTTGACGTAGCGCAAACGCCGGTCGCGGCCGCGCGCTACGTTTGCGACCCGGCGCGTTCCCAGCGGGGCGCGCCGGCGAGAGGGGATCGCGCGGGCGCACGCCGGCGCGGCATGGTTTCGTTGAGGAGACAGTGATGCCCACCTACGTTCGTACCGACAAGTGCGATGGCTGCAAGGGGCAGGACAAGACCGCCTGCATGTACATCTGCCCGCACGACCTCATGCTGCTCGACAAGGACGGCTCGCACACCGGCCACCCGATGAAGGCCTTCAACCAGGAGCCCGAGCAGTGCTGGGAGTGCTACTCGTGCGTGAAGATCTGCCCGCAGAACGCGATCGAGGTGCGCCACTACGCCGACGTCGTGCCGCTCGGGGCCTCGGTGCAGCCGCTGCGCGGCTCGGACTCGATCCTCTGGACGATCAAGTTCCGCAACGGCAACGTCAAGCGCTTCAAGTTCCCGATCCGCACCACCCCGGAAGGCTCGGCCGACCCCTACGGCGGCAAGCCCAAGGCCGACATGGCCGACATCGACAAGCACGACGTGCTCTTCACGAAGAGCACCCACGCCGGCGACATGAGCCAGTTCCTGGCTTCGTAGCGGGCGGGTCTTCTGAGCAACCATCGGCGGCGAGGGGCGCCCCGGCGTCGGGCGCGGGCCGCACAGCGAGGCGACGGCAATGGCTGAGTTCGGTTTTGGCAATCCGGAAGTCATCGAGGAAGAGGTCGACATCCTCATCATCGGCGGCGGCATGGCCGCGTGCGGCGCGGCGTTCGAGATCGTGCGCTGGGCCGAGGGGCAGAACCTCAGGATCAAGCTCGTCGACAAGGCGGCGCTGTCGCGCTCCGGCGCGGTCGCGCAGGGCCTGTCCGCGATCAACACCTACATCGGCGAGAACGACCCGGCGGACTACGTGCGCTACGTGCGCAACGACCTGATGGGGATCATCCGCGAGGACCTGGTGTACGACGTCGGCCGGCACGTCGACGACTCGGTGCACAACTTCGAGGACTGGGGCCTGCCCATCTGGAAGCAGAAGGGCGACGAGGACAAGAGCCTGCGCCAGGGCGGCAAGCCGGTGCGCTCCGGCCGCTGGCAGATCATGATCAACGGCGAGTCCTACAAGTGGATCGTCGCCGAGGCGGCGAAGAAGGCGCTCGGGATGGAGAACATCCAGGAGCGCGTGTTCATCGTGCGGCTGATCAACGACAAGAACGACCCGACGCGCATCGCCGGCGCGGCCGGCTTCTCGGTGCGCGAGCACAAGCTCTACATCTACAGGTTCAAGGCGTGCCTGCTCGTCTGCGGCGGCGCGGTGAACGTGTTCCGGCCGCGCTCCGTGGGCGAGGGCACGGGTCGCGCCTGGTACCCGGTGTGGAACGCGGGCTCGACCTACTCGATGGCGGCGGAGGCCGGCGCCGAGATGACGATGATGGAGAACCGCTTCGTGCCGGCGCGGTTCAAGGACGGCTACGGGCCGGTCGGCGCGTGGTTCCTGCTGTTCAAGGCCAAGGTGATGAACGGCGCGGGCGAAGACTACTCGACGCTGCGCGCCGACCTCATCAAGGACGAGAAGCGCTTCGGGAAGTACGGCCAGGGCGTGCCGGGCACGTGCCTGCGCAACCACATCATGCTCGAGGAGATGATCGCCGGCCGCGGTCCGATCTACATGGACACGCCGACGGCGATGGCCAAGCTCGCCGAGAAGATGACGCCGAAGGAAGTTAAGCACCTCGAGGCCGAGGCCTGGGAGGACTTCCTCGACATGACGATCGGCCAGTGCGGCATCTGGGCTGGCGAGAACATCGAGCCCGAGAAGACCCCGTCGGAGATCATGCCGACCGAGCCCTACCTCCTCGGCTCGCACTCCGGCTGCGCCGGCGTCTGGGTGAGCGGCCCGACCGACATCCCGGGCGTGCCCAAGGAGTGGTCGTGGGGCTACCGCAGCATGACCACGGTCAAGGGCCTCTTCACCGCTGGCGACGGCGTCGGCGCCTCGGGGCACAAGTTCTCCTCGGGCTCGTTCACCGAAGGGCGGATCGCCGCGAAGGCGATGGTCAAGTACGCGCTCGACAACAAGGGCTGGAAGCCCGAGCTCGAGCGCACCGTCGACGACCTCGTGGCCGAGATCTACCGGCCGGTGAAGACCTTCCTCGAGCACAAGGACTACACCACGGCGATCGACGTGAACCCGCACTACATCACGCCCAAGATGCTGCAGTTCCGGCTGCAGAAGATCATGGACGAGTACGTGGCCGGCGTCGCGACCTACTACCGCACCAACAAGAAGATGCTGGAGGTCGCCGAGCAGAAGCTCGAGATGCTGAAGGAGGACTCCCTCAAGATGCGCGCGAAGGACCTGCACGAGCTGCTGCGCGCCTGGGAGAACTACCACCGCATCATCGCCGCCGAGGCGCACATGAAGCACATCCAGTTCCGCGAGGAGACCCGCTACCCGGGCTTCTACTACCGGATGGACCACAACTACATCGACGACGAGAACTGGAAGTGCTTCGTCAACTCGACCTATGACCGCAACACCAAGAAGTGGACGCTGAAGAAGGTGCCGTACGTCCAGCTGGTGAAGTAGCGGCCCGCGGCGCGCGGCGCGAGGGGACGGGCGCGGCGCCCGTCCCCTCGCGTTTTGCGGGCCGCCTGGAGTATCGTTGCCGCTGCCCGGTGCGCGCCGGGCCGGCGAAGACGGGAGGGAGAAGAAGCGATGCGAGTGAGCGACTACATGAGCGCCTCGGTGATCACCATCGCGCCCGACACCGAGTTCCACCTCGCCCTCGACCTGATGCGCCAGCGCAACATCCACCACCTCCCGGTCGTGCGGGAGGGGCGCATCGAGGGCATCGTCGGCGAGCGCGACCTCCTGGTCGCGGGCGCCCACTTCGGCCGCGCGAACGTGCCGGTGAGCGACATCATGAAGTCGCCGGTGATCTGCATCTCCGACCGCGCGTCGCTCGCCGGCGCGGCGCGGATGCTCCTCGAGAAGCGCATCGGCGGGCTGCCGGTGGTCAACGCCCGCAAGGAGCTCGTCGGGATCATCACCGAGACCGACATCTTCAAGGTGATGGCCGGCATGGCGCGGCCGCGCAAGGCCGCGCCACGCGCCGCGAAGCCGGGGAAGAAGGCGCGCGCGGCGACGGCGCGGCGCAAGCCGGCGCGCCGCGGCGCGGCCGGCCCGACCCGGCGCCGGGCTGCGAAGAAGTAGCCCGGCGCGGAGGCGGCTCCCCGCCGCGCCCGGGAGCCCGTAGAATCCGCCCCGGGAAAGCGGGGGAGGGGCGGCGCGCGAGCGCCCGGCCCCTCTTTTCGTTCCCGAGGCAGCCGAAGACGCGGACCGTGCGTCTGCACGGTACGCCCGCCGCCGCGCCCGGCCGGGAGCGGCCGAAGGCGCCACGCGAGGATGAGCGCAATGAGCGAAGAGATCCGCGACCCCAAGCCCTTCACCCCGGTGCAGCCGGTCCAGCTCGGACCCGGCGACCGGTTCCGGTTCCGCTGCCGCAAGGGCATCCCGTGCTTCAACGAGTGCTGCCGCAACATCGACATCATGCTGACGCCGTACGACGTGCTGCGGCTGAAGCGCCGGTTCGACCTCGCCGCGCGCGAGTGGATCGACCGCGACACGCGCGACTTCCAGATGGACGGCCACGGCACGCCCGGGCTGAAGCTCGCCACCAAGCCCGGGACGAACGAGTGCATCTACCTCACGCCCGAGGGCTGCAGCGTGTACGAAGACCGGCCGTCCGCGTGCCGCTACTACGCGCTCGGCCAGCTCGCGATGCGCAAGAAGGGCGAGGCGGGGGAGGAGGAGTCCTACTTCCTGGTGCGGGAGGACCACTGCCTCGGGCACTTCGAGGATGGGGAGCAGACGGTCGACGAGTACCGCGCGAGCCAGGGGCTGCCGCAGTACGACGCCGCGAACCTCGAGTGGCGCAGGATCCTCCTCAAGAAGCGCTCCGCCGGGCCGGCGATCGGCAAGCCCTCGCCGAAGAGCATGGAGCTCTTCTTCCTCGCGAGCTACGACGTGGACGGGTTCCGCGCGTTCGTCGCGAGCGCGGGCTTCCAGGAGCTCTTCGATGTCGAGCCGGAGCTCCTCGCGCGGATCATGACCGACGACGAGGCGATGCTCGCGTTCGCGCTGCGTTTCCTGCGGCAGGTGCTCTTCGGCGAGTTCTCCATCCCCTACCGCAAGGACGCGGTCGCGCGGCGCCGCGAGCGCTACCGCGAGAAGGTCGAGCGCATCGAGCGCGAAGCCGCCGAGCGCGCGAGCGCCGAGCAGGACGCGATGTACGGCAGCCTCGACGACTGAGGATCCGGCGGGCGGGACGATGGAGGCGAGGCGGCACGACCCGGGCGCCTACCTCGTGACGGCCGAGCCCTACTACGAGCCGGTCGGCGACGAAGTGGCCCTCTTCGCGGCGGCGCACGCGCGGCAGCTGCCGGTGCTTCTGAAGGGGCCGACGGGGTGCGGCAAGACGCGCTTCATGGAGCACATGGCGTGGCGCCTCGCGCGCCCGCTCGTCACCGTGTCCTGCCACGACGACCTCACCGCGTCGGACCTCGTCGGCCGCTATCTCATCGTCGGCGACGACACCGTGTGGGTGGACGGGCCGCTCGCGGCGGCGGTGCGGCTCGGCGCGATCTGCTACCTCGACGAGATCGTCGAGGCGCGCAAGGACACGACCGTGGTGATCCACCCGCTCGCCGACGACCGGCGCATCCTGCCGGTGGAGAAGACTGGCGAGGTGCTGCGCGCGCCGCCGGACTTCCTGCTCGCCCTGTCCTACACCCCCGGCTACCAGAGCGTGTTGAAGGAGCTCAAGCAGAGCCCCCGCCAGCGCTTCGTGGCGATCGAGTTCGGCTACCCGCGCCCCGAGCTCGAGGTGCGCATCGTCGCGCGCGAGACCGGGCTCGACGCGGGCGCGAGCGAACGGCTGGTGAAGCTCGCGGGCATGACGCGCAGCCTAAAGGGCAACGGCCTCGACGAGGGCGCGAGCACGCGGCTGCTCGTGCACGCCGGCAAGCTCATGGCGAGCGGCGTGGCGCCGCGGCAGGCCTGCACCGCGGCGATCTCGCAGTCGCTCACCGACGAGCCCGAGATGCTCGCGGCGGTCGACGAGCTCGTCGCGTCGCTCTTCTGAGCGCGACGATGGCCGAGCCTGCGCCGCTCTCCCCCGGCGAACTCGAGGACCGGCTCGAGGAACTGCTCGAGGCGTGCCTCTCCTCGCGGCGCACGGCCGCCTCGCTCGCGCCCGGGATCGCGGAGCTCGCGCGCAGCGAGCAGGCGTTCGTGCTGCATTGGGCGGGCGTCGTGGCGCGCTCGAGCGCCGAGCTCGCCTACCAGTTCGCCGCGCTCGCCCCGCGCGCGCTCGCGCTCGTCGGCGAGCGCGGCGCGCAGGCCTGGCTGCTGCGCGCGATGGACGTCTTCGACCGCGAGACGATGTACGCCGCGAGCGCCGCGCTCAAGGACCTGCCGCGGTTCGCGCAGGAGTGGGCGAGCGCGTCGCACGCGGTGCGCCTGGAGGACGCCGCGCGTGTGCTGGAGCTCTTCCTCTGCGGGCTCTCGGGCCGGCCGCTCGCGGTCGCGGCGGACGGGGAACCCTGGACCGACACGCAGACCGTGTACCTTCCGGCGCGCGTCGGCCGCTTCGCCTCGCGCGAGGCGAACTTCCTCGCCCTGAAGGCGATGGCCGCGCTCGCCTGGGCGCAGGCGCGCTTCGGCACCTTTTCCGACGCGCTCGGCGCGGCGCTCGCCGCCCGCCCCGAGTCGATGCGCTGGGCCGCTTTCCTCGAAGCGGTGCGCCTCACCGCGCGGATCGGGCACGCCCTGCCCGGTCTCGCGCGCGACCTCGCCCGGCTCGAGGCGCCGCTCGACGCTGCGCTCGAGGCGCTCGTCGCGCCGCTGCGCGCGCCGCATGCCACGGTGGCCGACTCGCTCGCCCTCGCCGCACGCTGCGACCCGTCGCGGCCGCCGCCGGCGTGGTGCTACGTGGGGCCGCTGTTCCCCGACCGGGTCGCGGCGGCACGCGTGGCGCGCCTCGCACGCGAGAGGGATGCCTTCCGCCTGGTCCTCGCGCGGATGCGGGACGAGCGGGTCGATGCCGCGCCGTCGCGGAGCGCAGGCGAGGGCGATGCGCGCTTCTCGGCGGCGGTGTCCGAGCCCGACGTCACGGGCGAGCGCGCCTTCCAACTCTACTTCGACGGCGTGCCGGTCGCGCCGCCCGCCGACGCGGCGAACCTCGTGCAGTCGATCCTGCAGGACCTCGGCGAGCTGCCGCCGGACTACCTCGAGCCGGCGGGCCCGGGCGCTTACCGCCCTGCCACGGGCCCGGCTGCCGCGCCCGAGCGCGACGCGGCCGCGTCGCCCGCCGAGGCCGGCGTGGCCGTGCACGACGAATGGGACTTCGCGCGCAAGCACTACCGCCGCGGCTGGTGCGTGCTGAGGAGCCGCGACGTGCATCCCGGCGACCCGGGGTTCGTCCGCCGGACGCTCGAGCAGTACCGGGGCGAGCTCGCGGGCCTGCGCCGGGCCTTCGAGGCGCTGCGCGGGGACGACCGGGTGCAGCGGCGGCAGCCCTACGGCGAGGCGATCGACCTCGACGCGGCCGTCGCCGGGTTCGCCGACCGGCGCGCCGGACGCGAGCTGCCCGAGCGGCTGTTCGTGCGCCGGCAACGCACCGAGCGCTCGATCGCGGTGATGTTCCTCGTCGACATGAGCGGCTCGACCAAGGGCTGGATCAACGACGCCGAGCGGGAGGCGCTGGTGCTGCTCGCCGAGGCCCTCGAGGTGCTCGGCGACCGCTACGCGATCTACGGCTTCTCGGGCATGACGCGCAAGCGCTGCGAGCTCTTCCGCGTGAAGCGCTTCGACGAGCCCTACGGGCCGGCGGTGCGCGCGCGCATCGCCGGCATCGCGCCGCAGGACTACACGCGCATGGGCGTCGCGATCCGCCACGTCTCGGGGCTGCTTGCGCGCGAGGAGGCGCGCACGCGGCTCCTCGTCACGCTCTCCGACGGCAAGCCCGACGACTTCGGCGACGAATACCGCGGCGAGTACGGGATCGAGGACACCCGCCAGGCGCTCGTCGAGGCGCGGCGGTCGGGCATCCACCCGTTCTGCATCACGATCGACGCCGAGGCGCGCGACTACCTGCCGCACATGTACGGGGCCGCCAACTACGTGCTCGTGAACGAGGTGCGCCGGCTGCCGCTCGCCGTGGCCAACGTGTACCGGCGGCTCACGGCGTAGCTCAGAGGACAGAGGCATTGCCCGGCCCTCTCGGCCGTTCCTCTTGGTTGGCCGACCGCAGGCGCCGGGACCTAGCGTCGTGGGCATAGCCCGCTGCGCGCGCGCGGACGAGCGCTCGCGCGCGCAGCGGGCGGGAAGGGGCCGGACGAGACAGCGCCCGTCCGGCGCGTGCCCTCCCTGTCGCACGGGGAAGGCCGGGGCGGGGATGTCCCGCGCTACTTCTTCGCCGGCTTGGCGGCGATCTCCTCGAGCTTGGTGGCGCGGATGATCTGCCCGTCGAGCGCGGCCTCCTTCGCGCTGCCGCCGTAGGCCACCGTCATGAGCTGGCTGTAGTAGGTGACCGGCATGTTGAACTTGGTGCCGTACTTCCGGTTGACGTCGGCCTGGTAGATCTCGACGTTCGCCTGGCAGAGCGGGCAGGGCGTCACGATCATGTCGGCGCCGTGGTCGTAGGCGCTCTCGACGATGTCCTTGATCTGCTTCTGGCTCTTCTCCGGCTCGGACACGGCGAGCGCGCCGCCGCAACAGGTCACCTTCTGCTCGTACTTCGTGAGCGCCTCGCCGCCCATCGTCTCCACGAGCCTGTCGAGGTACATCGGGTTCTCGAACGACTCGCCGGCGATGCCGAAGGGACGGTTCGTCTGGCAGCCGACGTAACCGGCGAACTTCACGCCCTCGAGGGGCTTCACCACCTTCTCGCCGAGCGCCTCGTAGCCGAAGTCCTCGATCAGCACCTCGACCATGTGGCGCACCTCGGACTCGCCCCTGTACTGGAGGCCCGCCTCCTTGAGCGCCTCGTTGGTGTCGGCGAGCAGCTGGGCGCTCGCGCCGAGCTGCTCCTTCGTCTCGCGCGCGTTCAGCCAGCAGGCGGCGCAGGTGGCGACGATGTCCTGGCCGGGCAGGTCGCGCTCCGCGAGCGCGAAGTTGCGCGCGTTGATGACGTGGCGCGCGAGCTCGCCCGAGCCCGCGTAGCTCACCGACGCACCGCAGCAGTTCCAGTCGGGGATCTCGGTGAGCTTCACGTCGAGCGTCTTGCACATCGACTCGACCGAGACGAGGTAGTTGGACGCCGAGCCGCGGTAGTGCGAGGTGCAGCCTGGGTAGAACGCGTATTCCTTCTTCGCCATCGGTGTCTCCTGGTCGCGTGCCTCAGCCCGAGAGGCCGCGGCGGCGGTCCTCGATTTCCTTCGCCTTGCGGATCATCGCCTGGAAGCCCTTGACGTCCTTGACGCCGTGGCCGCCGAGGATCTCGAGCGGGCTCATGCGCTTGGTGCGCAGCATGGCGAGCCCGAGGTCCCGCATCGAGAGCGCCTTCTTCACGCCGGCGGCGAAGCCCTCCTTGAACCACAGCCGCAGCATCAGACGCATCTCGTTCGCCCGGCCGGTGCGGGTGAAGTTCTCCCAGAAGATGATCGAGAAGTCGCGCGTCGGCTGCACCTTCGGCGCCAGCCCGAGGCGCTGCGCGTAGGTGGCGAGCCCGTGCATGATGGTCGTGATCGGGAGCTTGCGCGGGCAGCGCACCACGCAGTTGTAGCAGGAGGTGCACATCCACATCGAGTCGGACGTGAGCACCGCCTCGCGCTTGCCGGCGCGGATCATCAGGAAGATCTTCGGCGGCGAGTGCTCCCAGTGCGGGCCGAACGGGCAGGAGCCCGCGCACACGCCGCACTGCATGCACATCTTCACCCAGTGGCCCTCGTCCACCCGCTCCTCGACCTCGCGCAGGAAGTCGTTGCGGTACTTGGCGAGTGCCCGCTCGTTCAGGTCGGCCATGTCTCCCATCCCCGCGTCCCCCGGCATCAGCCGAAGCCCTTGAGCGGCGAGAGCCCGATCTCGCCGATCTTCGCCGCGTACTCGTCGATCAGCCGCGGCAGCCGCTCGATGTCGGTGATCGCCACCTCGTAGCTCGCCACCCGCTCGGTCTCGAGCGCCATCTGCTTCAGCGTGTCGTCGATCTTGCTCATCCGGTAGTTGGCGAGCTCCGAGCCCTTGACGAAGTGGCACTGGTAGTCGTCGCCGTGCTTGCAGCCCATCAGCATCACGCCGTCGTAGCCGCGGTTGAGCGCGTCCGAGATCCAGATCGTGTTCACCGACCCGAGGCAGCGCACCGGGATCACCCGCACGAACGCGCTGTACACCCGGCGCTGCATGCCGGCCATGTCGAGCGCCGGGTAGGCGTCGTTCTCGCAGGCGAGCACCAGGATGCGCGGCTTCTCCGCGAACTCGTCGGGGATCTCGACCGCCTTCAGCTGCGCGCCGACGGTGTCCACCGAGTAGTTCTCGAAGGCGATCACGCGCACCGGGCAGGCGCCCATGCAGGTGCCGCAGCGCCGGCAGCGGCTCTCGTTGAATACCGGATAGCGCTTCTCGTCCTCGTCGATCGCGCCGAACGGGCACTCGACGGTGCAGCGCTTGCACTGCGTGCAGCCCTCGAGCCGCACGATCGGGAACGAGAGGTCCCCCGAGCGCGGGTGCGCCGCGCGGCCGGCCGCGGCGTTCTCGATCGCCTGGATCGCCTTCAACGCGGCGCCGGTCGCGTCCTCGACCGCCTGTGCGATGTCCATCGGCCGGCGCACCGGCCCGGCGGTGTAGATGCCGGTGCGGCGCGTCTCGTAGGGAAAACAGATGAAGTGCGAGTCGGAGAAGCCGTGGCGCAGCAGCGGCAGGTCCTTGCCCTGCCGGTAGGCGAGGTTGAGGACCGAGCGGCTGTCGGGCCGCCACTGCCCGGGTTCGTCCTGCGGCACCTGGTCGATGTCCACGCCGGCGTTCGGCACCTGGCCGGTGGCGAGCACCACGAGGTCCGCGTTCTCGATCGCGGTGTCCTCGTCGAGGATCAGGTCGCGGAACCGCACGGTGCAGGCGTCGCCGCTCGGCTCGACGGCGCTCACCTGGCCCTTGCTGAAGACGACGCCCTTCGACTGGCCGCTGCGGTAGAAGTCCTCGCCGTTGCCGGGCACGCGCAGGTCGGTGTAGAGGACGACGGTGTCGACCGCCGGGTTGGCGTCCTTGAAGTACATCGCCTGCTTGATCGAGGTCGCGCAGCAGTGTCCCGAGCAGTAGGGGAGGTGCCGGCCGGAATCGTCGCGCTGGCCGGCGCACTGGACGAAGACGACGGTCTTCACCTCGCCCCCGTCGCTCGGCCGGCGGATCGGACCGCCCTTCGCCGCCGCCGCGCGCGCGAGCGCCTCGAGGCCCGCCTGGTCGACGACGTTCGGGCTCCTGCCAAAGCCCAGCTCGGGGAGCTTCGCCGCGTCGTAGGGCGTGAACCCCGTGGCCTGCACGATCGCCCCGAACGCCTCGGTGGCGGTCGCCCCCGACTCGGCGGCGATGTCCACGCTGAAGCGGCCCGGGGCGCCGCTCGTGCGCGCGATGACCGACGCGAGCCGCACCGTGATGTTCGGGTCGGCCTCGACCGCGGCGACGAGCGCCGCCACGCCGGTGTCGGCGGGCTCGCGGAAGGGCTCGTGCGCGGGCGTGCGCTTCCACAGCTTCGCCGCCCAGCCGCCGAGCGCGCCGGATTTCTCGACGATGGTCACCGCGTAGCCGGCCTTCGACGCCTCGAGCGCCGCGGTCATGCCCGAGACGCCCCCGCCCACGACGAGCAGCCGGCGCAGCCTCGCGGCGTCGGGATTGCCGGCCGGGACCTTCATGCGCTTCAGCTCGTCGCAGGCCATGCGCACGTAGTCGTCGGCCATCTCCTGGGTGGCCTCGCGCGCCGCGTCGGTGTCGGGCTGGCACCAGATGACGCCCTCGCGCAGGTTGGCGCGCGAGACGGCGACGGTCGGGAAGTGGAACGCCTCGGTCTTGGCGCGCCGCGAGCAGGCGGCGATGGCGACGTGGGTCGCCCCTTGCTTCTCGATGTCGTCGCGGATGAGCTGCACGCCGGCCTCGGAGCACAGGAAGTCGTGCTCGCGCACGATGGCGGCCTTGCCTTCCTTCTCCGCGATCTTGGCGAGCTGGCCGGTGGAAAGCCGCTCGCCGAGGCCGCAGCCGCGGCAGATGTACGCGGCGATCTTGGTGTCTGCCATCGTCTGCTTCCCTTCAGGCTTCGGCGCGCGCGGCGCGGTTCACCACCTGGATCGCGCGCAGCGTCGCGGCGGTGGCGCTCTGCACCGCCCGGTTCACGTCGAGGGCATTGGTCGCGCAGCCGGCACCGAACACCGCGCTCTCGGCGCCGGCGTCGATGAAGCCGCTCGAGTCGGCGACGACATCGGCGGGGATGTCCGCGGCCTTCACGCTCGGCTCCATGCCGATCGCGAGCACGACGAGGTCGTGCCGGTTCGCGTAGCGGCGGTAGCCCTCGGTGTCCACGCCGTGCAGGATCGGGTCGCGCGTCGCCGCGTCCTCGGCGATGCGCGCCACCTTCGACTTGACGAAGGTCACGGTCGCGTCTTTGCGCACCTTCGCGTAGAAGTCCTCGAAGCGGTCGATCGCGCGGATGTCGATGTAGTAGACCGTCGAGCGCGCGTCCTCGGCGAACGCCTCGCGGACGTACTGCGTCTGCTTGAGCGAGGCCATGCAGCAGATGCGCGAGCAGTGGCGCAGGTGGTTCTCGTCTCGGGAGCCGGCGCACTGGACGAACGCGACGTTCTTCGCCTCCTTGCCGTCCGACGGGCGCAGGAGCTTCCCGCCGGTGGGGCCGTGCGGGTCGGCGAGGCGCTCGAACTCGACGCTGGTGATCACGTTCGGGAAACGCCCGTAGCCGTAGGGCTGGATCTTCGCCGCGTCGTAGGGCTTCCACCCGGTCGCCCAGACGATCGCGCCGGCCTCGAGCTCGAGCGTCTCCTCCCGCATGCCGAGGTCGATGGCCCCGTACCTGCACGCCGCCTTCGCCTTCTCGCCCTCGGCCGTGCCGACGATCGCGGGGTCGATGACGTAGCGCTGGGGGTAAGCCATCGTGTGCGGCAGGTAGGCGGCCTTCATGCGGCCGAGGCCGTAGTCCCAGGGGTTGGGGATCTCGGCGCTCACCGCCTCGGCGCACGCCCCGCAGGCGGTGCAGTTCGCGTTCACGTAGCGCGGCGCGATCTTGAGCGTCACCGTGTAGCCGCCGCGGCTGCCCGCGATCTTCGTGACCTCTGCGAGCGTCATGACCCGGATGTTGCGGCTTGCCTTGATGCGCCGCAGGTTGATCTCGAGCCCGCAGGTGGGATGGCAGAGCTTCGGAAAGTAGCGGTAGAGCGTCGCGGTGCGGCCGCCGAGCGTCGCGCTCTTCTCGACCAGCACCACCTGCTTGCCGCACTCGGCGGCCTCGAGCGCGGCGGTCATGCCGCTGATGCCGCCGCCGACGACGAGGATCGTCTGGCTGGTGGCGACGCTGGGCGTCATCGTGTCCCCTCCTGCGCGGATGCGAACGCCGCCTGCCGGCGGCGTCGCGCGATTGTAACCACGGCGCAGGGCGAAGTCCCTTGCCCGGGGCCGTCCCGCGCAACGACTGTTCCGATCCGTGGATAGATGGACTGTATGCGCGAGCCGGCCCCGTCGGATCCGAAGGACAAAACGCGCCGGCGCGGGCGCTCGCGCGGCTACGCCACGGGCTCGATCGCGAAGGCGAGGCTCGCGAGGTCGCCGAGCGCGAAGGTCGCCGGCGCGCCGATTCCCGCGACGGTGCCGGGGTTGATCACGGGCACGGCACCGCCGGTGGCGGTCGGCTGCGTCTCGATCGCGGCCCTGTGGCTGTGGCCGCAGAAGACCGCGTCGTAGTCGCCGGTCGCCGCCATGCCGCGCGCGATGTGCGGGTAGTGCGTCACGAACAGGCGCCGCCCGCCGAGCTCGAGGCGCGCGTGGTCGCCGTGGTAATGCAGGCGGCCGGCGGATGCGGCGGCGAGCTTCGTGAGCGCGAGCGCGTCGCCGAGGTTGTTGCCGTGCACGACGTGCATCGTGAGCCCCAGGTCGAGCGCCGCGCGCAGGGTGTTCGGCCCGATGATGTCGCCGCAGTGCAGGACCGCTTCGGCGCCCCAGGCCCGCGCGCGCGCGACGGCCGCGGCGAGCAGCGCCGCGGCGTCGTGGCTGTCGGAGACGATGCAGATCTTCACCGCTCCCCCGCGGCCTCACCCGGCCGGCCGCTTCGGGCCCGGCGCCTCGAACCGGGTTCCCGGCGCGAAGCCGAACACCCGGTCGAGCCGGAGCTCGACGATCAGCGCATCCACCGCGACCTGTCCGTGCGTGCGCGCGACCTCGGCGAGCACCAGGCGCGCGCCGTGGCGCTGATAGCCGCCGCCGAACGCGGCCTGCCGCGCGAGGAGCTCGCGGGCGCGCTCGAGCGTCATTGCTCTTCGTCGCCGAGCTCTTCGCGCACCATCCCCGAATGCACGCCGCGCGCCTCCTTCTCGTGGTCGGCCTGCGCGCGCAGGATCGAGAGCACGCAGTCGGCGAGGTCGTCGTATTCCGGGCGGCCGGTGCCGTACTGCTGGTAGGTGCTGTAGAAGAACTGGCAGCGGTAACGCCCG
Organism: Burkholderiales bacterium; assembly: GCA_026417035.1. Taxonomy (GTDB): domain Bacteria; phylum Pseudomonadota; class Gammaproteobacteria; order Burkholderiales; family SG8-39; genus JAOAEA01. The sequence goes on from JAOAEA010000004.1 coordinate 103,476, forward strand.
GCCGCGGTCTTGACGATGACGAAGTGCGCGCCGCGCGCGTGCCAGTAGACCGTCGGACAGGTCGTGATGACGGGCGCCGCGGGGTCGAGGCGCACCTCGGCGTCGGCGAGCTCGAGGGGCATCGGCTCGCCGTAGCGTTCGGCGAGGGCGCTGGCGATCACGCCGCGCTCGGCATCGGTGAAGTCGGGAACGGTGCTCATCGGATCCTCGTCGCGCTGCTCCATGCCCCCGGGGCGAGCGGGGTCATAAGCAGCGGAATCAGGGTCGCTTATCGACGAATCAGAAACGCAAGGTTTTCCGGCGCTTAGGCGAATTCTATACTGCGCCGCCTCCGCCATCGCCCGCCGCGCCCATACTCCGTCCATGTCCGCCGTCCCGACGCCCGCTGCCGCGAGGACCGACGTCCGGACGACGACTTGCTACATGTGCGCGTGCCGTTGCGGCATCCGCGTGCATCTTGTCGACGGCCAGGTCCGCTACATCGAGGGCAACCCGGAGCACCCGCTCAACCACGGGGTGATCTGCGCGAAGGGCTCCTCGGGGATCATGAAGCAGTACTCCCCGGCGCGGCTCACCAGACCCCTCATGCGCAAGCCCGGCGCCGAGCGCGGCGCCGGCGAGTTCGAGGAAGTGTCGTGGGAGCGCGCGTTCGAGGTGCTCAGCGAGCGCCTGGCGAAGATCCGCGCCACCGACCCGAAGAAATTCGCCCTCTTCACCGGCCGCGACCAGATGCAGGCGCTGACCGGCCTCTTCGCGCGCCAGTTCGGGACGCCCAACTACGCGGCGCACGGGGGCTTCTGCTCGGTGAACATGGCCGCCGGGATGATCTACACGATCGGCGGCTCGTTCTGGGAGTTCGGGGGCCCGGACCTCGACCGGGCGCGGCTCTTCTTCATGATCGGCACGGCCGAGGACCACCACTCGAACCCGCTCAAGATCGCGATCTCGAAGTTCAAGCGCCGCGGCGGGCGCTTCGTGTCGGTGAACCCGGTGCGAACCGGTTACTCGGCGATCGCCGACGAATGGGTGCCGATCAAGCCGGGCACGGACGGGGCGTTCCTGCTCGCGGTGCTGCACGAGCTCGTCGGGAGCGGGCTCTACGACCGCGAGTTCCTCGTCCGCTATACCAACGCCGGCCAGCTCGTGAACGTGGACGAGGCGAGCGACGGCTTCGGCCTCCTCGTCTCCGAGCCCGGCGCAGAGGAGCCCGATCCTGCGTACCACACGCGCTGCATGTGGTGGGACCGCCATTCGAACCGGCCGGTGCCGACGCACGCGGAGGGCGCCGACCCGTACCTCTTCGGCGAGTTCCGGATGCCCGACGGCACGCGCGTGAAGCCCGCGTTCCAGCTCCTCGAGGAGCGGCTCAGGCAGTACACGCCCGAGTGGGCCGCCGGCATCACCGGCATCCCGGCGCCGACGATCCGGCGGCTCGCGCAGGAGATGGGCATCACCGCGCGCGATCAGCGCATCGAGCTGCCGATCCCCTGGACCGACTGCTGGGGCAGGGAGCACGAGTCGGTCACCGGCAACCCGGTGGCGTTCCACGCGATGCGCGGCCTCGCGGCGCACTCGAACGGCTTCCAGACCATCCGCGCGCTCGCGATCCTGATGACGCTCCTCGGCACGATCGACCGGCCGGGCGGCTTCCGCCACAAGGCGCCGTTCCCGCGCGCGATCCCGCCGGCGGCGAAGACGCCGAAGGGGCCCGAGGCGGTCAAGCCGAACACGCCGCTCGGCGGGCTCGCGCTCGGGTGGCCGGCCTCGCCCGAGGACCTCTTCATCGACGAGCACGGCGCCCCGGTGCGCATCGACAAGGCGTTCTCCTGGGAATACCCGCTCGCGGTGCACGGCCTGATGCACAGCGCGATCACCAACGCCTGGCGCGGCGACCCCTATCGCATCGACACGCTGCTCATCTTCATGGCGAACATGGCCTGGAACTCGACCATGAACACGAGCGAAGTGAGGAAGATGCTCAACGACCGCGACGAGAACGGCGAGTACCGCATCCCGTTCCTCGTCGTGTGCGACGCGTTCCACTCGGAGATGACGGCATTCGCGGACCTCGTGCTCCCGGACACGACCTACCTCGAGCGGCACGACGTGATGTCGATGCTCGACCGCCCGATCTCGGAGTACGACGGGCCGGTGGACTCGGTGCGCGTCCCGGTGGTGCCACCCACCGGCGACTGCAAGCCCTTCCAGGAGGTGCTGATCGAGCTCGCCAGCCGGCTCAAGCTCCCGGCGTTCACGCGTCCCGACGGCTCGCGCAAGTACCGCGACTACCCGGACTTCATCGTCAACTTCGAGACCGAGCCGGGATCGGGGATCGGCTTCCTCGCCGGCTGGCGTGGCAAGGGCGGCGAGCACTTCATGAAGGGCGAGCCCAACCCGCGCCAGTGGGAGATGTACGAGAAGAACAACTGCGTCTTCCACTACCGGCTGCCGCCCTCCTACCAGTACATGCGCAACTGGAACAAGGGCTACATGGAGTGGGCGCAGCGCGTGCGCATCCGCCGCTACAGCGACCCGGTGCTGATCCACGTCTATTCGGAGGTGCTCGCGCGCTTCCGCCGCGCCGCCGAGGGCCGCGGCAGCGGCCGCCGCCCGCCCGAGCACCTGCGCGGCCGCATCGCCACCTATTTCGACCCGCTGCCCTTCTACTACGCGCCGCTCGAGGTGCAGGCGACGGACACGCGGCGCTATCCCCTCGCGGCGGTCACGCAGCGGCCGATGGCGATGTACCACTCCTGGGACTCGCAGAACGCGTGGCTGCGCCAGATCCACACCCACAACTACCTCTTCGTGAACCCGCGCGCCGCCGCGCTCCAGGGCATCGCCGACGGCGACTGGATCTGGGTCGAGTCGCAGTGGGGCAAGGTGCGCTGCATGTGCCGCTACAGCGAGGCGGTGGAAGAGGGCACCGTCTGGACGTGGAACGCCATCGGCAAGGCGGCCGGCGCCTGGGCGCTCGCGCCGGACGCCAACGAGTCCCGCCTCGGGTTCCTGCTCAACCACGTGATCACCGAGGAGCTGCCGGCCCCCGCCGGCGGCGGGACGGTCTCCAACTCCGACCCGGTCACCGGCCAGGCGGGCTGGTACGACGTGCGCGTGCGCATCTACAAGGCCGCGCCCGACGAGCCGCACGAGACCTGGCCGCAGTTCCCGCCGATGCGGACCTTCCCGGGGATGGCGGCGGCGCGCCGGCTCTGGCAGGCCTACGTGGCCGGCGGGGAGGCGGGCCGATGACCCAGCTCGCCCTGGTGATCGACCTCAACGTCTGCGTCGGCTGCCACGCCTGCGTCACGAGCTGCAAGGAGTGGAACACCTCCGGCGCCGCCGGTTATCTCTCCGACGACCGCCCCTACGACCGGGATCCGACGGGGACCTTCTTCAACCGGGTGCAGACCTTCGAGGTGGGGGAATACCCCAACACCCAGACGGTGCACTTCCCGAAGTCCTGCCTGCACTGCGAGGACCCGCCGTGCGTGCCGGTGTGCCCCACGGGCGCGAGCTACAAGCGCGCCGAGGACGGGATCGTCCTGGTCGACTACGACAAGTGCATCGGCTGCAAGTACTGCTCGTGGGCGTGCCCCTACGGCGTGCGCGAGCTCGACGCGCACCAGAGGGTGATGAAGAAGTGCACGCTGTGCGTGGACCGGATCTACGACCGGACGCTCCCGGCCGCGGAACGCCGGCCGGCCTGCGTCATGGCCTGCCCGACGAACGCGCGGCTCTTCGGCGACATCCACGATCCGGACTCGGAGGTCTCGGCCGCGATCCGCGAGCGCGGCGGCTACCAGCTCATGCCCGAGTGGGGCACGCACCCGGCGAACCACTACCTGCCGCGGCGGCGCACCGAGCTCGCCATCCGGCCGGAGGAGCTGCAGCGCGCCGACAACCCGCTGAAGGTGGACGGGAAGCTCCCGAAGCCCTCGGCGAAGGAACCCTCGCTCGACGACGTGACGAGCTGGTAGCCGATGCATCCCGCCTTTTCGGTCATCTTCCTCACCACGCTCATCGGCGCGGGGCAGGGCCTGTTCCTCGCCCTCGCGACGGTGGAACTCTACGGCGCATTCGACCTGCTGCCGGCGGCCGACGGGCGGCGGTTCTACGCGGCCGGCAGCGCGGTCGTCCTGGCGCTCCTCGCCCTCGGGCTCGTCGCCTCGATCTTCCATCTCGGCCGGCCGGAGCGCGGCTGGCGCGCGGCATCGCGCTGGCGCACGTCGTGGCTGTCGCGGGAGATCATCGCGCTGCCGGCGTTCATGGGCGCCGTGTTCCTGTACGGCGTCGTGCACTGGTTCGGCTGGCAGGCGCCGGGCGTGGCGGTCACGCAGACGCTCACGCTGACGCCGTCGATAGCCCTCGCGATCGTCGGGTCGGTGCTCGCGTTCACGCTCTTCGTGTGCACCGGGATGATCTATGCCTGCATCAAGTTCCTGCAGGAATGGGCCTCGCCGCTCACCGTCATCAACTACATCCTGCTCGGCGGTGCCTCCGGCTTCACGCTCGCCGCGGCGTTCGCGGCCGTGGCCGAGCCCGCGCAGACCGGCTTCCTCGGCGCCTGGGCGCTCATCCTGACGGTCCTCGCGCTCGTGTTCCGCGCGGCGTCGCTCGTGCGCAACGCGCGGCTCAAGCCGAAGTCCACGCTGCAGACGGCGATCGGCGTCAAGCATCCGCGGGTGGTGCAGAAGGCCCAGGGTTTCATGGGGGGCTCTTTCAACACGCGGGAGTTCTTCCACGGCAAGCCCCGCGAGCTGCTGCGGGCGGTGAAATGGGGCTTCCTCGCCGCGGCGTTCGCGATTCCCCTGGTCCTGTTGTGGATTGGCGTGCCTAGGGGCTCGGCTGGGCTGCTGCTCGCGGCCTTCCTCGTCCAGTACGCGGGGCTCCTCGCGGAGCGGTGGTTCTTCTTCGCGCAAGCGAACCATCCGCAGAACCTCTACTACCAGGCGATCGCGTGAACCCTCTTTTCAAGGCCCTGCGTTCTGATATATTAGCCAGCCCTTATATGCCGCACGCCCGCGTGGCGGCGGGCGAGACCGGGGCGGCCCGACCGGGTTGAACCGGCGCGCGGGAGTCGCTATAAGTCCCGTGGATTCGAGCGAAACGCCCAACGGAAGCACGGAAGCGAGGAGACGGAGATGAACTTCGACAAGGAACTCGACGCGCGCGGTCTGAACTGCCCCCTGCCCATCCTGCGGGCGAAGAAGGCGCTCGCGGAGATGGCGAGCGGCCAGGTGCTGCGGATCGTCGCGACCGACCCGGGCGCGGTGAAGGACTTCCAGGCGTTCGCCAAGCAGACCGGCAACGAGCTGCTGTCCCACGCGGAGGCCGACAAGGAGTTCACCTTCTTCATGAAGAAGAAGTGAGGCGGCGCGGCCCGCCCGGGGACGGGCCGGCGGCGAACGCGCCCGCAGCGGAACCGGGTGCCCCCCGAAGGGACCAAAGAGAATCCGCAGCGAAAGCGGTGTGAGGGAAAGACCTCAGGAGGCGAGCGTCGATGGCGACCTACGCGGAAATGCGGGAGATCTACGAGGACATCACTCGCGACTTCCGCTACGAGCACGAGCTGAACGGGTGCCTGAACTGCGGTATCTGCACCGCGACCTGCCCGTCGGCGCAGTTCTACGACTACAGCCCGCGCGAGATCGTCCAGCTCCTCTGGACCGAGAACGTCGAGCAGGTCTACGACGCGATGCAGGAGAAGATCTGGGCCTGCGCCCAGTGCATGACCTGCGCCGCGCGCTGCCCGTTCAAGAACTCCCCCGGGGGGCTGGTCGCGATCATGCGCGAGGTGGCGATCAAGCACGGCATGCAGTCGGCGAAGGACGTCCTGCGGCCGTTCGGGCGGGTGATGCTGAAGCTCATCACCACCGGCAACCAGCTCTCGCCGGACATGATCCAGCCCGACCACTTCCCGGACTGGGGCCCCAACATCCAGAAGGTGGAAGGCGACCTCAAGACCCTGCGGCGCGCCATCCCGATGAAGACCCTCCAGACCACTGACACCGCGTGGGAGGTGTCGCTGAAGACCTCCGTCGAGATGTACACCATCTGGGAGATGACCGGGGTGCTGAAGTCGCTCGAGACGATGGACGAGAACCTCTACGACGTCATCGAGGACTTCATCGACGAGAAGAAGGAAGAGTACGAGGACTGGCTCGAGGAACAAGAAGAAGACTGACGCGGGAACGGCGCCCGGCCGGCCGCCGGGCTCGCGGCCAAGCACCAAGGAGAGACGCACATGAGCACGACCGAACCGAAGGGCATCGCGGGGCACGGCGCCTTCTTCCAGCCGACCAACCTCTCGCCCGAGGACGCGCGCAGGGCGACCGCGTGGGTCGAGAAGGTGGTGGACAAGCGCACCGTCGACCTGGGCGAGCGCATGGACGACGTGCGCGATCACATGTGGGAGCTCGAGCGCGAGGGCGAGATCATCGTCCACCGCATCACCGACGCGCACAGGCCGCGCATGGTGAAGACGCTCTTCGGCTGGGACAAGAAGATCCCCACCGCGCAGCTGTGGCACCACAAGTCGTGCGGCCAGTGCGGGAACATCCCCGGCTACCCGACCTCGCTCCTGTGGACGATGAACGAGCTCGGCATGAAGCCGGGCACCGACTACCTCGACGAGACCGACCAGACCTCGTGCACCGCCTGGAACTACCACGGCTCGGGGATCGGCAACGTCGAGTCGCTCGCGGCGGTGTTCCTGAGGAACTTCCACCAGGCGTACGTCTCGGCGAAGAAGCTCGGCCTCGACGCCGGGCACTTCTACCCGCTGGTGCACTGCGGCACCTCCTACGGCAACTACAAGGAGATCCGCAAGTACCTGGTCGAGTCGCCGGAGCTGCGCGAGCGCGTGAAGAAGATCCTCGGCAAGCTCGGGCGGCTCGTGGACGGCAAGCTCGTGATCCCCGAGGAGATCGTGCACTACTCGGAGTGGGTGCACGTGATGCGCAACGACATCGTGTCGAAGCTGCAGAAGATCGACGTGTCGCACCTGCGCGTGACCGTGCACATGGCGTGCCACTACTCGAAGATGGTGCACGAGGACGCGATCTACGATCCCGAGGTGATGGGCGGCAACCGCGCCGCCACCGGCACCGGCATGGCGCAGGCCCTCGGCGCGCAGGTGATCGACTACTCGACCTGGTACGACTGCTGCGGCTTCGGCTTCCGCCACATCATCAGCGAACGCGAGTTCACGCGCTCGTTCACGATCGACCGCAAGATCAAGGTCGCGCGCGAGGAGGCGAACGCCGACCTCATGCTCGGCATCGACACCGGCTGCATCACCACCATGGACAAGAACCAGTGGATCGGCCGGGCGCACGAGAAGAACTACTCGCTGCCGATCATGGCCGACATCCAGTTCGCGGCGCTCGCCTGCGGCGCGGACCCGTTCAAGATCGTGCAGCTGCAGTGGCACGCGAGCCCGTGCGAGGAGGTGGTCGAGAAGATGGGCATCTCCTGGGCGGAGGCGAAGCGGAAGTTCGAGGCCTACCTCGCCGAAGTGAAGGCGGGGAAGATCGAGTACCTCTACGATCCGAAGCTCGCCGACAGCATGTCGCGGGCGGCCGCGTAGCGTCGGCCGTGCGCCGCGCGGCCGCGCCGCGGCGACGTGCGGCGCCTGCGGGTCGTCCGTGCCTTCGTGACTTCGTGGTGAATCTTCTTTGGGGTGACACACATGAGTGACGCAGTCCTCGTCGTCGGCGCCGGTCCGACGGGTCTTGCCGCCGCCGCCGGGGTCGCGTCGGTCGGGCGCAAGGTGATCCTCGTCGAGAAGGAGAACGTGCTCGGCGGCGCGCCGATCCTCTCCGGCTACGCGAAGCTCGTGCCCTCGGGCGAGTGGGCGAAGGACGCGATGGGCCGCATGGTGAAGCGCGTCGCGGACTCGAAGCTCGTCACCATCCACAAGGGCACCAAGGTCACGAAGGTCGAGGGCGGGCCCGGCAACTTCGCCTGCACGCTCGCGAACGGCCAGACAGTGAACGCCGGCGCGATCATCCTCGGCACGGGCTTCACGCACTTCGACTCGATCAACAAGCCCGAGTGGGGCTTCGGCACCTTCGAGGACGTGGTGACCACCACGCAGATGGAGCAGATGGTCGCCGCCGGCAAGATCGCCTGCCCCTCCGACGGCCGCACGCCCGAGCGCGTGGCGATCCTCCTCTGCGTCGGTTCGCGCGACCGGCAGATCGGCCGCGAGTGGTGCTCGAAGATCTGCTGCACCGTCTCCACGAACCTGGCGATGGAGATCAAGGAGCTCTCGCCGTCCACGGATGTCTTCATCTACTACATGGACATCCGCACCTTCGGGCTCTACGAGGACAAGTTCTACTGGAAGAGCCAGGAGGAGTTCCGCACCAAGTTCGTCAAGGCGCGCATCGCCGAGGTGACGCGCAGCCCCGACGGGCGCCTGCTCGTGAAGGGCGAGGACACGCTCGTCAAGCGTCCGATCGTGATCCCGTTCGACATCGTCGTGCACGCGATCGGCATGGACCCGAACGAGCTCAACCCGGAGATCGCGCGTGTGTTCGGCGTCGGCCTCGAGAAGCACGGCTACATCGAGCGCGGCGAGCAGTACACGAGCACGTTCTCGAGCACGCGGCCCGGCATCTACGTCGGCGGCTCCGCGCTCGGGCCCGAGGACATCGACACTTCGATTTCCCACGGCCTCGCCATGGCGATGCGCGCCGTCGGCGACCTCGCCGCGATGGGCGCGCGCGCCGCGGCCTGAAGGCCGCGCGCGGGGAGGGCGCGGTGCTCTGGTTCCGGAAGCGGCCCGACGCGGCAGCCGAGCGCGACCTCGTCGCGCCCGCCGAGCTCGCGGTCGCGTTCGACCCGGCCCTCTTCCGGAGCCACATGGGCGCGGTGATCGAGGCGGCGCAGGCCGACGGCGGCATCGGTGCGTACCTCGAGAGCCTCGCGGCGAAGCACCGCCTGTTCGCCGAGGCGCTCGATGCGTCGGCGCTCGACGCGCTCGACGCGGACGGTCTCGAATCGCTCCTCGAGGTGGTCTTCACCGCGCGGCGCAGGCTCCATCCGGTCCTCGCCGAGCTCGGGCTCGCCGGCACGCGCGCGGCGTTGCGTGAGCTCCTCCACGGCGAAGGCGCGCTCGCGGACCGGCTC
>JAOAEA010000004.1:112623-113071 GCA_026417035.1 Burkholderiales bacterium
GGCGTTCGTCGCGCGCCTGCCGATCCGCGCAGGCGAGGGCCGCGAGGCGCGCAACCGGGCCGCGCGGCTCGCGCGGGCGGCGCACGACTTCGCCGCCGAGTGCCTGCACTTCCGCGACCCGCTGCGCTACCCGCTGATGACGCGCTGGATGTGGGATCCGGCGACGGCGAGCGGCGCGCTGCGCGAGTTCGTGAAGAACCCCGACCACCAGACCCGCCTCCCGCTCGACGCGCGGCCGGAGACGTTCGAGGGCGCGCGGCAGTGGCTCGCCGGGGAGGTCGAAGGGCAGGGTATCTACCGCGACATCCCGTTCTGGGTGGACCTCGTCGCGGCGGGCGCGTACACCCACTACTTCCGCTCGATGACGGGCGGTGTCCTCGGCTCGGACTTCCAGCGCACCGGTGGCCCCGAGGAGCAGGTGAAGAAGCTCCTCGGCATCGACGGGGAG
>JAOAEA010000051.1 GCA_026417035.1 Burkholderiales bacterium
GAAGTAGATGCAGCTCGCGCGGTTCTTCCGCCACCTCTTCACGGACTACTGGTCGGTGCGCCGCGCCTTCCCGCCCGAGGCCATGCGGGCGATCGAGGAGACGATCGCCGCCGAGGAGCGGCGCCACGATGGGGAGGTGCGCTTCGCCGTCGAGGCCTCGTTGCCGTTGCGCGATCTCCTCGCCGGCGTGGGCTCGCGCGAGCGGGCGATCGAGCTCTTCGCCCGGCTGCGCGTCTGGGACACCGAGCAGAACGCGGGAGTGCTGATCTACCTCCTGCTCGCCGACAAGCGGATCGAGATCGTGGCCGACCGGGGCATCGACCGCAGAGTCGGCGCGACGGCCTGGGAGACGATCGCCGGGAGCATGCAGCGTGAGTTCTCGGCGGGGCGGTTCCGCGAGGGCGTCGTGCTCGGCGTGAAGGCGATCTCCGACCTGCTGGCGACGCATTTCCCGCCGCGCGGCGACAACCCCGACGAGCTGCCCAACCGCCCGGTCGTGGTCTGAAGGGCGTCTTCAGCCGATCCAGGCGTGCTCGAGGACGTCGAGGCGCAGATCGGTGCGGAAGGCCTCGGCGCCGCGCTCGACGGTGAGGGTCACGACGCGCGTCCCGGGCGTCGCGAAGGCGATCTCGTGCGTGAACATGCCGGGCGCCGCGACGTCCGCCGCGGCGATCGTCGCGCCGTCCGCGGCTGCGAGCTTCACATTGGCGGTGCCCGCGCCGCCGATCATCGCCTGGATGCGGAACGGCTCGTTCACCGTGCGGCGATAGACCTGCGGGTCGCGGTTGGCGTTGAACTGGAGGTTGTTCAGGCGGACCTGCGTGACGAGCTTGTTCACGGTGCTCTCCTCGGATGGCGGCGCCGGCAGAAGCGGCTCCCGCGCCTGCTAGAATCGCGAAACATTAGCAAAGCCTAATATGTCCGGCAACACCCATTGCCTCGCGCAGCGGCTCGACCGCATCGACCGCACGCTCCGCGACCTGGAAACGCGGCTGCCGGAGAGCCGGCCCGAGGACCTCCCGGGTTTCCTCGTACCGGCCACGGAGGCGGTGCGCGAGGCGATGCTCGCCTACCTCGAGGCCGAGGGCGAAAAGCCGCTGCCCGGGCCGGAGGCCGACGTGCTCGAGGTGTGGAAGGCCCTCGTGAAGGGCGATCCGACGTGGAACACGATCCGCGACAACACGCGGGAGCTCGTGTACTACGCGAACTGCCTCGCGCTCGGACGCGCCGACGCGCTGCCGGCCGCGCCGCAGCGCATGGCGGTGCGCACCGCACGCCATGTCTACCTCTACGTGCGCACCCGGGCGATCCGGGAGCGCCGGGTGGCCGAGTGACCGGCACCGCGGCATGGGGCGCGGCCACGCCGCGCGCCGTCTTCATCGGCGCGAACCAGTACCGGCAGCCCGCCTACGGCCGCAACCATCCGCTCGCCATCCCGCGCGTCTCGCTCGCCTTCGACCTGCTCGAGGCCTTCGGCGCGCTGGCGGCGGAGGAGCGCGCCGCGGCGCGTCCCGCGGCCGACGTCGAGCTCGAGTGGTTCCACACGCGCGAATACGTCGCCGCGATGCGCCGCAGCGAAGCGCTCGGGCGGGTGAGCCGCGAGGACCGGGAGCGGCACCGCATCGGCATCGCCGAGAACCCTTATTTCGAGCGCTTCTTCTCGATCCCGGCGACCGCGGCCGGCGCCAGCATCCAGGCGGCCGAGGCGGTGCTGGCGGGGCGCGTCGCGTTCAACCCCGCGGGCGGCATGCACCACGCCCGGCCGGACCACGCGCAGGGCTTCTGCTACTTCAACGACGTCGCGCTCGCGATCCTGAGGCTCCGCCGCGCCGGGCTGCGCGTCGCTTACGTGGACCTCGACGCGCATCACGGCGACGGCGTCGAGGAAGCGTTCGCCCGCGACGCGGACGTCCTGACGGTGTCGCTCCACATGGACACTGTTTACGCCTATCCCGGCCGCGGCGGCTCGCTCGGGGACGCGGGCTCCCCCGCAGCCGGGCACACCACGCTCAACATGCCGCTCGCGCGCGACGTGAACGACGCCGAGTACCTCTTCGTCGCCGAGTCCGTGGTGCCGCGCGCGCTCGCGAAGTTTCGCCCCGACGCCGTCGTGCTGCAGGCGGGGACCGACATGATCGCAGGCGATCCGCTCGGCAAATGGAACCTGGCGACGCAGACGTTCCTGGCCGCGTGCGCGCTCGTCATCCGCGCCGCGCCGGCCGGGGGTGACGGGCGGCCGCGGCTGATGGCGACCGGCGGTGGGGGCTATCACCCGATCCTCGTGGCGCGGGCGTGGGCCGGCCTGTGGGCGCTCCTCTCGGGCCGTGAGCTCCCCGACGCGATCCCGCCCGAGGGCGAGGCGCTCCTGCGCGGGGTGCGCTGGGAGGGGGAGGACGAGGAGGATCCGCGGGGCGCACGCCTCTTCGCCTCGCGCCTCGACGCGCCGCGTGACGCGCCCGTGCGACCCGAGGCGCGCTGCCTCGTCGAGCGCGCCCTGGCGCACCCGTTCTTCCGGCAATGACGGGCGCGGCGCTGGTCGCGGGCCGGGCGAGCCGCGCGGGAACGCAAGCCTATGCGGCGAGCTTCGGCCGCGGCCTCGCGGCCGGGCACTACAGCGAGTTCCTGAACCAGCACTACAAACTCTCGTCGCTCGGCATCGGCACGTTCGGCGGCGCTGCGACGGACGCGGTGGACGAGGCCTACGCTTCGATCGTGCGCGACGCGGCGCTCGCGGGCGTCAACGTCTTCGACACGGCGACGCACTACCGCTACGGGCGCTCGATGCGCGCCCTCGGCGAGGGGCTGCGCCGGGCGTTCGCGGCAGGCGTCGGCCGCGAGCAGGTGTTCGTCATCGCCAAGGCGGGCTTCCTCGCGTTCGCCGCCGGCGCGCCCGCCGACTTCGACGCCTGGTTCGACGCGAACGTCGCGGCACCCGGGCAAGGCTCGCGCGAGGACCTCGCGGGACAACACCTGCTCAGCCCGGCCTACCTCGCCGCCCAGATCGAGGCCGCGCGGAGCGCGCTCGGCCTCGCGACCGTCGACGCGTTCCTCCTCGACCAGCCGGAAGTCCACATCCCGGTGATCGGCAAAGAGCGGACGAACCGCAAGATCCTGCGCGCGTTCGCGGTCCTCGAGGCGGCGGTCCGGGACGGCCGGATCGCCTGCTACGGGATCTCGACCTTCCAGGGCTTTCGTGTCGCGACCGACGCGCCGCTCTTCCAGTCGCTCACCTCGCTCATCGGGCTGGCCGAGAAGGCGGCGCGGGAGGTCCGCGGCGAGGGCGCGCACCACGCCTTCCGCGTGGTCGAGCTGCCGTTCAACCAGGCGATGACCGAGGGCTTCACGCGCTTCTCGCACGCGACCGGCAAGGGCAACATCGCGTCGACCGTGCAGGCCGCGCGGCAGCTCGGCGTGTACGTCGTCGCGAGCCACACGATGGGCAAGGGCCTGCTCGCGCGCGAGGCGGCCGACGCGGTGCGCGGGGCGCTCGGGGCGCTCGCGAACGACGCGCAGCGCGCGCTGCAGTTCAACCGCTCGACGCCGGGCATCGGCACGAGCCTCGTGGGCATCTCGAACCCGGCGCATCTCGCCGACCTCGTCGCGGTGGCACGGGTGCCCCCGCTCGCGAAGGAGGCCTACGTCCGGCTCTACGAGCGGACCGCGTAGCGGCGGGCCCTCAGTGCTCCGCCGGCGGCCGGGGCGCCGCGGTGCCGTGGGGCTTGTCCATGCCGATCAGGTGGAGGGAATCGCCCTCGCGCTGGTTCGCCTGGTGGCGCCGCCAGACGAGCACCATCGAAGCGGAAACGAACAGCCCGAAGATCACGATGATGGCGTAGATGGAGAGGTCCGCCTTGATCATCGCCGCGTACAGCGCGAGCATCACGAGGATCGACAGGTTCTCGTTGAAGTTCTGCACCGCGATCGAGTGGCCGGCGCCCATGAGGATGTGCCCGCGGTGCTGCAGGAGGGCGTTCATCGGCACGACGAAGTAACCGGCCAGCGCGCCGACGACGATCATCAGCGGCATCGCGACCCACACGTCGCGCACGAAGTTCATGATCATCACGACCAGCCCCATCGCGATGCCGACGGGCAGCACGCCCACCGACTTGCGCAGGGGCACGTACTTCGCCGCGACCACGGCCCCGCCGCGATGCCGATCGCGACCACGCCCTGCAGCAGCGTCGCCTGGCTGAGGGAGTAGCCGAGCGCGGTCTCGGCCCACTTCAGCACGATGAACTGCAGCGTCGCCCCCGCGCCCCAGAAGAGCGTGGTGGTCGCGAGCGAGATCTGCCCGAGTTTGTCTTTCCAGAGCAGCGTCACGCAGTGGTAGAAGTCGTGCACCAGGAAGAGCGGGTTGCGCTTGAGGACGTGGTGGTCCACGCCGGTGTCCGGAATGTAGAGGTTGAACGCCGCGGCCACCGCGTAGAAGAAGCCGATCACGATGATGGCGGCCTCGGCGGGCGAGTCCACGCTCGTCTCGATGTGCGGGAGGTCGATCGCGAGCAGCGTCGCGGAGACCTTGGCGCTCACGAGCGCGCCGCCGAGCACGGTGCCCAGGATGATCGATCCGACCGTGGTCGCCTCGATCCAGCCGTTGGCGACGACGAGCTGCTGCGGCGGCAGGAGCTCGGTGAGGATGCCGTACTTGGCGGGCGAATAGGCCGCCGCCCCGAGCCCGACGATCGCGTAGGCCGCGAGCACCGTCACGTACTCGGCCGTGCCCGGCAGGGTGAGCTGCGCGTAGAAGAGCATGACGAGGCAGCCGACGACCTTGATGGCGTTGGTGATGAACATGACCCGGCCCTTGGGCATCGAGTCGGCGAACGCGCCGACGAAGGCCGCGAGGACCACGTAGGACACGACGAAGAAGAACTTGAGCAGCGGCACCATCCACCGCGTCGTAGGCGGCGAGGTACAGCGCGATGGCCGCCACGAGCAGCGCGTTGTCGGCGAGCGACGAGAAGAACTGCGCCGCCATGATGGTGTAGAAGCCGCGCTTCATCGCCATCGGCTGCGGCTTCGGGCGGGCGCGCGCCGCGGCGCGCCGTCGGGCGGCGCGGCCGGGCGCGGGGCTCTGTGAAGGGCGTGCGGCGGCAAGGCGTGCGTGTGGCCCGCGTTGGGGTTATGGGTATCGGGCCGCGCCCTTATACCATGCGCTTCGCGAAATCCGGTCGTTCCGGAGCCCGGGCGCGGCTCAGTCCCGATCGCCGTGGTCGGGGCCTTTTCTCTCGCTGGCCGCCAGCTCGCGGAGCAGCCTTTCCTGTTCCGCGAAGGAGAGCGCGCGGGACCCCGGCCGCGGCGCACCGGACGCCTCGGCATCGGGATCGCGGCCGCGATAACCCTCCGGCGGCGCCGCGCCGCCGGACAGGAACACCCGCTGCCGGATCGCCTTGTTCAGCGCGACCACGCGGCGGTCGATCCAGACGAGGTCGTGAACCGCCAGCGCGAGCAGGACGATGGCCGCGGCGATCGCGGCGGGCCAGCTCACGAAGGCCAGCACGACCGCGGCGAGCGAAAGCCCGCGGAAGAGCCACCCGCCGGCGGCGTTGCCGAGGTAGTCGTGGTGCAGGCCGAGCGGGAAGGCGAGCCACAGGGCGTAAGCCCGGCGGCGCCGCTTGAGCTCGCGCGCAAGGCGCAGGTTCGCGCTCTGCAAGCCCCCGCCGGCGAGGTCGAGGCGCTTCCACCCCTCGCTCATGCGCGGCCAGCCATAAATGGATAGATCATCCGTTTTTATGGGAAAATCCGCGGCGAAGCGTAACACGGCGAAACGAGGGATCCCCCATGGCCGATCGCAGACTCCAGGTGTTCCACGCGGTGGCGAAGCAGATGAGCTTCACCAAGGCGGCCGACGTGCTCTTCATGACGCAGCCGGCGGTCACGTTCCAGATCAAGCAGCTCGAGGAGCACTTCAACACCCGCCTCTTCGAGCGCGGCCACGGGCGCATCTCGCTCACGCCGGCGGGCGAGCTCGTGCTCGAGTACGCCGACCGGATCCTCGCCATGTCGGCGGAGATGGAGACGCGCGTCAAGGAACTGACGGGCCGGCTCTCGGGCCCGCTGCTCATCGGCGCGAGCACGACCATCGCCGAGTTCCTGCTGCCGAGGGTCCTCGGCGAGTTCAAGGCGGCGCACCCGGAGGTGGAGCCCCGGCTGATGGTCGCGAACTCCGAGACGATCGAAGGCCGCGTCGCCGAGCACACGCTCGACATCGGGCTGATCGAGGCCGCCTCGCACCTGCCGGCGCTGCAGACCGAGGCCTGCTGCGAGGACGAGCTCCAGGTCGTGGTCGCACCGTCGCATCCGCTCGCGAAGCACAAGACGGTGACGCCGAAGCAGCTGATCGGGCAGGCCTACGTGAGCCGCGAGCCGGGATCGGGCACGCGCGAGTTCACCGACCTCTACCTGCGCAAGGCCGGCATCGAGCCGGCGCAGCTGAAGGCGGTGATGGAGCTCGGCAGCCCGGAGACGATCAAGGGCGTCGTCGGCACCGGCCTCGGGTTCGCGATCCTCTCGCGCGTGACCGTCGAGAAGGAGAGCCGCCTCGGCGAGCTCGCGGTGCTGCCGCTGCAGCCGCGCCTGATGCGCTCGCTCTCGCTCGTGTATCCGAAGGAGAAGTTCCGGTCGCGGCTCGTCAACACCTTCGTCGAGTTCGCGAAGGCCCGGCTCAAGGCGGCCCACGGCTGAGCCCGCACGTCCGGCCCCGCGGGCCCGCTTCCCTGCTAGCATCGGCCGCGTTTCCGCCATCGCTGCCGCTGCCGCGGTGATCCGCTTCGTCGTCATCCAGCACAGCTACGCCGAGTCCCTCGGCGCGCTCGAGCCGCAGCTCGAGGCGCGCGACATCGGCTTCGCCTACCTCCGCCCGGTGACGGGGCAGGACGTCGTCGGCAGTGCCACGCAGTTCGACGCACTGTGGCTGCTCGGGGGTGCCTACCCGGTGGCCGACCGCGAGCACTGCCCGTGGGTGGACGACGAGTTGAGGCTGGTAGGCGTCTTCCGCAGGGCGCGGCGGCCGGTCGTGGGGATCGGCTTCGGCGGCCACGTCGTCGCGGTCGCCAGCGGCGGCGTCGCGACCGCGGAGCCGCTGCACGACGCCTACTGGACTACCGCCCGGGCGACCGCGCACGGCCGCGACGACCCGCTCGCGCAGGCCGTGGACGGGCGCCGGGTGCTCGTCATGGCGAACGGCCGCGTCGAGCTTCCCGCCGGGCTCGCGCCGATCGTCGTGGACGAGCGCGGGCGCTGGCTCGCCATCCGCCCGGATCCGCTCAGCTACGGCATGCTCTTCCGGCCCGAGCTCAAGCCGGGGATGATCGAGGACATGGTGATGGAGCACGACCGGCCGCTGCCCGATGCGATCGGCGAGATCCTCGACGAGGCGCGCGCGCGCTGGCCCGAGATGCAGGAGACCACCGACCGGATCGCGGCGGCGTTGGTGAGCGCGCTCGACCTCATGCACGAGCGGCGCAAGATGCCGGTGTTCACCATGACCGTGAAGCGTGACTGAGGCGGGGCCGCGAAACGGGGCGGCGAGCGAACGAAGGCGGCCGGCGATGGCGAACGCGGGATCCGATCAGGCGGAGCTGCAGGCGCTCCTGGCGCGGCTCGGCGACGACGATCGCCGGACGCTCCTCGCGTTCGCGCGCTTCCTCGCTGCGCATGGCGGCGCGCCGGGCGCGTCCGAGCGCGTCGTGCTGCCGCGCCCGGAGTCGGAGACCGTCGTGCAGGCCGTGAAGCGGCTCAATGCGAGCTATCCGGGCCTCGAGCGGCGCAAGCTCGTGGCGCGGGTCGGCGTCCTGCTCTCGAGTCACATGGTGGACGGCCGCGATGCCGCGAGCGTCATCGACGAGCTCGAGGCGCTGTATCTCGCCGCGTACAGCGAAGCGGGCGGCGAATAGCGGCGCGCGCCATGGC
The DNA here is from genome assembly GCA_026417035.1 of Burkholderiales bacterium. Taxonomy (GTDB): domain Bacteria; phylum Pseudomonadota; class Gammaproteobacteria; order Burkholderiales; family SG8-39; genus JAOAEA01. Next base: position 7,915 of record JAOAEA010000051.1, read on the forward strand.
CCGACCGATCCGCGCGATCTTCGACACCGGGGCGCTCGCCGGCAACCTGGCCGCGGTGCGCGCGCGTGCGGGCGGGGCGCGGCTCTGGGCGGTCGTCAAGGCGAACGCGTACGGCCACGGGCTCGCGCGTGCCGCCCGTGCGCTCGCGGCAGCCGACGGCTTCGCGCTGCTCGACCTCGACGAGGCGGCGCGGCTGCGCGACCTCGGGGTGACGAAGCCGATCCTCATGCTCGAGGGCTTCTTCGCCCCCGCCGACCTCCCCGACTTCGCCGCGCTCGGGCTCACCGCGGTCGTGCACTCGGACGAGCAGATCGCCATGCTCGAGCGCGCGCGGCTGCCGCGTCCGGTGGCCGTGTTCCTGAAGCTCAACACCGGCATGAACCGGCTCGGGCTTGCGCCGGAGCGCTGCGGCGCCGCTTGCGAGCGGCTGCGGGCCGCGCCGGCCGTCGGCGCGGTCGGCTTCATGACCCACTTCGCCGACGCCGACGGTCCGGCCGGTGTGGCCGAGCCGCTCGCTCGGTTCGAGCGCGCGACCGCGGGGCTGCCCGGGGAGAGGACGCTCGCGAACTCGGCGGCGATCCTGCGTTACCCGCAGACCGTGGCCGACTGGGCACGGCCGGGCATCGCCCTCTACGGCTGCTCGCCGTTCGCCGACGAGGAGGCCGGCGGGCTCGGCCTGCGGCCGGTGATGACGCTCGCCTCCGAGATCATCGCCGTGCGGGATCTCGCCCCGGGCGACCGCGTCGGCTACGGTGGCACGTTCACCGCTCCCGCGGCGATGCGGGTCGGGATCGTGGCCTGCGGCTATGCGGACGGCTACCCGCGGCACGCGCCGAGCGGGACGCCGATCCTCGTCGACGGGCAGCGGACCGGCACCGTCGGCCGCGTCTCCATGGACATGCTCGTCGCGGACCTCACGGCGATCCCCGGCGCGGGCGTCGGCTCGCGGGTGACGCTGTGGGGCGAAGGGCTCTCCTGCGACGCCGTGGCGGCGGCGGCCGGAACCGTGAGCTACGAGCTCCTCTGCGCGCTCGCCGCGCGCGTGCCCCAGGTGGAGCGCGCATGAGCCGGGCGGTGAAGCCGAGATCGGTCTATGCCTGCACCGAGTGCGGGGCGACCGCGACCAAGTGGCAGGGCCAGTGCCCGGGCTGCGGGCTCTGGAATACCCTGGTCGAGTCGCTGGCCGAGGCGCCCTCGCGGAGCCGTCACGCAGGGTTGGCGGCGCCGAGCCCGCTCACGCCGCTCGCCCGGATCGCGGCGAAGGAAGCGGCCCGCATCGCCACCGGCGTCGGCGAGCTCGACCGCGCGCTCGGTGGCGGCTTCGTGGCCGGCCAGGTGGTGCTCCTCGGCGGCGATCCGGGGATCGGCAAGTCGACCGTGCTGCTGCAGGCGCTCGCGGCGATGAGCGGCGCGCGATCGACGCTCTACGTCACCGGCGAGGAATCGCCGGAGCAGGTGGCATTGCGCGCGCAGCGGCTCGGCGCCGGCACCGCGGCGGTGAGCCTGCTCGCGGAAACGCAGCTCGAGCGCATCCTGGCGACGGTGGAGCGCGAGAAGCCCGAGGTGGCCGTGGTCGATTCGATCCAGACGCTCTTCTCGGAGGCACTCGCCTCCGCGCCGGGCTCGGTCGCGCAGGTGCGCGAGTGCGCGGCGCAGCTCACGCGGCTCGCCAAGGCCCAGGGCACGACGCTCGTCCTCGTCGGGCATGTCACGAAGGAGGGCGCGCTCGCCGGCCCGCGGGTGCTCGAGCACATCGTCGACACCGTGCTCTACTTCGAGGGCGACCCGAACTCGAGCTTCCGGCTGATCCGCGCCTTCAAGAACCGCTTCGGGCCGGTGAACGAGATCGGCGTCTTCGCCATGACCGAGCGGGGCCTGAGGGGCGTCGCGAACCCTTCCGCCCTGTTCCTGTCGCATCATCGCGAAGCCGTCCCCGGCTCCTGCATCATGGTGACGAACGAGGGCACGCGGCCGCTGCTCGTCGAGATCCAGGCGCTGGTGGACGACGCGCACGGCCAGATGCCGAGGCGGCTCGCGGTCGGCCTCGAGCAGAACCGGCTCGCGATGCTGCTCGCCGCCCTGCACCGCCACGCGGGCGTGGCCTGCTACGACCAGGACGTGTTCGTGAACGCGGTCGGCGGCGTGCGCATCGCCGAGCCCGCCGCGGATCTGCCGGTGCTGCTCGCGATCGTCTCCAGCCTGCGCGGCAAGCCGCTGCCGGCGAAGCTCGTCGCCTTCGGCGAAGTCGGCCTCGCGGGAGAGGTGCGGCCGGCGCCGCGCGGACAGGAGCGGCTGCGCGAGGCGGCGAAGCTCGGCTTCACGCGGGCGCTCATCCCGAAGGCGAACGCGCCGCGGCACCCGGTCGAGGGGCTCGAGGTCGCGGCCGTCGAGCGGCTCGCCGACGCCGTTGCGTCCCTGCGCTGAGCGGGCGGATCAGGCCGCGACGGCGCGCGCGACGATCGCTGCGGCCGCGAGGCCGCTTCGCACCGCCGCCTCCAGCGTGCCCGGGTAGTCGCTCTCGGTGTAATCGCCGGCGAGCGCGAGTCCCGGGAGGGCGGTCGGGTTCGCGGGCCGGCGCAACCCCGGCGTGCAGGCGAACGTCGCGCGCCGTTCGGCGATCACGCGGGACCAGCGCAGCTCGGGCAGGCTCGCGGCCACCGCCGCGACGGCTTCGCGGGCGGCGCGGGCGAACGCCTCGAGACCTGCGTCCTCGTGGGCGCCGCGCGCGCTCGTGACCGCGGCGATGAGCCCGGCGTCGCCCGTGAGCGCGCCCCGGTCGAACGCCCAGTGGATCGGGCCGTCCTCGAACCCGATCATCGGGAACGGCAGGCGGACGTCGGCCGCGAACTGCAGATAACACGTGTAGATCGGCTGAAATCGAAACGCCGCGAGATCGGCGGCGAGCGGCCCGAGGCCCGCGACGCCACGCAGTAGCTCGGCCGCCTCCCAGGAGGGCGTCGCGAGGACGACCGCCGCGAATCGGCCCGCCTCGCCGACGCTCCATCCGCCGCCCGCCGCGGGCGCGAGCGAGCGCACCGCCGCGCCGAGGGCGATCTCGCCGCCGCGCTGGCGCACGAAGGCCGCGGCGGCGTCAGGGAAGACGGTGCCGAGGTCCGCGCGCGGGAGCAGCAGGTCGGATGCGGCGCGGTCGCTTTCGAAGGTGTCGCGCAGCACGTTCGCGAAGACCTGCGCCGAAGCCTCGGCCGCCGGGGTGTTGAGGGCAGCGATGCAAAGCGGCTCCCACAGCCGCCGGCGGATCCGCTCGGGCTGGCGTGCGCGCGCGAGGAGCGTGCCGACGGTGCAATCTCCGGCGAGCCGATAGCCCGAGCGCCGCAGCGAGGCGATGAACCGCAGCGCGGCGAGCTTCTCCCCGGCCGCGAGCCCGCGCGCGCCGGCCAGGGCCGCGGCGAGATGCCAGGGCGCGGGCAGGGGCGGCGCCCTGAGGCGGAATCCGCCGGCGAGCCGCAGCTCGAGCGGCAGCCGCGCGAGAACGCGGTCCGGATCGACCCCCACGAGCCGGACGAGACGCAGGGTCTGGCGGTAGGCGCCGATCAGGATGTGCTGTCCGTTGTCGACCGCGACGCCCTCGAGCTCGACGCGGCGCGCGCGTCCGCCGAGCTGCCGCGAGGCTTCGAGCAGGCGCACCGGAATGCCGCGCTCGGCGAGGGCGGTGGCCGCGGCGAGCCCTGCCCAGCCGGCGCCGACGACGGCGACGCGCTTCATCGGCCGCCGCGCGGCGGGCCGGCCCGCCGGAAACCGCCGGCGCTCACGCGGCGATCCACGTCTTCCACGCGAGCCAGAGCTTGCGCAGCGGCGTGAGCGACACGCGATGCGTGAGGACGGGGAAGCCGTCGCGGCGGATCTCGGCGAGCAGCGTCCGGTAAATCGCGGCCATCACCAGGCCCGGCCGCTGACTGCGCCGGTCGGCGGCCGGCAGCGCCGCGTAGGCCTCCTCGTAGCAGCGCTCGGCGCGCTCGGTCTGGAAGGCCATGAGCCGGCGGAAGCCCTCGGTCGGCCGGCCCGCGAGCACGTCGGACTCGGACACGCCGAAGCGGGCGAGCTCGTCGAGCGGGAGGTAGATGCGGCCGCGCCGCGCATCCTCTCCGACGTCGCGGATGATGTTGGTGAGCTGGAAGGCGATGCCCAGCCGCTCCGCGTAGTCGAGGGTGCGCGCATCCGTGTAGCCGAAGATGCCGGCGGCGACGATGCCGACCGCCCCGGCGACGAGGTAGGCATAGCGGCGCAGGCTGGCGAAGTCCTGGTAGCGCACGTGGCCGAGGTCCATCTCCATGCCGTCGAGGATCTCCTCGAGCCGCTCCTTGCGCACGTCGAAGCGCCCGACGAGCGGCGCGAGGGCGCGCGTGACCGGGTGGGTCGGCCGGCCCGCGTAGAGCGCGCCGATCTCCCCGCGCCACCACGCGAGCTTCGCCCGCGCGACGCCCGGGTCGTGCACCTCGTCGACGACGTCGTCGACCTCGCGGCAGAACGCGTAGACCGCGGTGATCGCGCGGCGGCGCTCGGCCGGGAGGAACAGGAACGCGTAGTAGAAGCTCGAGCCGCTCGCGGCGGCTTTCTGCTGGCAGTACTCGTCCGGCGTCACGGGGCGGGCGACGGCTGGGGCGCGCGCCGTGTGCCGGCCGCGCGCAGGAGCATCAGGGGCCAGTCGAACGGGCCGAGCACCGGACGGCGGCGGAACACGTCGCCCGCGGCGGCGTCGATCTTTTCCAGGATCCGCAGCCCGCCCTGCACGATCAGCGCGAGCTCGAGGCCGATGCGGCCGGGAAGAGCGGCGGCGAGCGGTGCCCCCGATTCGAGCATCGCCCGCGCGCGCGCCGTCTCGAAGCGCATCAGGTCGCGGAACCCGCCGCCGGTGTCGCCGACGGCGAGCTGCCGCTCGGAGACGCCGAAGCGCGCCAAGTCCTCCTGGGGCACGTAGACCCGCCCCTTGCGCCAGTCGATGGCGAGGTCCTGCCAGAAGTTCGCGAGCTGCAGCGCCGAGCAGATCGCGTCGGAGCGCCGCACGTTCTCCGGCGTGGCGGCGTCGAAGAGGTGCAGGAGGACGCGCCCGACCGGATCGGCGGAGCGGCGGCAGTAGTCGAGCAGCTCGCCGAAGCTCGAGTAGCGTTTCTTGACGACGTCCTGGGAGAACGCATCGAGCAGGTCCCGGAACGGCGCGATCGGCACGCGGTGCGCCTCGATCACCGCGGCGAGGTCGCGGAAGAGCGCCGACTCCGGCGCGCGCCCGGCGGCGATGCGGTCGAGCTCCTCGCGGTAGCCGTCGAGCAGGGCGAGGCGCTCGCTGTCGGCGAGGTCGCCTTCGTCGGCGAAATCGTCGGCGGTGCGCGCGAAACGGTAGACCACCGCGACCGGCCGCCGCAGCCGCGCCGGCAGCAGGAGCGACGCGACCGGGAAGTTCTCGTAGTGCCCGACTGACATTCTTCGTTTATTCAAGGGGTTCTGGTGCGAGCCGGGCGACAGTATAGAGACGAAATCGAGTAGAATCGCGCCGAGCGTCGCGGCGTGCGATGGCCGCGCCCCCGCGCGAAGGTGGCGGAACTGGTAGACGCACCAGACTTAGGATCTGGCGCCGCAAGGCGTGGGGGTTCGAGTCCCTTCCTTCGCACCAACCCGGGAAACGAGATCAGGACCGATCGATGCAGACGACGATTGAAACGCTCGGCCAGCTCGAGCGCCGCATGACGATGGCGGTGCCGGCGGCCGAGATCGAGCGCAAGGTGGGCGAGCGGCTGAAGAAACTCGCGCGCACCGTCAGGATGCCCGGCTTCCGCCCGGGCAAGGTGCCGCTGAAGATCCTCGAGCAGCAGTACGGCCCGCAAGTCCGGTCGGAGGTGATCGGCGACGCGATCGAGCAGGCGTTCTCCGAGGCCGTCCGCGGCCAGAACCTGCGCGTGGCGGGCTACCCGCGCATCGAGCCGAAGCAGGGCGGTGAGGCGGACACGCTCGAGTTCAGCGCCACCTTCGAGGTCTACCCCGAGGTCGTGCTCGGGGACCTTCGCGAACGCACCATCGAGCGCCAGGTGCTCGAAGTGGGCGAGGCCGAGGTGGACAAGACCATCGACGTGCTGCGCAAGCAGCGGCGGACGTTCGCGGCGGTCGACCGCGCTGCCGCCGAGGGGGACCGGGTCACGATCGACTTCAGCGGCACGATCGACGGCGCCGAGTTCCCCGGCGGCAAGGGGACGGACGCCACGTTCGTGGTCGGCGAGGGCCGGATGCTCGCCGAATTCGAGCAGGCCGTGGCCGGGCTCGCTGCCGGCGGCACGAAACGCTTCGACCTTCGCTTCCCGGACGATTACGGCGGCAAGGACGTCGCCGGCAAGACCGCGACATTCACGGTCGCGGTGAAGAAAGTGGAAGAGGCGAGGCTGCCGGCGCTCGACGAAACCTTCGCGCGCTCGCTCGGCGTGGCCGACGGCGACCTCGGGAAGATGCGGGCGGAGATCCGGGCGAACGTGGAGCGGGAAGTCAAGAAGCGGCTCGGCGACGGCCTGAAGCAGAAGGCGATGCAGGCGCTCCTCGACACGGCCACGCTGACGCTGCCGAAGTCGCTGGTCGACATGGAGATCCAGCGGCTGGTGAACGGCGCGCGCGCGGACCTCGAGGCGCGCGGCCTCAAGATGGAGAAGGTGCCGCTCGATCCGACGCTCTTCGAGCAGCAGGCGAAGCGGCGCGTGGCGCTCGGGCTGATCATCGCGGAGCTCGTCAAGTCGAAGGGCCTCGCCGCGAAGCCCGAGCAGGTGCGCGCCCTCGTCGAAGAGCAGGCCGCGAGCTATGAGGAGCCCGATGAGGTGGTAAAATGGTTTTATTCTCAACCGGATCGCATCGCCGAGGTCGAAGCGTTGGCGCTCGAGCAGAACGTCGTCGACTGGGTCCTTGGCGAGGCGAGGGTCACCGACACGCCGGTGTCGTTCGACGATCTGATGGGTAGGTCCGCATGACGCGATTCCCGCGCGACCCGTATGCAGGGCAGGGCATGACCGCCGAGCCGCAGGCGCTCGGCCTGGTGCCGATGGTGATCGAGCAGTCGGGCCGGGGCGAGCGCGCATACGACATCTACTCGCGCCTCCTCAAGGAGCGCGTGGTGTTCCTGGTCGGCCCCGTGACCGAGGTCACCGCCAACCTGATCGTGGCGCAGCTCCTGTTCCTGGAGTCGGAGAACCCCGACAAGGACATCTCCTTCTACATCAACAGCCCGGGCGGGTCGGTGACCGCCGGGATGGCGATCTACGACACGATGCAGTTCATCAAGCCCGACGTCTCGACGCTGTGCATCGGACAGGCCGCGAGCATGGGCGCGCTGCTGCTGTGCGCGGGGGCGAAGGGCAAGCGCTACTGCCTGCCCAACTCGCGGGTCATGATCCACCAGCCGATGGGCGGGTTCCAGGGGCAGGCCTCCGACATCGAGATCCACGCGCGCGAGATCCTGTACCTGCGCGAGAAGCTGAACCAGATCATGGCCAAGCACACCGGCCAGCCGGTCGAGAAGATCGCCCGCGACACGGACCGGGACAACTTCCTGTCGGCCGACGAGGCGAAGGAGTATGGTCTCGTCGACCGGATCCTGTCGTCGCGGACGGAACCGGTCGCGGCCTAGGGCGGGGTACGGCGGGCATGTCCGACAAGAGCGGCGGCGAGAAGCTCCTTTACTGCTCCTTCTGCGGCAAGAGCCAGCACGAGGTTAGGAAACTCATCGCGGGCCCGTCGGTGTTCATCTGCGACGAGTGCATCGAGCTCTGCAACGACATCATCCGCGAGGAGGCCTCCGGCGACCGCTCGGGCAAGTCGGCGCGCTCCGACCTGCCGACGCCGCGCGAGATCTGCACGATCCTCGACGAGTACGTCATCGGCCAGGACCAGGCGAAGAAGATCCTCTCGGTCGCCGTCTACAACCACTACAAGCGGCTCAAGCACCTCTCGAAGTCGGACGAGGTGGAGCTCGCGAAATCGAACATCCTGCTCATCGGCCCCACCGGGTCGGGCAAGACGCTGCTCGCGCAGACGCTGGCGCGGCTGCTCAACGTCCCGTTCGTCATCGCCGACGCCACGACGCTCACCGAGGCGGGGTACGTGGGCGAGGACGTCGAGAACATCATCCAGAAGCTCCTGCAGAACTGCGACTACGACGTCGACAAGGCGAAGCGCGGCATCGTGTACATCGACGAGATCGACAAGATCTCGCGCAAGAGCGACAACCCGTCCATCACCCGCGACGTCTCCGGCGAGGGCGTGCAGCAGGCGCTCTTGAAGCTCGTCGAGGGCACGGTGGCCTCGGTGCCGCCCCAGGGCGGGCGCAAGCACCCGAACCAGGACTTCGTCCAGGTCGACACCACGAACATCCTCTTCATCTGCGGCGGCGCCTTCGACGGCCTCGAGAAGATCATCCGCCAGCGCTCCGAGAAGACCGGGATCGGCTTCGGCGCGGAGGTGAAGAGCCTGAAGAACTCGAAGGACGTCACCGAGATCCTGCGCACCGTCGAGCCCGAGGACCTGATCAAGTACGGGCTCATCCCGGAGTTCGTCGGCCGGCTGCCGGTGCAGGCGACGCTCGAGGAGCTCGACGAGAAGGCGCTGATCCAGATCCTCACCGAGCCGAAGAACGCGCTCATCAAGCAATACCAGAAGCTCTTCGCGATGGAAGGCGTCGAGCTCGAGGTGCGCCCGCAGGGGCTCACCGCGATCGCGCGCAAGGCGCTCGCGCGCAAGACCGGGGCGCGCGGGCTGCGCTCCATCCTCGAGCAGGTGCTGCTCGACATCATGTTCGAGCTGCCCACCCTGGAGAACGTGAGCAAGGTCGTGATCGACGAGCCCACGATCAACGGGGACGCGAAGCCGCTGCTCATCTACTCCGACCAGCCCAGGGTCGCCGGCTCGGCCTGAGCCGGCGCGCCAAATGCTGCCGCGCGACCGGCGGGCCTCGCTTGATTTGCGGGGCCGCGCCCTCATAATCTCCCGTGCCATCACCCACCCAAGGGCGGTTCCGCCATGTCTAGCTCCCACGAGTTCCCCGCCGTGCCCATGACCTTCCCGCTGCTTCCCCTTCGGGACGTCGTGGTCTTTCCGCACATGGTGATCCCGCTCTTCGTCGGCCGGCCCAAGTCCATCAAGGCCATGGAGACGGCGATGGAGTCCGGGAAGTCGATCCTGCTCGTCGCCCAGAAGTCGGCGCAGAAGGACGAGCCGGGCGCCGAGGATCTCTACGCCATCGGCTGCATCTCGAACATCCTGCAGATGCTCAAGCTCCCCGACGGCACGGTGAAGGTGCTGGTGGAGGGCGGCCAGCGCGCCCGGATCCGCGAGATCAGCGACGCCCGCACCCACTACACGGCCGTGGCCGAGGCGGTGCCGCCGGACGGGCCCGAATCGACCGAGGTCGAGGCCATGCGGCGCGCGCTGATCGCGCAGTTCGACCAGTACGTGAAGCTCAACAAGAAGCTGCCGCCCGAGATCCTGACCTCGCTCGGCGGCATCGAGGAGGCCGGCCGGCTGGCCGACACCATCGCCGCGCACCTGCCGCTCAAGCTCGAGCAGAAGCAGAAGGTGCTCGAGATGTTCGACGTCAAGCAGCGCCTGGAGCACCTCCTCGGGCAGCTCGAGGCCGAGATCGACATCCTGCAGGTCGAGAAGCGCATCCGCGGCCGCGTGAAGCGGCAGATGGAGAAGAGCCAGCGCGAGTACTACCTCAACGAGCAGGTGAAGGCGATCCAGAAGGAGCTCGGCGAGGGCGAGGAGGGCGCGGACCTCGAGGAGATCGAGAAGAAGATCAAGGCGGCGCGCATGCCCAAGGAGGCGCGCACGAAAGCCGAAGCGGAGCTCAAGAAGCTGCGCCTCATGAGCCCGATGTCGGCCGAGGCCACGGTCGTGCGCAACTACCTCGACACGCTGGTCGGGCTGCCGTGGAAGAAGCGCAGCAAGATCTCGAAGGACATCAAGCTCGCCGAGAAGGTGCTCGACCAGGACCACTACGGGCTCGAGAAGGTCAAGGAGCGGATCGTCGAATACCTCGCGGTGCAGAGCCGCATCGACAAGATGAAGGCGCCGATCCTCTGTCTCGTTGGCCCCCCGGGCGTGGGCAAGACCTCGCTCGGCCAGTCGATCGCGCGCGCCACGGGCCGCAAGTTCGTGCGCATGTCGCTCGGCGGCGTGCGCGACGAGGCCGAGATCCGCGGGCACCGCCGCACCTACATCGGCTCGATGCCGGGCAAGATCCTGCAGAACATGACCAAGGTGGGCGTGCGCAACCCGCTGTTCCTCCTCGACGAGGTGGACAAGATGGGGATGGACTTCCGCGGGGACCCGGCCTCGGCGCTGCTCGAGGTGCTCGACCCGGAGCAGAACCACACGTTCGTGGACCACTACGTCGAGGTCGAGTACGACCTCTCGGAGGTGATGTTCATCGCGACGGCGAACACGCTGAACATCCCGCCGGCGCTCCTCGACCGGATGGAGGTGATCCGGCTCTCCGGCTACACCGAGGACGAGAAGGTCAACATCGCGACGAAGTACCTGCTGCCGAAGCAGATGAAGAACAACGCCGTGAAGCCCGACGAGCTGCACGTGAGCGAGGCCGCGATCCGCGACATCATCCGCTACTACACGCGCGAGGCCGGTGTGCGCTCGCTCGAGCGCGAGATCTCCAAGATCTGCCGCAAGGCGGTCAAGACCCTGCTCACGAAAGGCGAGGAGCGCAAGATCCTGGTGACGCCGCGCAACCTCGACAAGTTCCTCGGCGTGCGCCGCTACACGTTCGGCGTTGCGGAGAAGCAGAACCAGGTGGGCCAGGTGACCGGGCTCGCGTGGACCGAGGTCGGCGCCGAGCTCCCCACGATCGAGGTCGCCGTCATGCCCGGCAAGGGCAAGACGATCTTCACCGGCAAGCTCGGCGAGGTGATGCAGGAGTCGATCCAGGCGGCGCTCTCGGTCGTGCGCAGCCGCGCGGCGCGGCTCGGCATCGCGGACAAGGTCTTCCAGGAGAAGGACGTCCACATCCACCTGCCGGAAGGGGCGACCCCGAAGGACGGGCCGAGCGCCGGGATCGGCATGTGCACCGCGCTCGTTTCGGCCCTGACCGGCATCCCGGTGCGCGCGGACGTGGCGATGACCGGCGAGATCACCCTGCGCGGGGAGGTGCTCGGGATCGGGGGGCTCAAGGAGAAGCTGCTCGCGGCGGTGCGCGGCGGCATCAAGACCGTCATGATCCCCGAGGAGAACGTCAAGGACCTCGCGGAGATCGCCGACCTGGTGAAGAACAAGCTCGACATCGTGCCGGTCAAGTGGATCGACCGGGTGCTCGAGGTCGCGCTGGAGCGCATGCCGGAGCCGCTCGCCGAGGGCGCGAGCGCGCCGGCGCCGGACGCGGCGCCGATCGCGCCGGTCGCCGAGGAGAAGCCGGGCACCGGTTTGCTGCGGCACTGAGCGGGCAGGCCGCGCCGTCGCCGGGCCGCGACGGCGCAGGCATGCGGCTTGACCGTCGTCGGGGCGGTTGCTATAAAAATTGTCGCGCCGCGGGGCGCCCGCGAGTCTGTTGCCAACCGGGGGAACGACGTGAACAAAGCCGAGATGATCGAGTACATCGCCAAGTCGGCCGACATTTCGAAGGCTGCCGCCCAGCGCGCCCTCGATGCGACCGTGGCGAGCATCAAGACCTCGCTCAAGAAGGGCAACGAGGTGACGCTCGTCGGCTTCGGCACCTTCTACGTCGGCAAGCGCGCCGCCCGGTCGGGCCGCAACCCGAGGACGGGGGACGCGATCAAGATCAGCGCGGCGCGGGTGCCCAAGTTCCGCGCTGGCAAAGCACTTAAGGATGCGCTAAACTAGCGGCGCCTTTTTCATTGTCCCAGCGGGGGCTTGCGCCGGGGCGGGGGAAGGGTGCTTAGCTCAGGTGGTAGAGCGTCGCCCTTACAAGGCGAATGTCGGCGGTTCGAACCCGTCAGCACCCACCAGGGCGACATGCGCGAGGAGTGGTAGTTCAGTCGGTTAGAATACCGGCCTGTCACGCCGGGGGTCGCGGGTTCGAGTCCCGTCCACTCCGCCAAATCCCGAAGGCGAACGCGAGTTCGCCTTTTTTGTTTGCCCCTGCCGCCGCGCGCTCCCGCCGAGCCGCGGTCAGCTGCGGCAGCGGGGCAGGGAAGGAACGGCATCCATGTTCGATTTCGTCCGCAAGCACAAGCGCCTGATGCAGGCGATCCTGGCGCTCGTCATCCTGCCGTTCGCGTTCTTCGGCATCGAGTCCTACCAGCGCTTCGTCGGGCTCGCCAACGAGGTGGCCGAGGTCGACGGGTCGCCGATCGGCATCGCCGAGTTCAACCAGGCGCTCGAGCGCCAGAAGGAGCAGCTGCGGGCGGTCCTCGGCGGCAACGTCGACAGCTCGGTGCTCGACTCGCCGACGATGCGCCAGGAGCTCCTCGACCAGCTCGTCACCCAGCGCGTGCTCCAGCTCTACGCGGCCAAGCGCAACCTCGGCGTGAGCGACGAGGCGCTGCGCGAGACCATCCTCGCCATCCCCGCCTTCCAGGAGAACGGCGTCTTCTCGAAGGAACGCTACGAGCAGCTCCTGCGCGGCCAGAACCTCACCCCGGCGATGTTCGAGGCGCTGCTGCGGCAGGACCTCACCCAGCAGCAGGTCGCCGCGGCGATCGCCGAATCGGCGTTCGTGGCGCGGACCGCCGCGCGCGACTTCGCCGCGCTGCGCGCCGAGCAGCGCGAGGTCGCGGAGGTCGTGTTCCCGCCCGCCCAGTTCGCTGCGCAGGTGAAGGTGACGCCCGAGGCGATCGAGAAGTTCTACGCGGAGAACCGCAGGGACTTCGAGGTTCCCGAGCAGGTGCGCGTCGAGTACGTCGTCCTGTCGCCCGAAACGCTCGCCGTCGCCGGCGGGGTCACGCCGGCCGAGGCGAAGGCCTGGTACGAGCAGCACCTCCCGCAATACCAGCAGCCGGAGACCCGGCAGGCGAGCCACATCCTGATCGCCGCGGGCGCCGATCCCAAGGAGCGGGCAGCGGCGCGCCAGAAGGCCGAAGAGGTGGTGCGCGAGCTGCGCGCGAATCCGGCGAAGTTTGCGGAGCTCGCGAAGAAGCTCTCCCAGGATCCCGGCTCCGCGGCGCAGGGCGGCGACCTCGGCGCGTTCGGCCGCGGCGCGATGGTGAAGCCCTTCGAGGACGCGGTGTTCTCGCTCAAGCCGAACCAGGTGAGCGACCCGGTGGAGACGGAGTTCGGCTTCCACGTGATCAAGGTGACGGCGGTGCGGCCGGAGCGGACGGTGCCCTTCGAGGACGTGCGGCCGGAGATCGAGAGGGAGCTCGCGAAACAGCGCGCCGGCAGGCAGTTCGCCGAGGCGGCCGAGGCGTTCACGAACCTCGCCTACGAGCAGCCCGACAGCCTGAAGCCGCTCGTCGACAAGTTCAAGTTGCGGGCGCAGACGAGCGGCTGGATCGCGCGCGACAGCGAAACGACCGGGCCGCTCGCCAATCCGAAGCTCCGTGCCGCGGTCTTCGCCGCCGACGCGATCAAGGAGCGGCGCAACACCGACGCGGTGGAGATCGGCCCGAGCACGCTCGCGGTGGCGCGCGTGGTCGAGCACCGGCCGGCGACGGTGCGTCCGCTCGAGGACGTGCGCACCGAGGTCGAGGCGCGGCTGCGCCAGCAGGAAGCGCTCGCCGCTGCGCAGAGAGCCGCGAACGAGCGGCTCGATCAGCTCCGCGCCGGGGGCGCGGCGGACACGAAGTGGAGCGCGCCGCGGCTCGTCAGCCGGGAGAACCCGGCGGGATTGCGTCCGGACGCGGTGCGCGCGGTGTTCCAGGTCGACCCGGCGAAGCTGCCCGCGTACGTCGCGACCGACCTCGGGCCGGGCGGCTTCGCGATCTACCGGGTGACGCGCGTCGCCGGTCCCGCCGCGGCCGACGAGGCGCGCGTGCGCGCCGCGGAGGCCGGGCTCGCGCGGCAGGCCGCGGGCACGGAATACCAGGCGTTCGTCCAGGGCCTCAAGAGCCGCGCGAAGATCGAGGTCAACAAGGAGAACCTGCAGCGCAAGGGCGGCTGATCCCGAACCTCGCGCCGCCCCCCGCGGGCCGAGGCTCAGCCCTCGCCGCCGGGCGCGGCGGGCATCCCGCCCATCACGGTGTTAAAACCCGAGTCCACGTAAGTGATCTCGCCGGTGATCCCGGCGGCGAGATCGGAGAGCAGGAACGCCGCCACGTTGCCGACGTCGTCGATGGTGACGTTGCGCCGCAGCGGCGCGTGCTCCTCGACGAACTTCAGGATGCGCGAGAACCCGGAGATGCCCGCGGCCGCGAGGGTCTTGATAGGGCCGGCCGAGATGCCGTTCACGCGGATGCCCTTCGGTCCGGCGCTCGCCGCGAGGTAGCGGACGACGGCCTCGAGGCTCGCCTTGGCGACGCCCATCGTGTTGTAGTTGGGCACGACGCGCTCCGCGCCGAGGTAGGTGAGCGTCACCATCGCGCCGGCGCGCCCGCGCATCATGGGCAGCGCGGCCTTGGCGAGCGCCGCGAAGCTGTAGCTGGAGATGTCGTGCGCGATGCGGAACGCCTCGCGCGACACGCCCTCGATGAAGTCGCCCGCGATCGCCTCGCGCGGCGCGTAGGCGATGGCGTGAACGAGCCCGTCGAGGCCGTCCCAGCGCTCGCGCAAGCCGGCGAACACGGCGTCGATCTGCGCGTCCTCCGTCACGTCCAGCGGGAAGACGAGGTCCGAGGCGAGCTCCCGCGCCATCTCGGTCACCCGCTCGCGGAAGCGGTCGTTCTGGTAGGTGAACGCGAGATCCGCGCCTTCGCGGCGGCAGGCCCTGGCGATGCCGTAGGCGATCGACCGGTTCGAGATCACGCCGGTGACGAGGATCCTTTTCTTGTCGAGAAAGCCCATGTCGGCCCCAGGGACGGAAGGTGGCGCGGATTATAGCCGCGGCACCGCCGGGGCCGGCGCGGCCCGAAGCGCGGCGCGCTTCCGCTACACTCGCCCACCATGCGCGCGCTGGCCATCCCGCTCATCGCCTGGCTCGCCCTCGCCGCCGGCTGCGGCGACGCGTGGAACGATCCCTATCCCGCTGGCGAGCGGGGCACGAACACCCTCTACGCTTCTTTCATCGAGCGGCCGAAGACGCTCGACCCGGCGCGCTCGTATACGGCCGACGAGTGGGGCTTCACGAGCCAGGTGTACGAGCCGCCGCTGCAGTACCACTACCTGAAGCGGCCCTACGAGCTCATCCCGCAGACCGCGGCCGAGGTCCCGCGGCCGCGCTTCTTCGACCGCGACGGGCGGGAGCTCCCCGCCGATGCGCCCGCAGAGCGTGTCGCCTACAGCGAATACGAGATCCGCATCCAGCCGGGGATCCGCTACCAGCCGCACCCGGCGTTCGCCAGGGGCGAGGATGGCGCGCCGCTCTACCTCGACCTGCCGGAGTCCGAGATCCGCCGGCGCCACAAGCTCTCCGACTTCGAGAAGACCGGCACGCGCGAGCTCACCGCGGACGACTACGTCTACCAGATCAAGCGCCTCGCCCATCCCCGGGTGAACTCGCCGATCTTCGGGCACATGAGCGAGTACATCGTCGGCCTCAAGGAGCTCGGCGACCGGCTGAAGGACGAGAACGCGCGGCTCGTCGCGGCCCACCGCGAACGCTTCGGCGTGGCGGACAAGGGTCTGCCCTGGATCGACCTCACGCGCTTCCCGCTCGACGGCGCGCAAGCCGTGGACCGCTACACCTACCGCGTGCGCATCAAGGGCAAGTACCCGCAGTTCGCCTATTGGCTCGCGATGCCCTTCTTCGCGCCGCTGCCGGTCGAGGCGGACCGCTTCTACTCGCAGCGCGGGATGAACGACGGGCGCAACCTGACGCTCGACTGGTACCCGGTCGGCACGGGCCCCTACATGCTCGCCGAGAACAACCCGAACGCGCGGATGGTGCTCGAGCGCAACCCCCATTTCCGCGGCGAGCGCTACCCGTCCGCGGGCGAGCCCGGCGACGCCGCGGAGGGGCTGCTCGCGGACGCCGGCAAGCGCGCGCCGTTCATCGACCGCGTGGTGTTCACGCGCGAGAAAGAGGGCATCCCCTACTGGAACAAGTTCCTGCAGGGCTACTACGACCAGTCGGGCATCGCCTCGGACAACTTCGACCAGGCGGTGCGCATCGACCTCGAGGGCGAAGCGAGCCTGACGCCCGAGATGGAGGCGAAGGGCATCCGGCTGCGCACCTCGGTCGGCACGAGCACCTTCTACCTCGCGTTCAACTTCCTCGACCCCGTGGTCGGCGGCCTCTCCGAGCGCGCGAAGAAGCTGCGCCAGGCGATCTCGATCGCGGTCGACTGGGAGGAGTTCATCTCGATCTTCCAGAACGGGCGCGGCATTCCCGGCATGGGCCCGATCCCGCCGGGCATCTTCGGCTACCGGGAGGGGCGCGAGGGCGTCAATCCGGTCGTGTACGAGTGGGCCGACGGCAAGCCCCGCCGCCGCTCGATCGAAGCCGCGCGCAAGCTCCTCGCGGAGGCGGGCTTCCCCGACGGCCGCGACGCGCAGACCGGCGAGCCGCTGGTGCTCTACCTCGACACGGTGCAGCGCGGCCCGGGCGACAAGCCGCGCCTCGACTGGTACCGGCGGCAGTTCGCGAAGCTCGGCATCCAGCTCGAGATCCGCGCGACCGACTGGAACCGCTTCCAGGAGAAGATCCGGCAGGGCAACACGCAGCTCTTCTTCCTCGGCTGGAACGCCGACTATCCCGACCCCGAGAACTTCATGTTCCTCCTGAATGGCCCGCAGGCGCGCGCACGCTCGGGCGGGGAGAACGCCGCGAACTACCAGAACCCGGAGTACGACCGGCTCTTCGCCCAGATGAAGAACATGGACAACGGCCCCGAGCGCCAGGCGATCATCGACCGCATGCTGGCGATCGCGCGCGAGGACGCGCCATGGGTGTGGGGCTTCCATCCGAAGGAATACAGCCTCGCCCACGAGTGGGTCGGAAACGTGAAGCCCAACCAGATGGCGAGGAACGGGCTGAAGTTCTACCGCATCGACACCGCCTCGCGCGAGGCGCGCCGGGACGAGTGGAACCGGCCGGTCCTGTGGCCCCTCCTCGCGCTCCTCGCGCTCGTCGTGCTGATGGCCGCGCCGGCCGTGCGCGCGTACCGGCGGCGCGAACGGGCGGCGGCGCGGCCGGCGGGGAGCGGCGCGTGACCGCCTACATCGTCCGCCGCGTGCTCTACGCGATCCCGATCCTCATCGGGGTGAACCTCATCACCTTCGCGCTCTTCTTCGTCGTCAACACGCCCGACGACATGGCGCGCATGCAGCTCGGGGCGAAGCGGGTGACGCCGGAGGCGATCGAGAAGTGGAAGGCGGAACGGGGCTACGACCGGCCGCTCCTCTGGAACGCGCAGGCGGCCGGCGCCGGGAAGCTCGCCGACACGATCTTCTTCGAAAAATCGGTGAAGCTCTTCCTCTTCGACTTCGGCAACGCGGACGACGGACGCAACATCCGCCACGAGATCCTCTCGCGGATGGGGCCGAGCCTCGCCCTGGCGATCCCGGTGTTCCTGATCGGCATCGCGGCGAACGTGACCATGGCGATGCTGGTGGCGTTCTTCCGCGCGACCGCCATCGATTTGTGGGGCGTGGTGCTCGCGGTGTCGATGATGTCGGTCTCGACGCTCTTCTACATCATCGGCGGGCAGTATCTGGTGGCCAAGTCCTGGAGCCTCGTCCCGATCTCCGGCTACCAGGAGGGGCTCGACGCGCTGAAGTTCGTCGTCCTGCCGGTGGTGGTCGGGGTGGTGAGCGGGATCGGCAGCGGCGTGCGCTGGTACCGCACGATCTTCCTCGAGGAGATGGGCCGCGACTACGTGCGCACCGCGCGCGCCAAGGGGCTCGCCGAGACCACGGTCCTCTTCCGCCACGTGCTCAAGAACGCGATGATCCCGATCCTCACCGGCGCCGTCGTGGTGATTCCGCTCCTCTTCATGGGAAGCCTCCTCTCGGAATCGTTCTTCGGGATCCCCGGGCTCGGCAGCTACACCATCGACGCGATCCAGGCGCAGGACTTCGCCGTGGTGCGCTCGATGGTCTTCCTCGGCTCGGTGCTCTACATCGCCGGCCTGATCCTCACGGACGTTTCCTACACGCTCGTCGACCCCCGGGTGCGCCTCGCATGATGCCGGTCGTGCTCTGGACCGACGCGCTCCTCTGGCTCGCCGTCGCGGCGGTCGCGGCCTACGCGGCGCACGCGCGGCGCAAGCCCCATCTCGCAGCGCCGTGGCGGCGCGTCGCGCGCAGCCCGGCCGGGATGGCCGCGGCGGTGGTGCTCTCCGCGTACGTGGCGGTCGGGCTGCTCGACTCGCTGCACTACCGGCCGGCGCTGGCGCGCGGCGACGCCGACGGCAGGACCGCGTACTCGGTCGAGGTGCGCTCGGCGCTCGACGCGCTGCTGGAGCCGCTGCGGACGCGCACCGAGAAGACCTACTCGGCGCCGCTCGCGACGCGCTCTTTCGCGCGCGAAACCCTGGAGCTCGCCGACGGCCGGGTGCAGCGCGAGTTCCCGCGCCTGCGCTTCGGCGGGGCCCACCTCGCCGACGAGGCCGACCGCGCCGCCGACATCGCGCTGCGCGCCGCGGGCGGCGTCCTGGCCGCCGCCGCGGTTTGGGCGGCGGTGGCGCTCGCCGCCGCCCGGCGGATCGCCCGGAGGCGGGCGAGCACGGTCGCCGCGGCGTGGCGCGCGGTGTGGCGCGGGGAGACCGAGCTCCCCTGGCGCGCGATGCTCGTCACCGCGGGCGCGCTCCTCGCGCTCGCTTTCCCCGCCGCGTTCCTCGCGGCCGGGTATCACGTGCTCGGGACCGACAAGGTCGGGCAGGACGTGCTCTATCTCGCCCTGAAGAGCGTGCGCACCGCCCTGGTGATCGGCGGGTTGACGACGCTCGTGATGCTGCCGTTCGCGATCCTGCTCGGGATCTCCGCTGGCTACTTCAAGGGCTGGGTGGACGACGCGATCCAGTACGTCTACACGACGCTCAACTCCATCCCGGCGGTGCTGCTGATCGCGGCGGCGGTGCTGATGATGCAGGTGTACATCGACACCCACCCGGAGCTCTTCCCGACGGCGGCGCAGCGCGCCGACCTGCGGTTGCTCTTCCTCGCGGTCATCCTCGGCCTCACCAGCTGGACCGGGCTGGCGCGCCTGCTGCGCGGCGAGACCCTGAAGCTTGCCGAGCTCGAATACATCCAGGCGGCGCGCGCCTTCGGCGTGGGCGACGCGCGCATCGTGACGCGCCACATCCTGCCGAACGTGATGCACCTCGTCATCGTCGCGCTGGTGATGGACTTCAGCGGCCTCGTCCTCGCCGAGGCGGTGCTCTCCTACGTCGGCGTCGGCGTCGATCCGACCATGACCAGTTTCGGCACGATGATCAACGCGGCGCGCCTCGAGCTCGCGCGCGAGCCGATGGTGTGGTGGGCGCTCGCGGCGGCATTCGGCTTCATGTTCACGCTGGTGCTGGCTGCGAACCTCTTCGCCGACGCGGTCCGCGACGCGTTCGACCCGCGCACCCGCGTCGGCGGGGCACCGGCGCCCGCCGCGGGGACGGCGCGGTGAGCGACGCGCTGCTCCAGGTCGACGGCCTCGCCACCTGCCTCGAGACCGGCGGCGAGGTGGTGCGCGCGCTCGACGGCGTCGGATTCGAGATCCGCCGCGGCGAGACGTTCGCCCTCGTCGGCGAGTCGGGCTCCGGCAAGAGCATGACCGCGCTGTCGGTGCTGCGCCTGCTGCCCGAGACCGGTCGCATCGTGGCCGGCCGCGTGGACCTCGCGGGCGTCGAGCTGCTCGGGCTGCCCGAGGCCGCGATGCGCACCGTGAGGGGCCGCCGGATCGCGATCATCTTCCAGGAGCCGGCGACCAGCCTGAACCCGGTGCTCACGATCGGCCAGCAGATCGCCGAGGTGCTCGCGCGCCACCGCGGGCTCGCGGGCGAGGCGGCGCGCGAGCGGACGATCGAGCTGCTCGCCGCCGTGGGCATTCCGGAGCCGTCGCACCGGATCGACGACTATCCGTTCCAGTTCTCGGGCGGCATGAAGCAGCGGGCGATGATCGCGATGGCGATCGCCGGCGAGCCCGATCTCCTCATCGCCGACGAGCCGACCACCGCGCTCGACGTCACGATCCAGGCGCAGGTGCTGGACCTGCTCGGCCGCCTGCAGGCCGAGCGCGGCATGTCGATGCTGCTCATCACGCACGACCTCGGCATCGTCGCGAAGATGGCGCACCGCGTCGGCGTGATGTACGCCGGCGAGCTCGTGGAGGTCGCCGGGCGCGACGCATTCCTGCGCGCGCCGCAGCATCCGTATTCGCGGAAGCTCTTCGCGGCCCTGCCCGACCGGACCAAGCGCGGCGGCGCGCTCGCCGCCATCCCCGGGCAGGTGCCGCCGCTCACCGGCGTCTTCGCCGGCTGCCGATTCGCGGACCGCTGCGACCTCGCGACCGGGCGGTGCCGCAGCGAGGCGCCGGGATGGACGCCCGTCGGCGACGGCCACCGCGTGCGCTGCCACCTCCGCGAGGCAGGGCCGGCCGGGCCGCCCGAGACTACATCGGCGAGCCCCGAGGCGGCCGCCGCACGCGCGCCAGGCGCGCCGCCGCTTCTCGACGTGCGCGGTCTCGCGGTGCACTTTCCGATCCGCAAGGGCATCCTCAAGCGCACCGTCGGCCACGTGCGGGCGGTCGACGGCATCAGTCTCGCGATCCCGCCGGCGCGGACGCTCGCGCTCGTCGGCGAGTCGGGCTCGGGCAAGACGACAGCCGGGAAAGCGATCCTGCAACTCGTCGCGCCGACCGCGGGCCAGGTCCGCTTCGGCGG
>JAOAEA010000052.1 GCA_026417035.1 Burkholderiales bacterium
GTGCAGATCCCGGTCGGCGTGTACATGACCTACCGCGGCGGGACGCTCGACATCTGGGACGGCGTCACCGGCGCGCTCTACACCCTGCACAAGCTCCTCGGCGTGACGATTTTCGCCGTCGTGCTCTGGCGGCTCGCCTACCGTCTCACGCGCGGCGCGCCCGCGGACGAGCCGACGCTCGAACCCTGGCAGCGCCTCGCGAGCCACGCAAGCCACTGGGGGCTCTACGTCCTCGCCGTCGCCGCGGCGGTCGCGGGCTATGTCGGCATCTCGCTCTTCCCGGCGCTCGACATCTTCGGCCTGTTCTCGCTGCCGGGCGTCGTCGCGCCCGACAAGGAGGCGGCCAAGACCGCCTTCGCCGTGCACCGCATCCTCGCGCTCGCGCTCGTCTGCCTGATCGCGGTGCACGTGGCCGCAGCGCTCTATCACTACTTCCTGCGCAGGGATGACGTGCTGGGGCGAATGATCCCGCGGCTCCTCAGAGGGCACAGGACAGAAGACTGAGGCGAGGGGCCTTGCGCTGCTGCGCGCGCGGAGACGACGCCCGCCGATCTCCACCCCTTCGACGCCGCGATCCGCCTCCTCCCCGACGGCGACGATGCCTTCGCCGGCGCCCGCCCCCCTCCCTTGCGCCCCCGTGCCGCTTGCCGGGAGAGGGTCGGGGTGGGGGTTCGGTGGGCGCCACCCGTCCGCGCCCATCGATCCCGGGACAACTCGCCCACCGGGCTTGGCTGCGAAGACCCGCATTGCGTGGCGAACCGTGGTTGGCCGGGGCGGCGCCGTGCACAACCATGGCGCCGGCGCGCGCCCCAATGCACCGGCCTTGGGCCGAAGTCGCTTGCGCCGCAGGTCTCGGAGGCGGGGGCGCGCGGCGCGCACAGGGCACGAGCCGGTGGCACGGAACGTGCGACGCCCCCCCGACGGGCGCGCGCCGCGTGGCGGTAGCGCCCGGCCCCCCGGACGCCTGAACATGAGCCTCACGCCCCGACAGATCGCGTTGGTGCAGTCGACGTTCCGCACCGTGCAGCCGGTCGCGGCGACGGCCGGCGAGCTCTTCTACGGGCGGCTCGCCGAGATCGACCCGGCCGCCGCGGCGCTCTTCAAGGGCGACATGAAGGCGCAGGGCCAGAAGTTCATGCAGGTCCTCGCCGTCGCAGTGGGCGGGCTCTCCAACATCCCGACGCTGGTTCCGGTCGTGCAGCAGCTCGGCGTGCGGCACGCGGGCTATGGCGTTCGCGCGGAGCACTTCGACTCCGTGAAGCGGGCCCTGCTGTGGTCGCTCGCCATGATCCTGCAGGATGCTTACACGCCCGAGGTCCGGGCGGCGTGGGCGACGGCCTACGCCATGCTCGCCGGTGTCATGAAAGAAGCCGCATGGGGTGCGCCGTAGCGGCCTGCGCCGCCGCCCGGCAGCGCTTGCCGTATCATCCGCGGCGCCGGCGCGCTTCGTGCCGCGCGCGAAAGCGATGCCCGCCGATCTCCACCCTTTCGACGCCGCGATCCGCCTCCTCCCCGACGGCGACGATGCCTTCGCCGGCGCGACGAGCCCGGGCTACGCGAACATGGTCGGTCCCTACGGCGGGATCGTCGCCGCGCAGCTCCTCAACGCTGCGTGGACGCACCGCGCCCGCGCCGGCGAAGCGCTCGCGCTCACCGTCAACTACGCCGGTCCGATCGCCGACGGTCCTTTCCGCATCACGGCCCGGCCGGTGCGGACCAACCGCTCGACGCAGCATTGGTGGATCGAGCTCACGCAGTCGGGCGAGCCCGCTGCGACCGCGAGCGCCGTCTTCGGCGCGCGCCGCGAAACGTGGTCTTCGACGGAGATCGCGCCGCCCGAGGTGCCGCCAGCGACGTCGCTTGCGCGCAGCCGCGTGGCGGGCCGGCCGGCGTGGTTCGGCCGCTACGACTTCCGCGTGGTGCGTGGCGACCTGCCCGACTTCGCGCAGCCGCGCGAGGCCGAGGACTCCGAGAGCTGCACGTGGGTGCGCGACGATCCGCCGCGGCCGCTCGACTTCCCCGCGCTCGCGGCGCTCTGCGATGTCTTCTATCCGCGCATCTACCGGCGCCGGGGCAAGTGGGTGCCGGCGGCCACGGTCACGCTGACCACGTATTTCCACGCCGATGGCGGCGCGCTCGCCCGGCAGGGCGACCGCTTCGTCCTCGGGGTGGCACGCTCGCTGCGATTCGGCGCGGGCTACGCCGATCAGACCGCGGAGATCTGGGGCGACGACGGCACGCTGCTCGCGACGAGCTTCCAGCTCGTCTATTTCAAAGAGTAGCGGGCGTCACGCCGGAGCGAGGGTGCGCGGCAGCGGCCCGCCCTCGAGCCAGGCCGTGAGGCATTCGACGACGCCGCGCGCGAAGGTCGCGAACACCGGCTCGGCGACGAAGCCGAGGTGCGGCGTGAGCAGCGCGTTGGGCAGGCGCGCGAGCGCGCTGCCCGGCGGGAGTGGCTCCGCGTCGAAGACGTCGATCGCCGCGGCCCCCGGGCGGCCCGCGCGGAGCGCGCCCTCGAGCGCCGCCATGTCGAGGAGCGCTGCGCGCGAGGTGTTGACGAGGATCGCGTCGGTGCGCATGGTCGCGAGGCGCGCTGCGTCGATGAGCCGCGCCGTCGCCGCCGACGGCACGAGGTGCAGGCTCACCACGCGCGACGTGGCGAGGAGCTCTTCGAGCGTCACCGCCCGCGCGCCGCCCGCGGCCGCACGCTCTTGCGTCATGTGCGGGCTCCAGGTGACGGGCTCCATGCCGAAGGCCGCGCCGACGCGGCCGACGCGCTGGCCGATCTCGCCGAAGCCGACGAGGCCGAGCCGCTCGCCCCTGAGGATCGCGGGAAGCATGCCGCCGTCGCGCCAGCGGCCCTCGCGCACGAGCGCGAGCTGCGCGTCGAGGCGCTTCGCCGCCGCGAGGATGAGCGCCCAGGTGAGCTCGGCGGTCGCATCCTTGCCCGCGTCCTTGCCCGTGTGGCTCACCGGGACGCCGCGCGCGGCGAACGCGGCGAGGTCGATGCGCGTGTTGCGCGCGCCGGTGAAGACGAAATAGCGCAGGTTCGGCAGCCGCGCGACGAGCTCCGCCGGGAAGGGCGTGCGGTCGCGCACGGTGACGATCGCATCGGCGTTCGCGATCGCGGCGGCGAGCGCGTCGCCGGCGAGCTTCTCGTAGTGGACCACGACGTCGGCGCGCGCATCGACCGCCGACCAGTCGGCGAGCCGCCGCAGCGCCCGCTCGTAGTCGTCGAGCACGACGATGCGCGGCCGCGCGCTCATGCGCGCCCGGCGAGGTGGTCCTCGATGTCCCGCAGGCGCTCCTTGCCGAACCACATCTCGCCGCCGATGAAGAAGGTCGGCGCGCCGAACGCCCCGCGCTCGACGGCCCGCGCGGTGTTCGCCGCGAGCCTGTCCTTGACGGCCTGGTCCTGGATCCGCGCCTGGAAGCGCGCCGGGTCGAAGCCCGCGGCCGCGAGGGTCTCGGCGATCACCGCCGGGTCGTCGAGCTTGCGGCCCTCCTCCCACATGCCGCGGAACATCGCATCCACGTAGGAGGCGAGCTCGCCGTCCATCTGCGCCGCCACGGCGCCGCGCATGATGGCGAGCGTGTTCACCGGGAAGTGCGGGTTCCAGCGGAACGCGGCGAGGCCGTGGCGCTTCACGAAGCGGTCCATCTCGAGCCGGTCGTAGGCGAGCTTGTTCTTCACGCCGGCGAACGCGCTCATCGGCGACTGGTTGCCGGTCGCCTTGAAGATGCCGCCGAGCAGGCACGGCACGTACTCGAACCGCGCGCCGGTGCGGTGCTCGATCGCCGGGATCACCTTGTGCGCGAGGTAGGCGTTGGGGCTGCCGAAGTCGAAGACGAACTCGACGGTGGTCATGGCGTTTCCCTTTCGTTCACCAGGTTTCGGCGTACGGCCGCAGGTCGAGCTCGTGCGTCCAGGCGTCGCGCGGCTGGCGGTGCAGGTTCCAGTAGTTCTCGGCGATGTGCTCGGGGTCGAGCAGCCCGCCGACGGGCTTCTTCTCGGCGTAGCGCTCGGGAAAGGTCTCGCGGATGAAGGCGGTGTCGATGGCCCCGTCGATCACGACGTGCGCGACGTGGACGCCCCGCGGCCCGAGCTCGCGCGCCATGCTCTGCGCGAGCGCCCGCAGCGCGTGCTTCGCACCGGCGAACGCGGCGTAGCGCGCCGAGCCGCGCAGCGAAGCCGTCGCGCCGGTGAAGATCATCGTGCCGGCGCCGCGCGCGGCCATGCGCTTCGCCACCTCGCGGCCGGTGAGGAACCCGGCGAAGCAGGCCATCTCCCAGATCTTGAAATACTTGCGCGCGGTCTCCTCGAGGATGGAGGACGGCACGTTCGCGCCGACGTTGAACACGAAGACCTCGATCGGCCCGACGTCGCGCTCGACCGCTTCGACCAGCCCGATGACCTCCTCTTCCTTGCGCGCGTCGCAGCCGAAGCCGCGCGCGCGGCCGCCTTCGGCCTCGATCGCGGCGACGAGCGGCGCGAGCTTGTCGGCGTTGCGCCGCACGACGCAGGCCGCGTAGCCCTCGCGTGCGAACCGGCGCGCGATCGCGCCCCCGGTCGCGTCGCCGGCGCCGATCACCAGCGCGGCCTTCACGTCTTCCCTCGTCGGCATCGGCCACCGCCTCTCCCAGGGTGTTGAAAACGGGGGACACGTCCCCCTCGACCCCCTGACTCAGGGGCTGCCGAAAAACGCCTCCCCCCGACGGCGTCGGTGGTGGTCGCCGCCGGCGGGCGCCGGGAAGCGTTTTTCGGCAGCCTGTTCACGCGGTCACAGCCCCAGGATCCAGGCGATCACCTGCTTCGCGACGAAGCCGAGGATACCGAAGGCGAGCACGAAGAAGAGCACGAAGGTGCCGAAACGGCCGGCCTTGGACTTCTTCGCGAGGTCCCAGATGATGAAGAGCATGAAGGCCATCAGCCCGCCGAGGCCGAAGGTCACCCCGAACTCGGCGATCTGCTCTTCGGTGAGGCCGAACATGCAGGGTCGGGCTAGGGGCGCAGCGGCAGGGCGTCGGCGTCGACGACGTCGCGGTAGGCGTGCCAGGTCGCGTGGCCGATGACCGGGATCGCGATCACGAAGCCGAGCATCGCAGTGGCCATGGAGAGCGCCGTGGCGACCATGACGATGGTCGCCCAGAGCGCCATCGCGAACGGGTTCTCGCCCACCGCCCGGACGCTCGTCGCCATCGCCGAGAGCATGTCGATGTCGCGGTCGAGGATGAGCGGCACCGAAACGACCGTCACCGCGAAGACGAGCGCCGCCCCGAGGCCGCCGGCGAGCACCCAGATCGTGAAGAGGTGCGAGCTCTCCGAGAGGACGATGAAGCGCAGGAAACCGGCAAGGCCGGTGATCGGCTCCTTGACGAAGAGCGCCACGAGGACCGCGGAGAGGAGCACCCACGCGGTCGCGGCGATCGCGAGGATGAGGCCCATCCAGACGAGCGGCCTCGTGCCGCTGCGCCACGCCGCCTGCACGTCGCCCATGCCCGCGCGCTCGCCCGCGGCGAGCCGGCGCGAGAGCGCGTAGAGGCCGGTGCAGAGGATCGGACCGACGAGCAGGAAACCCGACACCGCGCCGGGCAGGAGCGGCCAGAACCTGAGCGCGATCCAGACCACCACCGCGCCGCCGAGCGCCACGGCGAGGCCGTGGTAGCCGCTGCAGAAGGGCACGCGCGTGAAGTCGCGCCACCCGAGCTTGAGCCATTGGAACGGCCGCAGGACGGGGACGCGCCGCACGGGCGGCAGCGTCAGGCCCTCGGCGTGGTCCTCGAAGGTCGGCGGCATGGGAGCAAGGAGATGGAAGCGACGGGAGGGCGCATTCTCGGCCCGGCGGAACCTCCGTGTAAAGGCGCGCGGGCCCGTAGAATGGCCCACCCCTTCGCGAGCGCCCCTTGAGCCCTCTCGTCTTCGCGCTGACCGCCGCCGCGCTCGTCTCGGCGTCGCTCCACATCCCGGCGGAGTATCGCGGCCCGCGCTGGCGCGTCTACGTCTTCAAGCCGCTCACCACCGCGCTCATCCTCGCGATCGCGTGCCTGCCGGCGGGAGAGGTCGCGCCGCGCTACCAGTGGGCGATCGTCACCGGCCTCGCGCTCTCGCTCGCGGGCGACGTGTTCCTGATGCTGCCGCGCGACCGCTTCGTGGCGGGGCTCGCGGCGTTCCTGGCGGCGCACATCGCCTACATCGTCGCGTTCGCCGGGGGCGTCCCGTTCGGCACCGCGCCGCTCGCGCTCGTTGCCCTCGCGGCGGTCGCGGCGGTCATCTTGCGCATCCTCTGGCCGGGGCTCGGCCGGCTGAAGGCGCCGGTCGTCGCCTACGTCGCGGTCATCGTGGTGATGACCTGGATCGCGGCCGCCCGCGCCCTTGCGGTGGGCACGGGCGCTGCGCTCCACGCGGCCGCCGGCGCGCTCCTCTTCCTCGCCTCGGATGCGCTCCTCGCGCTGAACCGCTTCGGCCACGCCTTCCGCGCGGGCCGCGCGTTGAGCCTCTCCACCTACTTCGCCGGCCAATGGCTGATCGCGCTCTCGGTCGCGCTCGGTCCCTGACGGGGACGGAAAGCCGATGACGAAGAAGAAGACCCTGGTGCTCGCCGGAGCCACCGGCCTCGTCGGCGGCGAGGTGCTGCGCCTCGCCCTCGCCGACCCTGCCTTCTCCCGTGTCACGGCCCTCGTGCGCCGCCCGCTCGGGGGCGACGCCGCCAGGCACCCGAAGCTCGTCGAACGCCTTGTCGACTTCGACCGGCTCGAGCGGCACCACGCGGCGCTCGGCGCCGACGCGGTGATCTCGGCGCTCGGCACGACCATCCGGGCGGCGGGATCGCAGGCGGCGTTCCGCCGCGCGGACTACGAGTACCCGCTCGCGCTCGCGCGCCTGGCGCTCGCCGAGGGCGCGCGGCACTTCCTGCTCGTCTCCGCGCTCGGCGCCGCCGCGCGGTCGCCCTTCTTCTACAACCGCGTCAAGGGCGAGCTGGAGGACGCGGTGCTCGCGCTCGGCTACCCCGCGGTCACGATCGTGCGGCCGTCGCTGCTCCTCGGCGAGCGGCGCGAGTTCCGCCTCGGCGAGGAGATCGCCAAGCGCTTCGGCTTCCTCGCACCGGGGAAATACAAGCCGGTCGCAGCGCACGATGTGGCCGCGGCGCTGGTCGCGGCGGCGCGCGAAGGCGCTGCCGGCGTGCGCATCGTCGAGTCGGACGCCATCGGGCGGTCCGCCCGCCGGCGCCTGCGCTAGCCGCGCGCCGGCCGGTCGCGCGAAGGCACGCGGTAGAGCCAGAAGGCGAGCCCGACGCCGAGCACGGCGAGCGCGGCCTTCGCCCACAGCGCCTCGACGAAGAACACGATCGAGGACGCGAGCGTGAGGCTCATCAACGCGATCGCCCACAGTTTCGTGCGGTAAGGGATCGCGCGGTGCCGCCGCCACTCGACGAGCGTGGGGCCGAAGGCCGGGTGGTTCATGAGCCAGTTGTAGAACCGCGCCGAGGCGCGCGCATAGCAGCCCGCCGCGAGCAGCATGAAGGGCGTGGTCGGCAGGACCGGCATCACCACGCCGACGAGCCCGATCACGAAGAACACCGTGCCGAGCGCGAGGAAGAAGAGCCGCACGCCCGGCGAGCTCGCCCGGCGCATCTCGCCCGAGTAGTCGACGGGGCGGCGCACGCCTGCGTCCCGCTAGCGCGCGGCCGCGGCGGCGGTGGTCTCCACCCACGGGGCGAGCGCGTCGAGCGCCTCGGCCGTTGCGCGGTCGAACGCCTGCACCGCGCCGCGCGCATCGTCGGTGCCCACCGCCGCCGACGCCGTGAAGGTCCGCCGCCCGAGGAGCCTGCGGGTGCGGATGTCCACGAGCTCCGCCACCAGCGCCACCCGCACGGTCCCGGGCGACGCCGTGGCATCGTGATAGAAGTCGGCGACGGCGAGGTTGAGCACGAGATCGCCGGCGACGCCCGAGGTGAGGCTCGCGACCGCAGCGAACCCGCCGCGCGCTTCCAGCCGCACCTGGGCGAGCTGCGCGATGCGCCGCGCCGGCCGCTCGGTCCAGCTCGCGAACTGGTAGTACTGGCGCTCGCCGGGAGCGCGGCTGAAGACGAGGCTGTCGGCGTCGTAGAACGAGTCGAGAGTGCCGGCCGACAGGAGGAGCGTTCCCTTGAGCGGCGCTCGCGCGGCAGATGCGGCGGCGCCCGGCGCTTCGAGCACGAAGTATTGTCGCGGCGGCGCGCCCGCTCCGCCCAGGCATCCCGCGAGGACAAGCAGGGCGAGCGGCGCGGCGAGCGGGCGCAGGGCGGACGCGCGTCGCGGGCGTGCGCTCACTTGAGCCTCTCCCCCGGCCCGAGCGCGGCGGGATTCGGCCCGAAGATCACCGCGCGCGGATCGCGCAGGCGATTGAGGGTCCGGTCGAGGAGGTCGGCGGTGGTCCGGAGCTCCTGCGCGGTGGCGCGCAGCTCCGCCGAGGCGCCGCCCGAGGCCTGCTCGACCTGCCGCGCGAGCGCCGCGGTCTCGCGCTGGATCGTCGCCGCCGCGTCGGCCACTTCGCGCAGCGCCCGCTCCGCCTCGCGCGCGACCGGACCGGCGTCGGCCGCCACCTTCTCGATGGAGGCCGCGATGCGCTCGCCCGATCTTCCGAACGCGTCGGCGCTGCGCTCGAGCGACGCGATCGCCGTGTCCACTTTCGCGAGGCGCTCGTTGAGCCCGGCGGCGAGGTCGCGGATGTTGGCGACCGCCTCCGCGAAGGCCTTGCGGTTTCTCTCGTCGAGGAGCTCGTTCAGCCGCTCCAGCGCCGTGGTTCCCGCGGCGGCCGCGCGCGTCGCCGCGTCCTGCAACTGCTCGGCGGGTGTGCTCCCCTCCCTGATCACGGGATAGCGCTCGCCGTGCGGCGCGGCCGTGAGCGGCGGTCCGGCGGGCAGCGGCGTCACCAGGCTGATGCGCGCGATGCCGGTGACGAAGCTCCGCGAAACCACGGCCTGGGTGGTCTCGGTGACCGGCACGTCGCGATCGACGCGCACGGTGACGCGCACCTTGTTGATCTCGGTCGGCGAGAGCTCGTAGCCCATCACCTGCCCGACCTTGATGCCGCGCGTGGTGACGTCGCCGCCGACCTGCAGCCCGTCGAGCGGCTGGCGCTGGAAATAGATGGTGTAGAGCTGGTAGCCCCCGCGCGTCGTCACCTCGGTGAGCCAGAGGAAGCCGAAAACGAGCGCGGCGACGAGGCCGACCAGCGCCGCGCCGACGTAGGTGTAGCGGACATCAGGCTCCATGGGTGTTGGCGTTCTGCCAGTCGCCGCCGACCATTGTACGGATGGAGAAGTATTGCTGCACCCAGGGATCGGTCACCGCCATCACCTCCCGCACCGGCCCGTCGGCGAGCACCTTGCCATCGGCGAGCACGATCACCCGGTCGGTCACCGTGAGCAGCGTGTCGAGGTCGTGCGTCACCACGAAGACGGTGATGCCGAGGTCGTCGACGAGGAAGCGCATCAGCCGGTCGAACGCGCGCGCTGTGATCGGGTCGAGCCCCGAAGTCGGCTCGTCGAGGAAGATGATCTCGGGCTCGAGCGCGAGCGCGCGCGCGATCGCCGCGCGCTTGCGCATGCCGCCGGAGAGCTGGCTCGGCATCTTGGCCGCCGCCTCGGGCGGGAGCTCGGCGAGCGAGACGCGCAGCTGCACGAGCGGCCAGAGCACGTGCGGCGGCAGGTCGAGCTGCTCGCGGATCGGGGTGGCCACGTTGTGCGCGACGTCGAGCGACGAGAAGAGCGCGCCGTCCTGGAACATCATGCCGAAGCGGCGGCGCACCGCCGCGAGCTCGCCGGCGCTCGAGCGCCAGATGTCCGTGCCGAGGAGCCGGATCGCGCCGGCGCTGGGACGGTGCAGCCCGATGATCTCGCGCAGGAGCACGGTCTTGCCGGTGCCGCTGCCGCCGATCAGCGCCACGAGCTCGCCGCGGCCCACTGCGAACGAGACGCCGTCGTGCACCGCCTGCGCGCCGAAGCGCGTGACGACGTTCTCGACTTCGAGGATGGGCGCGTCGGCGGCCATTCAGATCCCGAGCTTCTGGAAGACCACCGCGAACACGGCGTCGAGCAGGATCACGGCGACGATCGCCTGCACCACGGTCGAGGTGGTGTTGATGCCGATCGAGCGCGTGTCGCGGCTCACCGTCATGCCCATGCGGATGGCGATGACGGCGATGAAGAACGCGAACACCGGCGCCTTGGCGAGCCCCACCACGTAGTGCCGCGCGCGCACCGCCGCCTGCAGGCGCTCGAGGTAGGTCGTCGGCGTGATGCCGAGCATCGTGTCGGCCATGAACATCGCGCCGAAGTTGCCCATGACGTTGCCGACGAAGACGAGCAGCGGCAGCGCCACCATCAGCGCGACGAGGCGCGGGATCATGAGCACATCCATGGGCGCGAGACCGAGCACGCGGATGGCGTCGGTCTCCTCGGTGAGCCGCATGGTGCCGAGCTGCGCGGTGAACGCGGCGCCGGAGCGGCCCGCGACGATGACGGCGACGATGATCGGGGAGAACTCGCGCGCCATGCCGAGCGCGACGCCGTCCACGACGAAGATGTTGGCGCCGTACTTCTCCGCCTGCAGGCCGAGGAGGTAGGCGAACACGATGCCGATCAGGAACGTGACCAGCGCGACGACCGGGATCGCGTTGATCCCGACCTGTTCGAACTGCGCCGCCAGCTCCTTGATGCGGAACCGGCGCGGGTTCGCGATCGCCCCCGCGAGGCCGACTGCGATCTGGCCGAGGAAGTTGAGGTGCCCCCCGAGGAGGTTCGCGATCCCCACCGCGTTGCGTCCGACGGTGGCGAAGAAACCCGCGCGGCGCGTCTCGCGCGCGCCCGCCACGTCGCCGAGGCGACTCGCCACCAGGCGCACGACGCGGCTGCGGCGCTCGTCGAAGCCATTGAGCGCGACCGCAGCCGGGTCGCCGCCGCGCGCCTGCACGAAGCGCAGCGCGACGAGCGCCCCGGCCGTGTCGAGCGCCTCGAGCCCGGCGCCGTCGAGCGCATCGATCCTCGCGGCGGGCGGCAGCGCCGCGAGGGCCGCGTCGATCTCGGCGAGCGCCGCCACGCGCCACTCGCCCGCGAGGTGCAGCGTCGTGCGCCCCTCCCGGCTCTCGATGCGCGCCCAGCGTCCGGCGGCGTCCATGTTCTTCCCGCGTCTCCCTGGGCGTGGAGTCTAGCAAAGGGCCCTCCGGCCACCGGCGCCGCTTTGCCTCGGGCGGACGGGGGGACTAGACTCGGACCCGGCACGCGTTCCACGGCGCCGCACGAGGCGCCAGCGCGGGCCCCGAGCGAGCCTTGCCCGACACGCCCTTCACCCTCTTCTCGCCCTGCCCGCGGGGCCTCGAGCCCGTGCTCGCCGGCGAGCTTGCCGCCCTGGGGGCGAGCGCATGCGAAGCGGTTCCCGGGGGCGTCCGGTTCCGTGGTGACCTCGCGCTCTGCTACCGCGCGAACCTCGAGAGCCGCATCGCGACGCGCGTGCTGCTCCGCGTGCACGAAGCCCCGTACCGCAGCGAGGACGACGTCTACCGGGCAGCGTTCTCGGTCCGCTGGCGGGACTGGTTCGACGTGCGCCGCTCCATCCGCGTCGACACCACGGCGATCCGCTCGCCGCTCCGGAGCATCGACTTCGTCACGCTGCGCGTGAAGGACGCGGTCTGCGACCGTTTCCGCAAGGACGACGGCGCGCGGCCGGACGTCGATACGCGCGCGCCGGACGTGCGCATCCACGTCTTCCTCGACGAGCGCTCGGTCACGCTCTACCTCGACACCTCCGGCGAGCCGCTCTTCAAGCGCGGGATCCGCGGCCGCGCCGGCGAGGCGCCGCTCAAGGAGAACCTCGCGGCGGGGATCATCCGGCTCGCGGGCTGGGACGGGGTCGAACCCTTCCTCGACCCGATGTGCGGAGGCGGTACGTTCCTCATCGAGGCGGCGCAGATCGCGCTCGGCATCGCGCCGGGCGCGAGGCGCGAGTTCGGCTTCGAGCGCCTCGCGAACTTCGACGCCGCGCTCTGGAAGCGGCTACGGGAGGCGGCCGAGGCGCGGGTCGCGCCGCGGGGAAAGCTGCCGGTGTTCGGCTCGGACAAGTCGGGAAGGGCCGTGGCGAGCGCGCGCGAGGCGCTCGCCGCCGCGGGGCTCGCCGACTTCGTCACGCTGAAGCAGTGCGACGTCCTCGAGCTCACCGCGCCGGCGCGCTGGGGCGTGATGGTCGCGAACCCGCCCTACGGCGTCCGCCTCGACGACAAGGCGCGCCTGGCGGCGTTCTACCCGAAGCTCGGCGACGCGCTCAAGGCGCGCTTCGCCGGCTGGCGCTGCTACCTGTTCACCGCCGACCTCGAGGCCGCGAAGCTGATCGGGTTGAGGCCATCGAAACGGACGCCGCTCTTCAACGGCCCGCTCGAGTGCCGGCTGTTCGAGTTCCGGATCGTCGCCGGATCGATGCGCCGGGGCGGCGGCTGACTTCGGGGATCGACAAGGGGGCCTGCCCCCTTGTCAGCGTTCACGCGGACGGACGCCGCTCTTCAACGGCCCGCTCGAGTGCCGGCTGTTCGAGTTCAGGATCGTCGCCGGATCGATGCGCGCAAGCGGCGCGGCCGGCTGATCGCCGGCGCGAGCGGGCGTGGAAAACGAAACGGCGGCCCGGGGGCCGCCGTTCTTCGCCGCGCTGCCCGGCACTGGCCGGGCGCGCGTCAGGCCGCCTTGAGGTTGGCGGCCGCGGGCTTGCCGCGCTCCATCTTCACCTCGAAGGAGAGGCGCTGGCCCTCGGTGAGGGTGGCGAGCCCCGACTTCTCCACGGCGCTGATGTGCACGAAGACGTCCTTCGCGCCGTCGTCGCGCTGGATGAAGCCGAAGCCCTTGGTGCTGTTGAACCACTTGACGGAACCGGTCACGGTCGACATGTCTGACCTCCTAAAACGGTAGTTGAAATGGCAAAACCTTCGGGCGCGCACGCCGGCGCGGACCGAACAACGCGATGACTTGGAGGATGTCTCAGGACGTAAAACCCGCAGGACGCGGGGTCGAAAGGCAGGCCAAACCGTCGATTGCCCCGCCACGCTACGCGAGACCGGCGCGCGTGTCAAATCGGGCGATACCCGCCACGGCCCGGAGCGCGAACACCCCGCGCGGACGGATCACTTCCGGCGCACCACCACGTGCCGCGCGTCCCGCGCGAGCACCCGCATCGGCACGCCGTGCCCGGCGAGACGCTCGTACACGGACGGACGCATGATCGCGAACGCATCCGCCGCCTCGCTCCAGCGCACGAGGAACTCGCCGACGGTCGCGATGCCCTTCCCGGGCTCCGCGGCGAGGCCCATGTCGAGCTCGCCCCGATACGCCACGAGCGTGACGGGGCGCTCGAGCTCGAAGCTGAGCGACGGGTCGTAGGTCTCGATGGAAAAGAACGGCACGTCGCGTCCGGCTCGCGTGACCTCGGCCTCGACGCGGTGGAAGATCGTCTCGGTCGAGTGCGTCGGCGAGAGGAACTGGTGGCCCGTCATCGCCACGGTGACCGCGAGGAGCCCGCCGAGCGAGGCCGTGAGGATCGCCGTGGTCCGCCGTCCGCGGAGCGCCATCGCGCCCGCCGCGATAAGCGCGATGCCGAGCGCGACGAGCCCCGCCTCGAACCACGCGAGGAACGGCCCCAGGTGCGCCGCGGCCTGCTCGAGATGCGCGTGCCCCGGCACGAAGGGCACGAGCAGCGCCAGCGCGACGACGGCGGGCACGACGGCTGCGAGCAGGAAGGCGAGCGTGCGGGCGGGGATGCGCGCGACCTGCGACGCGCCGAGAAGCGCGAGCGCAGGAAAGACCGGCTCGATGTAGGCGGGCAGCTTGGAGTGTGAAGCGCTGAAGAAGAGGAATACGACGGCCACCCAGATCACCAGGAACCGCGTCGGCCTGAAGCGCGCGGCGGCCTCCTGGCGCCACCAGCGCGGCGCGCTCCACGCGAGGAGCGCGAGCCAGGGCAGCGCGCCGATCGCGAGAATCGGCAGGAAATACCACCACGCGCCGGGCCGGCCGTGCCCCGGCTGGAGGAACCGCTCCACGTGCTCGTGCCAGAAGAAGAAGCGCGCGAACTCCGGGTTG
This sequence comes from Burkholderiales bacterium, assembly GCA_026417035.1. Lineage (GTDB taxonomy): Bacteria > Pseudomonadota > Gammaproteobacteria > Burkholderiales > SG8-39 > JAOAEA01. The sequence continues at coordinate 14,100 of JAOAEA010000052.1, forward strand.
CGCATCGACACCACCACGAACCAGGGCGCACAGATGGCGAAGAACAGCGGCACGCCCCGCGCGAGCTCGAGCCGCGAAAGCAGCCGCCAGTCGCGATGGACGAGCACGTACGCGGCGACCGCCCCGGCCGGGAGCACGAGCCCGATCAGTCCCTTGGTGAGCACCGCCCCCGCCGCGCTCGCCCAAGCGACCAGCATCCATCGGCGCCGCTCGGCGGCGCGCGCCGCGTCGCGCTGTGCCGCCGCGAACGCGAGCACCGTCAGGGTGAGGAACAGCGTGACGGTCGTGTCGAGCGTGAGGATGTGGGAGAAAAGCGCATAGTGGAGCGTGCCGAGCAGCATCGCGGCGGCGAGCGCGCCGACCTCTCTGCCGTACAGCCTCGAACCGGCGACCAGCACGACGAGGGCGCCCAGCAGGCCGGCGACCGCGGTGCCGAGGCGCGCGACCCATTCGTCCACGCCGAACACCCGGTAGGCCGCGGCGGTGATCCAGTACTGGAGCGGCGGCTTCTCGAAGTACTTGAGGTCGTTGAGGCGCGGCGTGACCCAGTCGCCGGTCGCGATTATCTCGCGCGGGACCTCGGCGTAGCGGCCCTCGTCGGGATCGGCGAGATCGCGGAACTCGAGGTTCCCGAACCAGAGGAAGCCGACGAGAAGCGCGGCCAGGAGGCCCGCAACCATGGGGGCCAGGCGGCGCGCGGAGAGCGGCGGGCTCGCGGGGCTGAACGCGATCACGATGCGGCGCAGCGTACCCGCGGAGGGCTTACCCGCGACTGACCACGCCACGGGAAGAAAAACGCCCCCTGACGGGAGCGTCGTTCCGGCCGCGGCGGCGCCGGCGCGATCAGACGATGTTCAGGTGGTCGATGCCCTTGGTGATGTCGCGGTTCTTCGCCTCGGTGGAGTGCAGCTTGATCGCGAGGCGCAGGTCGTTGACGCTGTCGGCGTTGCGCAGCGCGTCCTCGTAGGTGATGACGCCGCTGTCGTAGAGGTCGAAGAGGTGCTGGTCGAAGGTCTGCATGCCGAGCTCGCGCGACTTCTTCATGATCTCCTTGATCTCGTGCACCTCGCCCTTGAAGATCAGGTCGGCGATCAGCGGCGAGTTGAGCATCACCTCGATCGCGGCGACCCGGCCCTTGCCCTCCTTCCGCGGGACGAGGCGCTGCGAGATCATGCCCTTCAGGTTGAGCGACAGGTCCATGAGGAGCTGCGAGCGCCGCTCCTCGGGGAAGAAGTTGATGATCCGGTCGAGTGCCTGGTTCGCGCTGTTCGCGTGCAGCGTGGCGAGGCACAGGTGTCCGGTCTCGGCGAACGCGACCGCGTAGTCCATGGTCTCCCGGTCGCGGATCTCGCCCATCATGATGACGTCGGGCGCCTGGCGCAGCGTGTTCTTGAGCGAGGCCTCCCAGGACTCGGTGTCCACGCCCACCTCGCGCTGCGTGACAAGACAATTCTTGTGCGGGTGGACGTACTCGATCGGGTCCTCGATCGTGATGATGTGGCCGTAGGAGTTCTCGTTGCGGTAGCCGATCATCGCCGCGAGCGAGGTGGACTTGCCCGAGCCGGTGGCGCCGACCATGATCACCAGCCCGCGCTTGGTCATGGCGACGTCCTTCAGCACCGGCGGGAGCCCCAGCTCCTCGAACGTCGGGATCTTCGCGTTGATCGTCCGCAGCACCATGCCGACGTTGCCCTGCTGGACGAAGGCGTTCACCCGGAAGCGCCCGATGCCCGAGGGGCTGATGGCGAAGTTGCACTCCTTGGTCGCCTCGAACTCGGCCGCCTGCTTGTCGTTCATGATCGAGCGCACCAGCTCGGCGGTGTGCTGCCCCGAGAGCGGCTGCTGCGACACCGGCGTCATGCGCCCGTCGAGCTTGATCGCGGGCGGGAAGCCGACGGTGATGAAGAGGTCGGAGGCCTTCTTGCTCACCATCAGGCGCAGAAGGTCGTTGATGAACTTGGTTGCCTGGTCTCGCTCCATGGGTCGCCTCCTGTGGGCCCGGCGTTCGGGGGGATTATGCGCCTCGCGCGGCCGGCTAGCCGATGAAGTTGTCCTTGTTCTGCGCCTTCGCGCGCGCCTCGGCCACCGACACGACGTTGCGCTTGACGAGCTCCTGCAGGCACTGGTCGAGCGTCTGCATGCCGAACTGCTGTCCGGTCTGGATGGCCGAGTACATCTGCGCGATCTTGTTCTCGCGGATGAGGTTGCGGATCGCCGGGGTGCCGATCATGATCTCGTGGGCCGCGACGCGCCCGCTGCCGTCCTTGGTCTTGAGCAGCGTCTGCGAGATGACCGCGCGCAGCGACTCGGAGAGCATCGCCCGCACCATCTCCTTCTCCGCCGCGGGGAACACGTCCACGATCCGGTCGATGGTCTTGGCGGCGGAGCTGGTGTGCAGGGTGCCGAACACCAGGTGGCCGGTCTCGGCGCCGGTGAGGGCGAGGCGGATGGTCTCGAGGTCGCGCATCTCGCCGACCAGGATCACGTCCGGGTCCTCCCGCAGGGCCGAGCGCAGCGCGTTGGCGAACGAAAGCGTGTGCGGCCCGACCTCACGCTGGTTGATCAGGCACTTCTTGCTCTCGTGCACGAACTCGATCGGGTCCTCGATGGTGAGGATGTGGCCGTATTCGTTCTCGTTGATGTGGTTGATCATGCCGGCGAGCGTGGTCGACTTGCCCGAGCCGGTCGGGCCGGTGACGAGCACGATGCCGCGCGGCTGCTCCGAGATGTCCTTGAAGATCTTCGGCGCGTTCAGCTCCTCGAGCGAGAGCACCTTCGAGGGGATGGTCCGCATCACCGCCGCGGCGCCGCGCTGCTGCACGAACGCGTTGACGCGGAAGCGCGCGAGCCCCGGGATCGCGAACGAGAAGTCGCACTCGAGGTGCTCCTCGTACTGCTTCCGCTGCGCGTCGTTCATGATGTCGTAGATCATCCCGTGCACGTCCTTGTGCTCCATGGGCGGCAGGTTGATCCGGCGCACGTCGCCGTGCACCCGGATCATCGGCGGGAGGCCCGACGAGAGGTGCAGGTCCGACGCCTTGTTCTTCACGACGAAGGCGAGCAGCTCGGAGATGTCCATATAGAATATGTCCCGGATTCGAGGTCTCGGACGCAACCCCGCGTAATCACAAGGTTTTTTCGTCCCGGCAGAGCGTCGCGGATTATGGGCACAATCGCTCGCAACCTGCAAGGCGTAATGTCGCGCATCCGCCGGGCCTGCGAACTCGCCGGCCGCGAGCCGCGTGACATAGTTCTCGTGGCCGTCTCCAAGACGTTTCCGGCCGATGACATCCGCGCCGCGCACGCCGCCGGCCAGCGCGACTTCGGCGAGAGCTACGTGCAGGAGGCGCTCGCGAAGATGGACGCGCTCGCCGGGCTCGAGCTCACCTGGCATTTCATCGGCCCGATCCAGTCGAACAAGACGCGCGACATCGCGGCGCGCTTCCATTGGGTGCACTCGATCGACCGCCTGAAGGTCGCCGAGCGGCTCGCGGCCCAGCGCCCGGCGGGCCGGGCGCCGCTCCAGGCGCTCATCCAGGTCAACGTCTCCGGGGAAGCGACGAAGAGCGGCGTTGCGCCGGACGCGCTCGCGCCGCTGGCGCACGCGGTGGCCGCGCTCCCGAACCTGCGGCTGCGCGGGCTGATGGCGATCCCGGAGCCGACCGAGGACATGGCGCTCGCCCGGGCGCGCTTCGAGTCCGTCCGTGCCCTCAAGGAAAGGCTGTGCGCGGAAGGGCTGGCTCTTGATACCCTCTCGATGGGCATGACCGCCGACCTCGAGGCCGCGATCGCCGCGGGCGCGACGATGGTCAGGGTCGGCACGGCGATCTTCGGGGAGCGGAGGACGACGCAATGAGACGGGAGGCCGCGCGACAGGACTCGGACCGGCCGGTGTGCGCGACGCCCGTGCCGCCGGCGCGGGGCGGCGCAGGAGCCGGCGGCGGCGCGCCGCGCCCGGCATCCGGGTCCCCGGCGCTCGCCCCGTGATGACCCTCCCGACCATGCAGATCACGTTCATCGGCGGCGGCAACATGGCGGCCGCGCTCATCGGCGGCCTGCTCGCGCGCGGCTTCCCGGCGCAGTCGGTGCAGGTCGTCGAGCTCCTGCACGAGGCGCGCGCGCGGCTCGCCGAGCAGTTCGGCGTGCCCGTGTTCGAGAGCGTGGCGGACGCGGCGCCCTTCGGCGACCTCGCCGTGCTCGCGGTGAAGCCGCAGCAGATGCGCGAGGCGGCGCGCGAGGCCGGCCCGCGCGTCGCCGCGACGCCGGTGCTCTCGGTCGCCGCCGGGATCCGGCTCGCCGACCTCGCGCGCTGGCTCGGCGGAAGCCCGCCGCTCGCGCGCTGCATGCCGAACACGCCGGCGTTGATCGGGCAGGGCGTCACCGGCGTCTATGCGGGGCCCGCGGTGCCGGACGCCGCGCGGCGCGTGATCGAGTCGGTGCTCGAGTCCGTCGGCAAGGTGGTGTGGGTCGCCGAGGAAGCGCTCCTCGACCCGGTGACCGCCGTCTCCGCGAGCGGCCCCGCCTATTTCTTCTACTTCATCGAGGCCCTCGAGCAAGCGGCGCGCGAGCTCGGGCTCCCGGCCGAGACGGCGCGCGTGCTCGCGATCGAGACGGCGCGCGGCGCGGGCGAGCTCGCCGCGCGCTCGAGCGAACCGCCGTCGGTGCTGCGCGAGCGCGTCACGTCGAAGGGCGGCACGACCGAGCGCGCGCTCGCGGTGCTGCGCGAGGAGCGCGTCGCCGCGGCGATCGCCCGGGCGGTCGCGGCCGCGAGCCGGCGCGCGCACGAGCTCGGCGACGAGTTCGGCCGGGGCTAGCGCGGGAGCGGAGCATGTTCGTCGAGATCGGCCAGCTCATCGTCAAGACGGTCTTCGGGATCCTCGTCTTCGCGCTGCTCGCGCGCTTCTGGATGCAGTGGGCGCGCGCGCCGTTCCGCAACCCGGTCGGCCAGTTCGTCATGGCGCTCACGGACTGGGCGGTGCTGCCCGCCCGGCGGGTCGTTCCCGGATTCCGCGGGCAGGATCTCGCCACCCTGGCCGTGGCATTCGTCGCCGAGGGCGCGATGCTCACCGCGCTCTACGCGCTCGTCGGGCGCGGCTGGCCCTGGGTCGGGGGGCTCTTCCTCCAGACCGTGGTGGAGCTCCTGCGCGATGCGCTGCAGCTCGTGATCTTCGTGGTGCTGGTCAACGTGGTCATGAGCTGGGTCGCACCCTACAACCCGGCGGGCGCCGTGTTCAACGCGCTGACGCGGCCGCTCTACGGCGTGTTCCGGCGCTTCATCCCGCCGATCGGCGCGATCGACCTTTCGCCGCTCTTCGTGATCGTGGTCGCGCAAGTGCTGCTGATCGTGCTCGACAACCTGCCCAGGCTGGTCGCGGGCGCGTTCACGTGAGCGGCTGGGCGCGGCGCAGCGCCGGGGGCTGGGTGCTCGCGGTCCACGTCCAGCCCGGCGCGAAGTCGAACGCGGTCGCAGGCCTGCACGGTGACGCCCTGAAGGTGCGCGTCGCCGCGCCGCCCGCGGCAGGCCGCGCGAACGCGGCGCTGGAAGCGTTCCTCGCCGAGCGTCTCGGCGTCGCGCGGTCGAGCGTGCGCGTGGCGCGGGGCGGCTCGTCGCGCGCCAAGCAGGTGGTGGTGAGCGACGCGGGCGCCGACCCGCACCGCCTGCTCGCGGATTGACCGGCCTTTCAGGCCGCCGGCGCCTCGTGCACGAGGTGCCCGGAGACGAGCGTGTAACGGACGACGCCCGCGAGCTCGTACCCCAGGAAGGGCGTGTTCTTGCCCTGGCTGCGCAGTGCGTCGGGCGTCACGCGGAAGTGCGCCGCCGGGTCGAACACGCACACGTCGGCGCCGTGGCCGATGCCCAGGTGGCCGGCGTCGATGCCAAGCACCGCGGCCGGCGCGCTGGTGACGCGCGCGAGCGCGCTCGCGAGCGGGACCTTCGCCTCGGCCGCCCACTTCAGCGTGAGCGCGAGCACGAGCTCCAGCCCCGAGGCGCCCGGCTCGGCTTCGGCGAAGGGCAGGAGCTTGGCATCCTCGTCCACCGGGGCGTGGTCGGAGCAGACCGCGTCGATCGTGCCGTCGGCGAGCCCGGCGCGCAGCGCATCGCGGTCGCGCGCCGAGCGCAGCGGCGGGACGAGGCGGAAGTGCGCGTCGAACCAGCCGATGTCGACGTCGGAGAGATGCACGTGGTGCGCCGCCACGTCGGCCGTGACCGGCAGGCCCTCGCGCTTCGCCTGCCGCACCATCGCGACGCCCTCGGCGGTCGACAGCCGGCAGAGGTGCACGCGCGTCCCGGTGACGCGCACGAGCGCGAGGATCGTCGCGAGCGCGATCGTCTCGGCGAAGGGCGGGACGCCCGCGAGGCCGAGGCGGGTGGCGACCTCGCCGTCGTGGGCGACGCCGCTCCGCGCGAGGGAGGGCTCCTGGGGCTGCAGCCAGACCGCGTAGCCCATCGTCGCCGCGTACTGCAGGGCGCGCCAGAGCACCTCGGCGTTCGGCAGCGGCGCGTCCGCCTGCGAGAAGGCGACGCAGCCGGCGTCGGCGAGCTCCGCCATCTCGGCGAGCCGCTCGCCCTCGAGCCGCGCGGTGAGCGCGCCGAGCGGATGCACGTGCGCCAGGTTGAGGCTCTTCGCCCGATGCTTGAGCATCTCGACGAGCCCCGGCTCGTCGAGCGGCGGGTCCGTGTCGGGGGGGACGGCGAGCGTCGTGACGCCGCCCGCGACCGCGGCGCGCATCTCCGATTCGAGCGTGGCCTTGTGCTCGAACCCGGGCTCGCGCAGCCGCGCCGAAAGGTCCACGAGGCCGGGGGCGACCACGAGCCCCGCGGCGTCGAGCACGCGGTTCGCGTGGAAGCCCTCGGGCGGCGCGCCCACGCCAACGACCTTCCCGGCGGCGATGAAGAGGTCGCGCTGCGCGTCGATGCCGTGCCGCGGATCGACGAGGCGGCCGCCCTTGATGTGGATCTTCATCGTGACGGGCTCGACGCAGAGGTCGCCGGGGACGCAGAGGCGCGCAGAGAAACGCCGGCGATGGATCCGTGCCCGTGCGGCGGCAGGGGAGCGCGCGCGCCACCGCGGCCCGTCCCTCTGCGCCCCTCTGCGCGCTCCGCGGCGAAGTCGTTCACGACGACGCCCCCGCCAGGATCGACATCACCGCCATGCGCACCGCGATCCCGAAGGTCACCTGCGGCAGGATCACCGCCTGCGCGCCGTCGGCCACGGTGGAATCGATCTCCACGCCGCGGTTCATCGGGCCCGGGTGCATCACGATCGCGTCGGGCTTGGCGAGCGCGAGCTTCTCGGGCGTGAGGCCGTAGGCCTTGAAGAACTCGCCGGCCGAGGGCAGCAGCGGGCCGCGCATGCGCTCGTTCTGCAGCCGGAGCATCACCACGACGTCGACGTCGCGCAGCCCGGCCGCCATGTCGTGGTGCACGCTCACGCCCAGGCGTTCCACGCCCGTCGGCAAGAGCGTCTGCGGCCCGATCACCCGCACGTCGGGCGCGCCGAGCGTCGTCAGCGCGTGGATGAGCGAGCGCGCCACGCGCGAGTGCAGGATGTCGCCGACGATCGCGACCGCGAGGCGGCCGAAGTCCTTCTTGTAGTGGCGGATGGTGTAGGCGTCGAGCAGGCCCTGCGTTGGGTGCGCGTGCCGGCCGTCGCCGGCGTTCACCACGTGCACGTGCGGCTTCACGTGGCTCGCGATCAGGAACGGCGCGCCGCTCGCGGCGTGGCGCACGACGAACATGTCCGCGTGCATGGCCGAGAGGTTGTCCACGGTGTCGAGCAGCGTCTCGCCCTTGGTCTGCGAGGAGGTCGCGATGGCGAGGTTGACGACGTCGGCGGAGAGCCGCTTCGCCGCGATCTCGAACGTGGTGCGCGTGCGCGTGGACGGCTCGAAGAAGAGGTTGAAGACGCTCTTGCCGCGCAGCAGCGGCACTTTCTTCACCTCGCGCTCGGTGACGCCGAGGAACGACTTGGCCGTGTCGAGGATGTGGACGAGGATCTCGCGCGGCAGGCCCTCGATGGTGAGCAGGTGCCGCAGCTCCCCCTTCGCGTTCAGCTGCGGGTTACGCATCGCGCTCCAGCTGCAGGGTGAGGACGCCGCCGTCGGACCGCGAGAGCACGACCTTGGCGCGCGCGGGCACGGTCAGGGTGGCACCGACGTGCTGCGCGCAGATCGGCAGCTCGCGGCCGCCGCGGTCGGCGAGCACGACCAGGCTCACCGACGCGGGCCGCCCGTAGTCGAAGATCTCGTTCAGCGCGCCGCGCACGGTGCGCCCGGTGTAGAGGACGTCGTCCACGAGCAGGATGTGCCGCCCGTCGACCTCGAAGGGGATCTGCGACGGCTTGACGCTCGCGTGCAGGCCGGAGCTCGCGTAGTCGTCGCGGTAGAACGAGATGTCGAGGGCGCCGAGCGGGAGCGCGAGCCCGAGCTCGCGATGCAGGCGCTCGGCGAGCCACACGCCGCCGGTGACGATGCCGACCATCCCGGTCTCGGCGGTCACGCGCGGCGCGAGCTGGCGCACGAGCTCGGCGACGAGGGCCTCGGCGTCAGGCAGCGCGACGCTCATCGAAAAAGGCCTGGAGGATCACCTGGGCGGCCACCGGATGCACGAGGTCCTTGTCGCGGCGCCCGCCCCGGCCGGCTTCGCGCAGCCGCGCGGCCGCGTCGGCGGACGAGAGCCGCTCGTCGGCGAGCGCGACCGGCAGCCCGAAGCGCCCCTCGAGCCGCCGCGCGAAGCGGCGCGCGCGCGCCGTGAGCTCGTGCTCCTCACCCGCGAGCAAGAGCGGCAGGCCGACGACGAGCAGCGCCGGGCGCCATTCGTCGACGAGCTTCGCGATCGCGGCGAAGCGGGCCGGCGCGGCCGCGGCGTCGATCGTGTCGAGCGGGTGCGCGATGCCGAGGGCGGTGTCGCCGACGGCGACGCCGAGGTAGCGCTCGCCGTAGTCGAAGGCGAGCACCGTGCCCCGGGGCAGCGGCTGGCGGACGGTCGGGTCGGTCGTCATCGGGATCGCGCCCAACGCCACGCGACCCGCCGCCTCAGGCATGGCCGGCCTCGTCCTGCAGCGTCGCGAAGCTGATGCCGAGGAGCTGCATGGCCGCGGGGAGGCGCTCTTCGGCCGGCAGGTCGAAGAGGATCGCGGACTTGGCCTCGACGGTGAGCCAGGCGTTCTGGGCGAGCTCGTGCTCGAGCTGGCCGGGGCTCCAACCCGCGTAGCCGAGCGCGAGCAGCAGCTTCTCGGGGCCGGCGCCGGCGGCGACCGCCTCGAGGATGTCCTTGGACGTGGTGAGGCCGACGTCGTCGCGCACCGGGAGCGTCGAGCTCCAGCCGCCGACCGGCTTGTGCAGGACGAAGCCGCGGTCGGTCTGCACCGGTCCGCCGAAGTAGACCGGCGCCTCGGCGAGGCCCGGGATCTCGAGCTGCAGGTCGAGCCGCTCGAACAGGGCGCCGAGCGTCATGTCGATGGGCCGGTTGACCACGACGCCGAGCGCGCCTTGGTCGTTGTGCTCGCAGATGAAGGTGAGCGTCTTCGCGAAATTCGGATCGACCATGCTCGGCATGGCGATCAGGAAATGGTTCGTGAGGTTGACGCTCCGCATGGGGGTCATTCTACACTTCGGGCCTGACCGCCGCCCCTTCCGGAGACCCCGCGCCCCAGCGCCGGCGCGCTTCGCCCGCATGACCGACGCCACGTCCGGCTCCTCCGCCCCGCCCCTGCGGCCCGGCGCCCGTCGCCCCGCCGTGAGCGCGGTGGCCACGTAGATGGCTGGCCGCGCGTCGCAGGGGCGCCGCTACCGGACGGCGCTCGTGTGGTTCCGCCGCGACCTGCGCTGCGACGACCACGCGGCGCTCTACCACGCGCTGAAGACCGCCGGGCGCGTGTTCTGCGCGTTCTGTTTCGACACCGAGATCCTCGACGCCCTGCCTTCGCGCACCGACCGCCGCGTGGAGTTCATCCGGGCCGCGCTCGTCGAGCTCGACGCCGCGCTCGCGCGCCGGGGCGGCGGCCTCCTCGTGCGCCACGGCCGCGCCCGCGAAGAGATCCCCCGCCTCGCGGTCGAGCTCGGCGCCGGTGCCGTGTTCGCGAACCGCGACTACGAGCCCGCGGCGAAGGAGCGCGACGCCGCGGTGGAGCGTGCGCTCGGGCAAGCCGGCATCGCGTTCCACGCCTTCAAGGACCAGGCGGTCTTCGACACCGACGAGGTGCTCACGCAGGCGGGCACGCCCTTCTCGGTTTTCACGCCCTACCGCAACGCCTGGCTGAAGAAGCTCTCGCCCTTCTACCTGAAGAGCTATCCGGCCGAGGCCGGCGGCGCCCTGGCGCGCCCCGCTGCGCGCGGGATACCGGCGCTCGCCGGGATCGGCTTCCGCGAGACCGACCTCGCGCGGCTGGCGATCCCCACCGGGATGAGCGGGGCGGAGGCGCTCTTCGCCGACTTCCGCGCGCGCATGGACGCCTACCGCGAGCGGCGCGACTTCCCCGCGCTGAAGGGGCCGTCCTACCTGTCGCCGCACCTGCGCTTCGGGACGATCTCGATCCGGCGCCTGGCGCGCGAGGCGCACGCCGCGGCGACGGAAGGCGCGATGACGTGGCTCTCCGAGCTCGTGTGGCGCGACTTCTACTTCCAGATCCTGCACCACCACCCGCGCGTCGTCGCGCACGCGTTCCGCCCCGAGTACGAGGACGTCGAGTTCGACAACGACGAGGCGAAGTGGCGCGCGTGGTGCGAGGGCCGGACCGGCTACCCGATCGTCGACGCCGCGATGCGGCAGATCAACCAGACGGGCTACATGCACAACCGCCTGCGGATGATCGCGGCGTCCTTCCTCGTGAAGGACCTGCACGTCGACTGGCGGCACGGCGAGCGCTATTTCGCCGAGCGGCTCAACGACTTCGACCTCGCCGCGAACAACGGCGGCTGGCAATGGGCCGCCTCGACCGGCTGCGATGCGCAACCCTACTTCCGGATCTTCAACCCGGTGACGCAGTCGCGGCGGTTCGACCCCGAGGGCCGTTTCATCCGCAGGTACGTGCCGGAGCTCGCCCGCGTGCCGGCGAAGTTCGTCCACGCGCCGTGGACGATGCCCGCCGTCGAGCAGCAGGCCTGCGGCGTCGTGGTCGGCCGCGATTACCCGGCACCGATCGTCGACCACGACCGCGCGCGCGAAGTGACGCTCGAGCGCTACCGGAAAGCCGCGTCCAGAGGGCGCGGGATCGAGAACGGGGGATCGAGGATCGAGGATTGAGGATTGAGGATTGAGGGCGTGACAGCGGCGTGCCGCTGCGCGAACCCTCTGTCCTCTGTCCTCTGGTCAGGCCGTCGCCGCCTGCTTCGCCTTCACGAAGCCGGCGATGTAGCCGAGGAGCTCTTCCTCCTGGTAGGGCTTGCCGAGGAAGACGTCGACGCCGATCTCCTGCGCCACCGCGCGGTGCTTCTCGGCGGTGCGCGAGGTGATCATGATGATCGGGATCTTTCGCAGGCGCCGGTCGGCGCGCACGTGGCGCGCGAGGTCGAAGCCGTCCATGCGCGGCATCTCGATGTCGACCAGCATCACGTCCGGGGCGTGCTCCTCGAGCTGCTCGAGCGCGTCCACGCCGTCCTTCGCGGCGAGCACGTTGTAGCCCTCGCGGGCGAGCAGCCTGCCGGTGATCTTGCGCACGGTGAGCGAGTCGTCGACGATCATCACCGTCGGCGGGCCGGCCTCGGGCGCCGCGGCGGCCCGCGGCGCGCCCGGACGCTCGGCGACCGGCTCGCGCTGGCCGAGGATCACCGGGTTGATGATGAGGAGGATCTCGCCGGAGCCGAGCACCGTGGCGCCGGTGATCCCGGCGATGCGCGAGAGGAGCGGCCCGGCGTTCTTGACCACGATTTCCTGGTTGCCGAGCACCTCGTCCACCTGCATCGCGACGCCGTTCGCGCCGCTACGCGCGAAGAGGACCGGCGTGAACCGGCGCGCCTCGGGCACGAATTCGGCATCGCCGAGCACGCGCGGTAGGTAGCGGAACGGGTAGCGGCGGTCCTGCCAGGTGGCGAAGCCGCTGGCGCGCGCCTCGGCGAGCTCGGCGTCCTTGAAGTGGCGCACCTGCTCGATGACCGCGGCGGGGATCGCGTAGGT
>JAOAEA010000053.1 GCA_026417035.1 Burkholderiales bacterium
CGCCGTAAGTGCATCAGACATTGGGGTATCGCGTGCGTCGTCTGCGGCTTTGACTTCGAGAGTCGGTACGGCTCTTTGGGAGAAGGCTTCATTCACGTTCATCATCTGAAGCCCTTGGCGGAGGTAGGTGAGCAATACGAGGTCGACCCCATCAATGATCTCCGCCCAGTGTGCCCCAACTGCCACGCCATGCTTCACCGGGCCTCGCCAGCACTCGGCATCGAAGCGCTACGGGCACTCGTCAAACCATCGAAATGAACCCTAACCCGCAGTTCGACCCGACCCGTTCCGGTGGGCTTCGCCCACCTACACGGGCGGGTCAACCGCAACGTTCGGCGTCATTGGACACCGCCAATATGCAGTCGGGCTTGCCGCTCGTCTTTTCTGTAGCTACAATAATGCGTGCGAATCGAGTTCGATCCTGCGAAAGACGCCTTAAACCGCGCGAGACACGGGGTCTCGTTGAGGTTGGCGCGGGAACTCGATTGGGATGCTGCACTGGTCTGGGTCGACGATCGCTTCGGCTACGACGAGTTGCGCATGATCGCCCTCGCACCTAAGGCCAACACCCTCTACTACGTCGCGTTCGTCGAGCGAGATGATCTCCGCAGGATCATCAGCCTGCGCCGCGCTACGCGTCGCGAGGTCAAGCGCTATGTCCAAGACTTCTAGACGTCCCAAGATCACAGTTCCGACCGCAGCCGAAGATCGCAAGATCCGAGCGGCTGCAAGGGCTGATCCTGACGCGCAGCCACTCTCTCCAAAGCAACTAAAATCGATGGTCCCGCTGCGTGCTCTCCGTGGTCGCCCCAGATCACACAACCCGAAGTTGCTCCTATCGGTCCGCTACAGCCGGGAGGTTGTGGAGTACTTCAAGTCAACGGGCGCTGGCTGGCAGTCGCGTATGGACGAGGTGCTCCGTGCTTACGTTACCCGTCGTTCGCGTGGCACATAGAAATGACGCCGAACCACCGGTTGCAGCGGACCCGCTCCGGCGGGCTTCGCCCGCCTCGCGGACCGCTGAACCGGGACGTTAGACCGCGAGATCATGTGGCTCACCGCCTGACCGAGTGCAGCTGATATTCTCAGTACGTGAAGGTCGGCGAGGTCCTCCGAATGCTCCGGGACGACGGGTGGTTCCTGGTGGCCACCCGCGGGAGTCACCGTCAGTTCAAGCACCCTCTGAAGTCCGGACGTGTCACAGTTGCCGGACAGCCGAGCGATGATCTTGCTCCGGGGACTCTGAACAGTATCCTCAAGCAAGCTGGACTCAAGAAGTGAGGGTCGAGAAGATGCGCTACGCGATCGTTATCGAGAAGGCCAACGGCAATTACTCGGCTTACGTACCCGATTTGCCGGGGTGTGTCGCGACCGGCGATACCGAGGCCCAGGTCGAATCCCTCATCCGTGAAGCGATCGAGTTTCATGTCTCAGGGCTTCGCGAAGACGGCCTACCCGTGCCGTCCCCGTCCAGCAAGGTGGAGTACGTTGACGTCGCGGTCTAACCCGCGCTTCGAGCCGGCGGCTGGCAGTGTTTCGCTGGCAGTACCCTCCTCGCTCCGCTCGTCGGCCGCGGCTCAAGCGCAGCGTTCGGCGCCAATGTACCCAGTCCGGCTGCGAGGTCTACATGTCTGTGGTTCGTGAAGGCGGCTGCTTGTGCGGGGCCGTTCGATTCCGCACCGAGGGCGCACCCTTCAAGGTCACCGTGTGCCACTGCACGCTGTGTCAGCGCGCTACAGGTAGCGCCTTCTCGATCGAGCTCCTGTATCCCAGGCGGGCCGTCGTCTTCGATGGCGTGGCCGCGTCTACTTTCACGTATTCCTCCCCCGATCACGGGCGCCGACTGCACTTCCGCTTCTGCCCCAGCTGTGGCACACGATTGGGCCTGACGCTGGATCGATTCCCGTCGGTTCAGGTCGTTTACGCTGGGACGTACGATGACCCGACATGGGTAAAGCCAGATTCGCACATCTTCATGCGCAGTGCAGTGCCCTGGTTCACCCCGCCGTCAGATGTCGCCTGCTACAGCGCGCACATGCTCGACGAAGACGGTTCCTCCTTGCCGCCGATGCCACGAGCGCCAAAACCATGAGAGTCCATGCTGTGCCATCGCTCAGCCAAGATGACGCCGAACCCATCACTCGAGCCGACCCGCTACGGCAGGCGAGCTTCCCCCCGCGGAGCGCCGTGGCCTATCCTGCGCCTCGCGGGCAAGCCCACGTGCCTCCACGGTCGGCTCAGCTTGGACGTTCGGCGTTCCATGCAACGGCGAGTCCTATGATCCAAGTCCGGGGGTTCCTGTGAGCCACCGGATCGTTCTTCACGAGCCCGACGCAGGATTCGCCGTCTCGGTTCCACGGTCACCTCGCTGCTGATCTCACGGCGCCACAGTGCAAGAAGCCTTGGACAACATTCGCGAACGCCTCGCCGCAGTCGAGGACGGGCCCACGGACAAGACCTTCGCGAAGCCGGAGTAACCACCCGGCTTCACCCAAGCTCCCCGGCGTCAACCATCTCGTTGCGGTGCGCGTCCTCGAGAAGGCCGCGTTCAGGATCGCGCGTCACGCGAAGCGCGTCGTCGCGAGCGGTAGCGCGCGTCTGACGGTTCCCCGTCCCGATCCGGTCGGTGCTCTCGCCAAGCGCGGTATCGCCAGAGATGCCGGCCTCACCATTGAGCAGGCTCGCGAGTTGTCGTAGCCTGCGGACGCCGAGCCACGCGTTCGAGCGGACAGCCGCAGGCGTCCCACCCGTCCTTGCGGCGCCCTCGTCGCTTCGCTGCCCGGCCGGCGCGAGCGCGGGGCCGCATCGGGCCGGCGATCGAGATTGGCTACACTCTTTCCCGCCAGGGCAAGCCGAGGGAATCACGATGTACCTGCCGCAGCACTTCGAAGAGACGCGTCTCGAGGAGCTTCACCGGGTGATCCGGGAGCACCCGCTCGGCGTGCTCGTGCTCAACGGACCCGGCGGCCTGGATGGCAACCATCTGCCGTTCGAGCTCAACCCGGAGGACGGCGAGCACGGACGTCTGCTCGCGCACGTGGCGCGCGCCAATCCGCTGTGGCGGGAGGCGAAAGATGGCGATGAGGCCCTCGTGATCTTTCGGGCCGCCAACGCCTACATCTCGCCCAACTGGTATCCGAGCAAGCACGAGTTCCACCGGCAAGTGCCCACCTGGAACTACCAGGCGGTCCACGTCCACGGGAAGATCAGGATCCGTGACGACGAGCGGTTCGTGCGCGGCGTCGTCGCCCGCCTGACGCGGGTGAACGAAGCTCGCACCGGATCCGACAAGCCGTGGAAGATGACCGACTCCCCGAAGGAGTACATCGATCAGATGCTGTCGGCCATCGTGGGCATCGAGATCGAGATCACCAGGCTCGTCGGGAAGTGGAAGCTCAGCCAGAACCGCGAGGCGCGCGATCGGCTCAACGCAGCCGAGGAGTTGCGCAAGCGTGGTGACCCGCTCACCGCCTCGGCCATGCTCGGTCTCCTCGCCAACCGCAAGTGATGTGGCCCGGCGAGCGCATCGACCGCGGCCCCCAGCGGCGTCGCGCCGTTCGCCCGCCGGCCCCCCCGTCGCCCTTCGCGCGCCGGCGCCCGGGTGCGCCGGGCGTCAGACCCCCTAACCCCATCCGCAGGACGACTGCCATGAACATCGAGCAGTTCATGCACGGCTACAAGGCCGCCTGGGAGCGGCGCGACCCGGCCATGTTCGCCGCGCTGTTCGTGCCCGACGGCGAGTACCACAACACCCCGTTCCAGGTGCAGCGCGGCACCGCGCAGCTCGTCGAGTACTGGAAGCGGGTCGAGCTTCAGGAGGACGTCAGGGTCGGCTTCGAGATCCTCGCCTCGGCCGCGGGATCGGGCGTCGCGCATTGGCGCACGACCTATCAGGTCGCCTCGGAAGAGCTCTTCCAGATCTGGGCGAAGTCCACCGGCACCAGTCTTCCGCCGCGCAAGCCCGGCGATCCGCTGCCGCGGATGGTGCTCGACGGGGTGCTTCACGCCACCTTCAGCGGCGAGCGCTGCGCGGTGGCGCGGATCTGGTGGCACAGCCTGCCGCAGCAGGGGTGAGGGAGCCAGCGCCGCCGGTCGCCCGGCGGGACGAGGAATCCGCAGGGCGGGACGCGGTCCGGAATCGTGCATATTGCCGCGCGCGTCGCAGGGAGACGCCTTAACCTCCGCACGCATCGCCTCCGGCGCATGCGCGCGTCGCCCCTCTCCGCCGGACGCGGATTGGGGCGACCGGCCGCGAGGCCCTGCATTCGCGGAGGCGGATAGACGCCGGGAGCATCGGGATCGCTCCACCGGGATGCCGAACCCGGACGTCGGGCCTCATGAGCACGCCTTCGTTTTTCTCCTTCCTGCAGGCGCTCACCTTCGCCAACCTGGTCTGCGCCCTGCCGAGCGCGATCGTGTCGTTGACGAACCGCTCGTGGATGCCCTTGCTCACTTTCCTCGTCCTGGTGCAGCTCCATGGCCTCCTCCTGGGCATACCGGCGTTCCGTTTTCTCTGGTCGCGGGACGCTGTCAACGCCCTGTCCAGCGTGGGGGTTGGCGCCGTCGCAGGCGCGCTTCCGAGCGCCGTTCTCCTGGCGAGCGCTTCCGGGCCGGGTGTGCGCTATTTCCAAACCGTGTCTCTCGCCGCGCTCAGCGGCGCCGCGGTCGCCTTCGCATCCTGGCTTTGGCTCACCCGAGCGGGTCGGGCTGAGGAGGAGAGGCTCGCCCGAGCAGGAAACGCCTCGAGTCCGCGCAAGGCCGGATCACCCCGAGCGCGCGCGGTGCCGGGCGACATCCCCGGGCAGGCCGGCGGCAAGCCCGTCGCGCAACGCTCGCCTGCCATGGAATCCCTCTTGCGCGCCATCGAGGCGAAGCGGCCGAGCGATCCGCTCATCGGCGCCAGAGTCGGCGGCAAGGAGATCTTCGAGCGCCTGCTGAGCGCCATGAAAGACGCTCGCGGTGTTCACGTCGGGTCGCTGCTCTGCGCGCTCGGCTCGCTCGCGGGCTACGCCTGCCAAGCGAGCGTACGCGCACAGGCGCTCGCGAGCGGCGTGAAGCAGGACGCGCTCCTCGTCGCTCGCGGCGCGGACGGAAAGCGCTACCTCTTCGGCGACGCCCTGAACCAGCCGCTCGCCGAGGCGAAGTACTCGGTCTGGTCCCTCGCGGCCGGCGCGGCGAAGCACAACGGCTGCGAGCGTCTTCCGGACATCGGCGAGATCTTCACCCATGTCGCGGAGACGGTGGGAACCGCGGCCTTCGGCGTTCCGAGATTCCCCGAAGGGCACAACGCCGGGGACCTGCCGATCAACTATTTGAAGAGCATGTGGCCCGTTCTCTTCCCCGTGGTGAAGCTCTTCTGCAAGGAGCCGCGCGAGTGGCCGCTCCTGTTCGGCTTCGCCCTCCAGGAGGCGCTCGATGCCGGGAAGCAGGCCGTCGCGCAAGACGTGGCGCTGCGTATCGTCATGGAAGCCGCGGTACCCATGTCCAAAGTCGATCTCGAGACGGCCTGAGCTCCCGTTCCCCCGTGCCGCCGGAAACGCCCCGCCGCCCAATGGATCGAGATCCGCGGACCACGCCATTCGGTAGGCCTCGCATCGTCGTCGCGGGCCTGGCCGCAGCCAGCTGCGCCGCCGCGCTCCCCGCCACCCGGAACGGCGGCGACGCCTGGCCCGGCTTCGCGGTGTTGCTGATCGGCGGGCAGGCGTTCTCCGTCGACGAGTTCAGGTGGCTCGCCAACGTCGTTTTCTTCGTCGCCGCGACCGTCTTGCTCCTGTCAGGGAAACGAGCGCTTCCGGCCGCCCCGATCGGTCTGGCGTTCACCGGCCTCGCCGCGTCATGCCTCGTGATACCGGTTCGCTGGGTACAGGGCAGCGGCGCGAGCGGCCTCTCGCACGGGTTCGCCACCCTCGAAATCGGCGCCTGCCTCTGGATCGCGTCCTTCGCGCTGCTGTTCGTCGCCTCGTTGGCGCCCAACCCGCAGCGCACGCCGGCGCCGCGCACCGGTTCCTTCCCGGCGAGCGTGCGCAGCGGGTCCGCCCGCCCGGCGAGCAGCGAGGCATCACGGTGACGCTGCGCGCACTTTTCGTCCTGGGCTTCGGCCTCGCGCCCCTGTGGGGGGCGGGCGTGCTCATATGGCTGGTCGGCCGTCAGTCACGTTCGGCCGATTACTGGAACGTCGCGCCCTGGCTCCTCGTCTACGCGCTGCCGCTCTGCGGCGTCACCCTGGCGATCGCGCTCGCGACGGTCGGCGCCTTTTCGCTCGCCGGTGGCTCACGCGCGCGGAAGCTCGGGGTCGCCCTTGCGAGCTTCGTGCTGCTGACGGGCGCGGTGGCGCTGCTCGCGCACCAGCACTGGCGCGAAAGAAACAACCTCGAGAAAGCCAAGGCGGACGACGAGGCCCGCGTGGTGAGCTTCGTCGCCGCGCATCCCGCGGTGCACGCGGCGGCGGGCAGGCCCGGGCGCGTCTGGAGCGGCGCCGCGCGGGTCGACCGGCACGGGCTCCCGATCGAGTACGATGTCCACGTCGGTGTCGAACCGCCGCTTTTCGCCATCGTTTCGGTCGTCAGGACGGCGGGTGAGACCGCTTTCTCGCTTCGCTGCATCACCACGGTGCCCCTCGGACGGCGGGAGTCGCACGCCGACTGGTGCGGCGCGGGCACGTTGCCCCTCGGACCGGACGCCGCGAAGGGCGGGTGACTCTCCACCTCGCGGTCAGGACGGCGCGCCGCGCCCTCAGACGCCTTGCCTCAGTCACGCAGTGCGCCACCCGGGCTCCGGCCTTCCCGCAGCCAATCGCGACCGACGCCGCGGCAAGCGAAGCGGCCAACCGGGCCCGACCCATGAGCCTTTCGATCCGTGAAGCGACTGACGACGACTGGCCCGGCGTCTGGGCGATCCTCGAGCCCGAATTCCGCGCCGGCGAGACTTACAGCTTCGCGCGCGACATCTCCGAAGCCGAGGCGCGCCGGGTGTGGCTCGAGCTGCCCGCGAAGACCTTCGTGTGCGTCGACGGCGGCGGCCACATCCTCGGCACTTACTACCTCAGGGCCAATCAGCC
Source organism: Burkholderiales bacterium (assembly GCA_026417035.1). Taxonomy (GTDB): domain Bacteria; phylum Pseudomonadota; class Gammaproteobacteria; order Burkholderiales; family SG8-39; genus JAOAEA01. The sequence goes on from JAOAEA010000053.1 coordinate 7,058, forward strand.
GGGGCAGGGAAGCCACGTCTGCAACTGCGGCTACGTCGTCGCCGCGCAGGCGCGCGGGCAGGGCGTCGCCTCGGCGATGTGCCGCCACTCGCAGCGGGAGGCGCTCGCGCTCGGGTTCCGCGCGATGCAGTTCAACCTGGTCGTCTCGACGAACGAGGGCGCGGTGAGGCTCTGGAAGCGGCACGGCTTCGCGATCGTCGGCACGCTCCCCGGGGCCTTCCGGCATCCCCGGCATGGCGACGTGGACGCGTTCGTGATGTACAAGCAACTCGACGCGGGCTGAGCGGTCACTCGTCGCGCACGTCGCAGGACGGAAGGCTTCGCGCGCCTGCCCCGACGCTCCTCCCGAGAAAGTGGAAGCGACAGTCCCCTCCTCCTCGCGGGGCGGGGGTCAAGGCGGAGAGGGGACGAGACAGGCCAGGGCGCGCGCGGCAACCCCGTCGCGGCTTTCGCCCTCAGAGAAGCAAGAGGCGCCGCGCCGCTCTTCGTTCTCCCACGCAGCGTATGATCCGCGCGGGGTCGGTGCCCGCCCTCCGGGCGCGGCGGTTCGGCTCCCACACCCAAGGAGAGGAGACATGGCCAAGTATCTTCTGAAGGTGAACTACACCGTCGAAGGCGCCAGGGGGCTCGTCAAGGACGGCGGCACGAAACGCCGCGCGGCGGCGCAGAAGGCCGCGGAATCCGTGGGCGGCCGTGTCGAGTCGATGTACTTCGCGTTCGGCGACACCGACGCCTACGTGATCGCCGACATGCCCGACCACGCGAGCGTCGCCGCCATCACGCTCGCGCTCGCGGCGAGCGGCGGCGCGACCGGCCGCACCACCGTGCTGCTCACCCCGGAGGAGATGGACCAGGCGTGCCGCAAGTCGCCCGCCTATCAGCCGCCGGGGCACTGAGGGCCAGGAGCCGCAATCGAAGAACGGAGTTCCGCGCAGCGCTCGTCGTGCCGCGAGCCGCTGCGCGACCCGCGCGCCGCGGGCCGGTCGGCAGGGGAGGCGAAAGGCGCGAGACGTAGCGCCCGATGCCGCGCAGGGGCGCACGCGGATCGGCCGTGACGTCGCGCGGCCCGGAGCTCGAATGGACATCGTCACGCACTGCGTCCTCACCTGTCCGCAATGCGGCGCGCGCTCCGAGCAGGAGATGCCGGTCGATGCGTGCGTGTACTTCTTCGAGTGCGAGGCCTGTCACGCGCTTCTCAGGCCGAAGCCGGGCGACTGCTGCGTCTTCTGCTCCTACGGCACGGTCGAATGCCCGCCGGTGCAGGGCGAGGGCGGATGTTGCCGGGCGTGATGTCCCGGGCGGTTGCGGCCGTCGTCCGGTGGGAGGGGAAAGATCCAACGGCGGTGCGGCCCGCAGACGGTGATCGTGAGCCGGGTCCGCGGAGGTCTGCGAGACGAGCGAGGTGGGACCGATGCACTTCATGACCGGGATGGACCAGCGCACCGTGCGCGCGAACGGCATCCGCATCAACCTGTGGACGGGCGGGAAGGGCCCGCCCGTGTTGCTGCTCCACGGCTATCCGCAGACGGCGCAGATGTGGCGCAAGGTGGCGCCACGCCTCGCGGAGCGCTACACGGTGGTGTGCCCGGACCTGCGCGGCTATGGCGACTCCGACAAGCCGCGCGACGGCTACGACAAGCGCACGATGGCGCGCGACATGCACGAGACGATGCTCGCGCTGGGGCACGCGGCGTACGCGCTCGTCGGCCACGACCGCGGCGCGCGCGTCGCGCATCGCCAGGCGCTCGACTACCCCGAGGCGGTCACGAAACTCTGCGTGCTCGACATCGTGCCGACGCACACGGTGTTCGCGCGCGCCGACCGGCACCTCGCCGCCGCGTACTGGCACTGGTTCTTCTTCCAGGCACCGGACCTGCCGGAGATCATGCTCGCGGCGGCGCCCGAGGCGTTCCTGCGCTACGTCTTCCGCGCGCTGACGCTGCGCGCCGGTGCAATCGAGGAGCCGGTGTTCCGGGAGTACCTGCGCGCCTTCACGCTCCCCGGGACGATCCGCGCGGGGCTCGAGGACTATCGCGCCGCCGCCAAGCGCGACCTCGAGGACGACGAGCGCGACCTCGCGAAGCGCGTGCGCTGCCCGGTGCTCGCGACCTGGGGCGAGTTCGGCAAGATGCACCAGCTCTTCGACGTGCTCGCGACCTGGCAGGAAAAGGCCGACCGGGTCGAGGGCCACCCCCTTCCCTGCGGGCACTTCATCCCCGAGGAGGCGCCCGAGGAACTGCTCGCCGATCTCGGCCCCTTCCTGGCCGCGTGAGCGTCGGCGCGCGGTGCGGGCCTTGCGGGTTTGCCTGCGCATCGGCGCGGCGGGTACCCTCACCACCGCGCCGCTTCCGAGCGGCAGGTCGATCGACGTAACCGGATGCAGGAGCACGACATGCTCGTGAAAAAGGCCGCCGGCCGGGAGTGGCAGCCCACCGGCCATGCCGGCATCGAGCGCAGCCTCTTTCGCACCAACGAGAGCGGCGGCCGGTCCTCGGTGGTGCGCCTGGCGAGGGGCGCGCGCTTTCCCCGTCATGCCCACCACGGGACCGAGGAGGTGGTCGTGCTCGAGGGCGTGGTGCGGATCGGCGGGGCCGAGCTCGCCGCGGGGGACTACCTCTACACCGAGCCGGGAGAAGAGCACGATGTGGTCGCGCTCGCCGACGCGCTGATCTTCGTGTCCTCGCAGCGCGCGACGCCGGTGGTCGAGTAGCGACGGCGGCCCCGTCGCCGGTCACCCGGAGCGTCGCCTGCGACGCGCCCGCCGGCAAGTCCGCCTGCGAAGGGCGAGGCGGCCATCCGCCCCCATGGAGAGACCCTCGGCGAACCGTTGCGTGCTGCCCGTCGCGCGGCGAAACCTCAGGCCTCGGCCGCCACCCCGCGCACGATGTAGCCGCCGGACTTCTCGTCGCGCTCGAGGGAGAGGAGGCTTCGCTTCTCGGCCTCCTCGAGGAGCTTCGAGAACGACTTGAAGCCGTAGTAGCTCTCGTCGAAGCCCGGGTTGCGGCGCTTGATCGTCTGCTTCACCTCGCTGCCCCAGAGCTTGTCCTCGGCGCCGCGCTCCTTCGCGAGCGCCTCCACCGTCGCGACCACGAGGTCGAGCGCCTCCTGCGAGCGGTCGCGCCCCTCCTTCTCCTTGCCCTCGGCCCTGGCGTGGGGCTCCGCGGCCGCCTTGGGGGTCTTCTTCCTGGCCTTCTTCGCCCGCTCCTCCTCGCGCACCAGGTCGTCGTAGTAGATGAACTCGTCGCAGTTGGCGATGAGGAGGTCGGAGGTCGATTTCTTCACGCCCACGCCGATCACGGTGCGGGCGTTCTCGCGCAGCTTCGAGACGAGCGGCGAGAAGTCCGAGTCGCCGCTGATGATGACGAAGGTGTCGATGTGCGGCTTGGTGTAGCAGAGGTCGAGCGCGTCCACGACCATGCGGATGTCGGCCGAGTTCTTGCCCGACTGGCGCACGTGCGGGATCTCGATCATCTCGAACGCCGCGCCGTGCATCGCGGCCTTGAACTCCTTGTAGCGCTCCCAGTCGCAGTAGGCCTTCTTGACGACGATCGAGCCCTTGAGGAGCAGGCGCTCGACGACCTTGGACATGTCGAACTTCTCGTACTTCGCCTCGCGCACGCCGAGCGCGACGTTCTCGAAGTCGCAGAAGAGCGCGAGGTTGCGGGTGCCGGATTCCGCTGGCATGGCGATGCTCGGTGGGGGGAGATGGCGCGATTATGCGCCGCGCGGCGCTTCCCCGCCCCCGAGGGCGGCGGCGCGGCCGCGCGCGACGTCGATGCCGGCGAGGATCGCGAGCCCGACGACGAAGAAGCCGCTCGTCACGAGCATCGAGGTGCGGTGGTCGCCGCCGGTCATCCACGTGACCGCGCCGTAGGTCACCGGCCCGAGGATCGACGCGAGCTTCACCGCGAGGCCCCAGAGGCCGAAGAATTCCGCGCGGCGGTCGTCCGGGGAGAGGTAGCCCACGAGCGCGCGGCCCGCCGACTGCGACGAGCCGAGCGCGAGGCCGGCCATGTTCGCGATCAGCCAGAACATCGGCCGCGAGGTCGCGGCCCAGGCGAGGAGCGCCGTGGCGAGCCAGAGCGCGAGCGTGAGCGCGATGGTGCGGATGTGCCCGAGCCGGTCCTGCACCTGGCCGAAGGCGAACGCGCCCACCGAGGCGGTGACGTTGACCACCAGGATGAGCAGGATGGTCTCGGCGGTGGTGAACCCGAACGCCTCCTGGGCGTAGATCGCGGCGATGGTGATGACGGTCTGGATGCCCGCCTGGTAGAAGACGATGCACACCAGGAACCGGGCGAGGTCGCGGTAGCGGCGCGCGTGGTGCACCGTGTCGGCGAGGCGCTCGAACGCCCCGCGGAACGGGCTCTCGCCCTGCGGCAGGGCCACGGGGACGGCGCGCTCCTTGAGGATGAGGAACGTGGGCAGGGCCGCGACGACGAAGAGGCCGGCGGTGATCAGCATCGTCCCGGGCACCGCCTGCGCAGCGGGGATGCCGCGGCTCTCGGCCCAGCTCACGTAGCCGAGCGAGAGGCCGAGCGCCAGCAGGCCGCCGATGTAGCCGAGGCTCCAGCCCCAGCCGGAGATCTTGCCGAGCGCGTCGCCCTTCGCGAGCTCCGGCAGGAAGGCCGCGATCAGGTTCTCGCCGGTGCCGAACGCGAAATTGGAGACGATCACCAGGAAGATGGCGAGCGCGAGCGTGCCCGGCCCGGTGAACGCCAGCGCCGCCGTGAAGAGCACGTTGACCGCGGTCGCGGCGAGTAGCAGCCGCTTCTTGGCGGCGCGCAGGTCGGCATAGGCCCCGATCGCCGGCGCCGTGAGGATGATGAGCACGTAAGACACCGCCAGCGCCACCGTCCAGGCGAAGGTCGCCCACGGGGCCTTGCCGGCGACGACGCCGACGAAGTAGGCGTTGTACACGGCGGTGATGACGACCGTCGTGTAGCCCGAGTTGGCGAAGTCGTACATCGCCCAGGCCACCACTTCGCGCGGGCGCACGTCCTGGGCGAGGAGCTTCTTGTCGGGCTCTTTGGGCATCGGCGGGGGGCAAGAATTTCACCGGGATCATACAGGGCGCTTGCTACAATCGGCGCGCCCCGCGCGCCGCCGTCGCGCCGTCCGCGGGCCGCCTTCCCCCGCCCATGGCCGAGACGATCGAGCGCAAGGAACTCGAGGACCTCCAGGAGGACCTGCAGGAGGTCCAGGAGCTCCTGCGCCGGCAGCGCCTGGTCGAGAGCCTCGTTCACCGCACCGAAGGGCCGCGGCACGAGCTCGAGGAGAGCCTCGTGCACCGCCAGCACCAGGCGGAGCTGCGCCGCAAGCTCGACGCGATGCACCCGGCCGATATCGCCTACATCCTCGAGGCGCTGCCGATCGAGGACCGCCTCGCCGTCTGGAGCCTGGTCAAGTCCGACCGCGACGGCGAGATCCTGCTCGAGGTCTCGGAGCCGGTCCGCGAATCGCTCATCCGCGACATGGACCAGCACGAGCTGGTCGCGGCCGCCGAGGCGCTCGATGCCGACGAGCTCGCGGACCTCGCCCCGGACCTGCCGGAGGAGGTGCTCGACGACGTCTTCCGCGCGCTGCCGGTCGAGGAGCGCGAGCAGCTGCGCGCGGCGATGTCCTACCCGGAGGACTCGGTCGGCGCGCTCATGGACTTCGACGTCGTGTCGGTGCGCGAGGACGTGACGCTCGAGGTCGTCGCCCGGTACCTCAGGCGCTTCGACGAGCTGCCCGACCACACCGACCAGCTCTTCGTGGTGGACCGCGACGAGCAGCTGAAGGGCACGCTGCCGCTCGCGAAGCTCGTCGTGAGCGAGCCCGAGCGGATCGTGGCCGCGGTGATGGACGACGCGCGCGTGGCGCTCTATCCCGACGACAAGGCCGAGGACGCCGCGAAGGCCTTCGAGCGCTACGACCTCGTCTCGGCGCCGGTCGTCAACGAGAAGGGCAAGCTCCTCGGCCGCGTCACCGTGGACGCGGTCCTCGACTACGTGCGCGAGAAGAGCGAGAGCGAGCTCCTCGGCATCGGCGGCCTGCGCGAGGTCGAGGACGTGTTCGCGCCCGTGTGGGAGTCGGTGAAGAACCGCTGGTCCTGGCTCGCGATCAACCTCGTCACCGCGTTCATCGCGTCGCGGGTCATCGGCGCTTTCGAGGGCTCGATCGAGAAGCTCGTGGCGCTCGCCGCGCTGATGCCGATCGTCGCGGGCATCGGCGGCAACTCCGGCAACCAGACGCTCACGATGATCGTGCGGGCGCTGGCGCTCGGCCAGATCCAGCCCGACCAGGCGCGCGCCCTCTACCGGAAGGAGCTCGCCGTCGCGATCGTGAACGGCCTCGTCTGGGGCGGCATCCTCGGCGTCCTCGCCTGGTGGCTCTACGACAACGTCGCCCTCGGCGTCGTGATGACCGCGGCGATGACGCTCAACCTCATGCTCGCGGCGGTGCTCGGCGTGGCGATCCCGGTGATCCGCACCCGCCTCGGCCACGACCCCGCGGTGGGATCGTCGGTGATGATCACCGCGGTCACCGACTCCGGCGGCTTCTTCATCTTCCTCGCGCTCGCGACCGTGTTCCTCCTCTGAGCCGGCCGCGGGCGGTGCGCTAGAATCCGGCCCGCGCCGGGCTGCGGCGCATGCGCGGAACACTGGGGGAAGCGGATGTCGATCCTTTCGGAATTCAAGGAGTTCGCGGTCAAGGGCAACGTCATGGACCTCGCCGTCGGCGTGATCATCGGCGGGGCGTTCGGCAAGATCGTCGATTCGGTGGTGAACGACCTCATCATGCCCCTCGTCGGACGCGTCACCGGCGGGCTCGACTTCTCCAACTACTTCCTCCCGCTCAAGGAAGTGCCCCAGGGCGTGCCGATGACGCTCGACGCGGTGCGCAAGGCCGGGATCCCGGTGTTCGCGTACGGGAGCTTCGTCACCGTCACGCTCTACTTCGTGATCCTCGCCTTCATCATCTTCATGATGGTGAAGTGGATCAACAGGCTGAAGCGCGAGGCGCCCGCGGCGCCGCCCGCCCCGCCCGAGGAAGTGGCGCTCCTGCGCGAGATCCGCGACGAGCTGAAGAAGAAATAGCCGCGCGGCGCGCGGTGCGCGGACGGGCCGGCTGCGGCCCGTTTTTCGTTTCGGCGCCGGCTCAGCGGCGCCCGGCCTCGTCCGCGCGCGGCAGGAGCGCCCCGGCGAGCGTGCGCATGGCCTTCACCTGCGCCTTGAGCGCGAAGTCGAAGAGCGCCACGCGCTCCTCGAGGAATTCGCCGGTCACGGTGGCCACGTCGCCCGGCGGCAGGCCGAGCCAGGCGTCGGCCTCGCCCGCCCCGGTCACGATCTTCATCTTCGCTTTGCGCGCGATCGCGAGCATCGCCTTGTTCTCGGCGAGGCAGTGCACGTAGAACCGGCGGATCATGTGGTTGCGCGCGTGCTCCTGCGCCCGGTCGAAGAGCGCGCTGCCGATGCCCCGGCCGCGGTGCGCGGGCGCGACCGAGACGCCGAACTCCGCCTCGTCACCCATGCCGACGTGCGCGACCCCGACGAGCTCGAGGTCCGAGTCGAACACGCCGAAGAGGGCGTCGCGCGCGAAGTCGATCTGCTCGACGTAGCTCGCCACCGAGGCCGCCGACCGCGGGCTGCCGAAGCGCAGCCGCAGGTCCTCTTCGGAGAGCGAGCGCAGGTGGCGCAGGATCGCCGGACGGTCCGCCGCCGTGAGCTGCTTGGTGACGGCGTCGGGCTTCACCACGCCGCGAAGATCCCCTGCGCGGCTTCGGCCGTCGCGTCGAGCTCGGCGTCGCCGTGCGCCGCCGAAACGAAACCGGCCTCGAACGCCGAGGGCGCGAAATAGAGCCCCGCCGCGAGCGCCGCGTGGAAGAAGCGGTTGAACGCCGCCTTGTCGGCCGCCATCACTTCGGCGAAGGAGGCGGGCGGCGTCTCGCGGAAGAAGAAGCCGAACATCCCGCCGGCGCTCGCCGCGGAGAACGGAATCCCGCGCTCGCGCGCCGCGGCCGTGAGCGCGTCGCACAGGCGCTTCGTCTTCGCGCCGAGCGCGTCGAAGAAGCCCGGGGCGAGCACCTTCTTGAGCGTCGCGAGGCCGGCGGCCACGGCGACCGGGTTCCCGGAGAGCGTGCCGGCCTGATAGACCGGCCCGAGCGGCGCGATGCGTTCCATGATGTCGCGCCGACCGCCGACCGCGCCGACCGGCATGCCGCCGCCGATCACCTTGCCCAGGGTCACGAGGTCGGGGCGGATGCCGTAGAGGCCCTGCGCGCCCTGCGGCCCGACGCGAAAGCCCGTCATCACCTCGTCGAAGATCAGCACCGCGCCGTGCTTCGTGCAGAGCTCGCGCAGCGTGGCGAGGAACTCGGGCGTCGCCGGCACGAAGTTCATGTTCCCGGCGATCGGCTCGACGATCACGCCGGCGATGTCGCCGCCGATCGCGGCGAAGGTGTCGGCGAGCTCCGCGGTGTCGTTGAACGCGAGCACCACGGTGTGGCCGGCGATCTCCGGCGGCACGCCCGCCGACGAGGGGTTGCCGAGCGTGAGCGCGCCCGAGCCCGCCTTCACCAGCAGACTGTCCGCGTGCCCATGGTAGCAGCCCTCGAACTTGACGATCTTCGGCCGGCCGGTGAAGCCGCGCGCGAGGCGCAGGGCGGTCATGGTCGCCTCGGTCCCCGACGACACCAGGCGCACGAGGTCCATGCCAGGGACGGCTTTGACGAGCAGCTCGGCCATCTCGATCTCGGCTTCGGTGGGTGCGCCGAACGAGAGGCCGTGCCGCGCCGCCTCGCACACCGCGCCGACGACGTCCGGATCCGCGTGCCCGAGCACGAGCGGGCCCCAGGAGCCGACGTAATCGATGTAGCGCTTGCCGTCCGCGTCCCACACGTACGGCCCCTCGCCGCGGGCGAAGAAGCGCGGGGTGCCGCCGACGGCGCGGAAGGCGCGGACCGGCGAGTTGACGCCGCCGGGGATGGTCTGCTGGGCGCGGGCGAAGAGGGTGTCGTTGCGCGAGCTCATGGCGTGGCCGCCTCGAAGAGGGCGTTGAAGGCACGGGCGCGCGCCGCGATGTCCGGCGCGCCGAAGAGGTCGGTGATCACCGCGAGCGCCTCGGCGCCCGCCTCGAGGAGGGCCGGGGCGTTCTCCACCGTGATGCCCCCGATCGCGACGACCGGCAGCCCGAGCTCGCGATGCGCGCGCGCGAAGAGCGCGAGCGGCGCGCGTACCGCGGCGGGCTTGGTCGGCGAAGCGAACGCCGCGCCGAACGCGACGTAATCCGCGCCCGCCGCCTTCGCCGCGAGCGCGAGATCGAAGCGGTCGTAGCACGACGCGCCGAGGAGCTTCGCCGACCCGAGGCGGCGGCGCGCTTCGCGCAGGTCACCGTCGGTCCCGCCCAGGTGCGCGCCGTCGGCACCGCACGCGACCGCGAGCTCGACGTCGTCGTTCACGATGAGGGGAACCCCGTGCGCGCGCGCGATCGGGAGCAGCGCTTCGACCTGCGAGCGGCGCAGGCCTGCGTCGGCGGCCTTGTTCCGGTACTGCAGGGCGGCGATGCCGCCGGCGGCCGCGGCGGCCACCTTCGCCGCGAGCGCGCGGGTGTCGGCCTCGTCGGGCGTGATGGCGTAGAGCCCGCGCAGCGGCACGCGCATCAGGCCGGGTCCTTCGCGTCCTCGAGCTCCCGCGCCCAGAAGAAGCGGTCGGGCACCCGGTGGCCCATGCCGGGCCGGAAGGCCGCGGCGAGCGCCTGCCACGCATACTCCTGCGCGTCGTGCACCGCCTCGGGGATGGCGAGCCCGTTCGCGACCGCCGCCGCGACCGCCGCGGCGAGCGTGGCGCCGGCGCCGTGGAAGGAGCCCGGCAGCCGCTCCCAGCGGTCGGAGCGCACGGCGCCCGACTTCGCGTACAGCGTGTTCACGATCTCGTGCGGCGTTTCCTCGGCGCCGGTGACGAGCACGTAGTCCGCGCCGGCGGCGAGCAGGCGCGCCGCGCTCTCCGCCGCGTCCGGCTCGTCGTCGTCCTCGCCGGTCTGCGCGAGGCGGCGCGCCTCGCCGGCGTTCGCGACGACCAGCGTCGCGAGCGGCACCAGGAGGTCGGCGAGCCCGCCGGCGAGCTCGTCGGCGTCGAACTGGTCGCCGCCGGCCTCGGCGAGCGCCGGGTCGAGGACCATCGGCACGTCGGGGTAGTCGGCGACCACCGCCGCGATCGCGGCCGCGTTGTCGATCGTCCCGACCATGCCCACCTTGAACGCCGACACCGGCATGTCCTCGAGCACCTGGCGCGCCTGGTCGGCGACGAGGCCGGAGTCGAGCGGCATCAGCGCCTCGAGGCCGGCGGTGTCGCGCACCGAGATCCCGGTGGCCACGGTGAGCGGGTGGCAGCCCATCGCGGCGAGGGTGAGTAGATCGGCCTGCAGCCCCGCCCCGCCGGTCGGGTCGGTGGGCGCGAAGGCAAGCACGGTGGGCGGGGCGTCGGGCATGGCGAGCGAGGCGCGCCGCGACTCGTTGGTGAGGCCGGGTCGGGCGGGGTAAGATGGCGCGCCATTTTACTCGAAGAACCCTCGCCTTATGGCCGAAACGCCCCCGTATCGCACCTGGATGTGCCTGATCTGCGGCTTCATTTACGACGAGGCCGCCGGCCTTCCCGAGGAGGGCATCGCCCCCGGAACACGGTGGGAGGACGTGCCCATGAACTGGACCTGTCCGGAGTGCGGCGCGCGAAAAGAGGACTTCGAGATGGTCGAGGTCTAGCGAGCCGATGCGGCGGGGTCACTCTCTTCTGGATTTCCAAAGGCAGTGACACGGGAAACGCGCGCTTCGGTCTGGGGGCGCCGTCCCGGCCGGACCTCGCGTCGCAGTGACGCCCGCGTTTCGCGTCACGCTGCGAGTAGCGCGGCGCAAGCCGCCGGATGCCGCCGGACGGCGATCCGTGCGCGAGCTTCGCCGCAATGACGAGCACGTCCTCGTGCACGTCCTCGTGATTGAGCCGTCCCGATGCAAGAGAGCGTGCGTCGCCTTCGGCGTGAGCCTCCCGAAGTGAGCGCAGCGCCGCGGACACCGGCGCGGCGATAGCCAGCGGAGTTCTTGCGGCGGCGGGCACTGCGGCGGCGCATCGGACGCGAGCCCGGCCCTCGTCCTAGGCATCCTCTGCGCGGCGGCCACGCGCGGGGGTTTTCATGGCTCGCCGGGCCACGGCATCCCCCTGCGCAGGCCGACCCGCCGCTCGCTGCGGCCCTCCGCCCCCCCGTTCTTCCCTTCCCGGGCCCGCCGCGCCGCCGCCTTGGTCCTCAGAAACGCCGTTAAAAATTTGGCCTAAGTGGCGATTCCTGCGTAGTCGTTTCGCAAACGACTCGTCTAGAATGCCCGGACTGTCGAGTTTCCGGCGGGCCTACCGTCGGCGGGGCGCATCGCTCCAGCCGCGCGGAAATGACAGGGGGACAGCGAGCGTGAGCGAAACGGCCAACCTCTCCGGGATCAAGGTCATGGTGATCGACGACTCGAACACCATCCGCCGCAGCGCCGAGATCTTCCTCGTGCAGGCCGGCTGCAAGGTGATCCTCGCCGAGGACGGCTTCGACGCGCTCGCCAAGATCACCGACCACCAGCCCGACATCATCTTCTGCGACATCATGATGCCGCGGCTCGACGGCTACCAGACCTGCGCGCTCATCAAGAAGAACGCGCGCTTCGCGAGCACGCCCGTCGTCATGCTCTCGTCCAAGGACGGGCTCTTCGACCGCGCGCGCGGGCGCATGGTCGGCTCCGACGAATACCTCACCAAGCCATTCACCAAGGACAGCCTGTTGAAAGCGGTCGGGGCGCACAGCGCCAACCGCGTCGCCTGAAGGAAGCATCGCCATGCCGGTCAAGAAGATCCTCGTCGTCGACGATTCGCCCACCGAGCGCCAGTCGCTCATGGAGCTCCTGGTGAAGAAGGGCTACCAGGTGGTCACCGCCGAGAACGGCGAGGAGGGCGTCGCCAAGTCGAAGAGCGAGATGCCCGACCTCATCCTGATGGACGTGGTGATGCCGGGCCTCTCGGGCTTCCAGGCGACGCGCACGATCACCAAGGACGAGGCCACCAAGCATATCCCGGTGATCATGTGCACGACGAAGAACCAGGAGACCGACAAGATCTGGGGCATGCGACAGGGCGCGCTCGACTACCTGGTGAAGCCCGTCGATCCGCAGCAGCTCCTCGCCAAGATCGCCTCCCTCGGCTGACCGCGGCCACGCAGCGACGATGGGCAGAGCCGAGCCGATGGCAAGGAAGCTGAGCCTCCGCGAGTTCCAGCAGGCGCTGGTGCGCCGCCTCTCGGAGGCCGCCACGTCCACCGCGCCCTCGGCGCGGCTCGGCATCCAGTCCGGCGCGGACCTCTGGCTCGTGCGCCTCGAGGAGGCGGGCGAGGTGATCCCGGTGCCCGCCATGACCCCGGTGCCGCTGACGCGGCGCTGGTTCCGCGGGCTCGCGAACATCCGCGGCAACCTCTACAGCGTCGTCGATTTTTCGCTCTTCTGCGGCGGCGAGGCGACGCCGGAGACGCCGGACTGCCGGCTCGTGCTCGTCTCCGACCGCTACCACATGAGCGCGGCGCTGCTCGTCTCGAAGATGCTCGGGCTGCGCAACGTGCAGGGGTTCGAGCAGCAGCCCGCGACCGAGGGCGAGCGGCCGTGGACGGCGGCGCGCTTTCTCGACCCGGAGGGGCGCGCGTGGCGCGAGCTCAGCATGAGCGACCTCGTCTACAACAACGACTTCCTGGAAGCGGGCCAGTAGCCCGCGCGTGCGGAAGCGACAGCAGTTGGGGAGATAGTGAAGATGGCTTTCAAGCTGCCCGCAATGAACATCGGCATCGGCAAGTCGAAGCCCGCCGCCAAGGCGGCGGCGAAGCCGGGCCCGAAAGTCCAGCAGCCCGCGACGGTGGGCGGCGGTCCGGCAGCGCCGGCGGCGAAGCAGCCCCGCCCGGCCGGCACGGGCGGCTTCCTCGGGAAACTCTCGGTCACCCAGCAGCTCCAGGTGATCGGCGCGGCGTTCCTGTTCTTCGTCGTCGTGATCGCGTTCATGGTCTTCGTCGACGCGCAGACGGCGACGCGCGGCACCGCCTACGTCGCGGCGGCCGGCGACATGCGCACGCTGTCGCAGCAGCTCGCCAAGAGCGCGCAGCAGGGCCTGCAGGGCAACCCCGCCGCCTTCGGCGAGCTCAAGGCCTCGCGCGACCGCTTCGCGGCGCTCCTCGACACGTTGCAGAAGGGCGGCACGATCGACGACGTATCGGTGCCGCAGGTGCCCGAGTCCATCCAGCCGGTCCTCGACAAGGTCGCGCAGCTCTGGGCGCGCACCGAGAAGGACGCGACGCTCGTGCTGAACCAGCAGAAGAACCTCGTCGCCCTGGGCACGGCGGTCAAGCAGATCAACGCGAACAACCCGGTCCTGCTCGACCTCGCCGAGCAGGTCGCGGCGCTCAAGCTGCAGACGCAGTCCGGCGCGCGCGAGATCTCGGCGGCGGGCGAGCTCGTGATGCTCACGCAGCGCATGGCGAAGAACGCGAACGCGCTGCTCGCGGCCGAGACGGTCGATCCCGAGACCTCCTTCCTGCTCGGCAAGGACACCAACACCTTCCGCCAGACGCTCCAGGGGCTCGCGAAGGGCAGCGAGCAGCTGCGCCTGCGGCCCGCGACCGACCCGGAGACCGTCGAGACGCTCAACCGCCTCGAGGCCGCGTACAAGGAGTACCAGACGGCGGTGTCGGCGATCCTCGCCAACATCCAGCCGCTGGTCGCCGCCAAGAACGCCGCGCGCGGCGTCGCCGCCGATTCGGACAAGCTCCTCGAGGCGACCACGCAGCTCTCCGCGGCCTTCAGCCAGGAGCTCGGTTCGCGCACGGCGAACTTCGCGGTGATCGCGGTCTTCTCGCTCCTCGCCGCCGCGGCCGTCGCGCTCGGCATCTCGGTGTTCCTCGGCGACGCGCGCCGGCGCCGGGAGGAGGCCGAGAAGTCGAAGAGCGACGCCGAGCGGCAGAACAAGCAGAACCAGGAGGCGATCCTGCGCCTCATGAACGAGATGGGCAGCCTCGCGGACGGCGACCTCACGGTGCGCGCGACGGTGACCGAGGACATCACCGGCGCGATCGCCGACTCGGTCAACTACACCATCGAGGAGCTCCGGGTGCTGGTCGGCCGCATCAACAGCGCGGCGGCGCAGGTGACCACCGCCACGGAGTCCGCGCAGCAGACCTCGGTGAAGCTCCTGCAGGCCGCGGAGAAGCAGTCGCGCGAGATCCAGGAGACCTCTTCGCAGGTGCTCAAGATGGCGCGCGCGATCAACGACGTGTCGGCGAGCGCCTCGCGGTCGGTGAGCGTCGCGCGCCAGTCGCTCTCGGCCGCCGAGAAGGGCACCGAGGCGGTGTCCAACTCGATCTCGGGCATGAACGAGATCCGCGACCAGATCCAGGACACCGCGAAGCGGATCAAGCGGCTCGGCGAGAGCTCGCAGGAGATCGGCGAGATCGTCGAGCTCATCTCGGACATCACGGAGCAGACCAACGTGCTCGCGCTGAACGCCGCGATCCAGGCGGCGAGCGCGGGCGAGGCGGGCCGCGGCTTCACGGTGGTCGCGGAGGAGGTGCAGCGGCTCGCGGAGCGCTCCGGCGAGGCGACCAAGCAGATCGCCGCGATCGTGAAGACGATTCAGACCGACACCCAGGACGCGGTGGCGGCCATGGAGAAGTCCACGCAGGGCGTGGTCGAGGGGGCGAAGCTCTCCGACGCCGCCGGCCAGGCGCTCGCCGAGATCGGCGAGGTGTCGCGGCGGCTCGCGCAGCTCATCGAGGAGATCTCGGTCACCGCGCAGGCGCAGGCGCAGGCCGCCGGCACGGTGGCGACCTCGATGCAGGACATCCTGAACATCACCAAGCAGACGACGGAAGGCACGAAGCAGACGGCGGTGTCGATCGGACAGCTCGCCCGTCTCGCACAGGAACTCAAGGGCTCGGTCGCGAACTTCAAGATCTGAGCAACGTCTGCCGCGCCGCGCGTCCGGCCGGGACCGGGCGCTGAAACGAGAACATCATGAGCCGCGCCAGCGACTTCGACATCGGCCCGCTCACCTGGGTCAAAGGGGAGATCGACCAGGCGCTGGAGCGCTCGGCGGCGAGCCTGCGCGCCTACGCCGCGAACCCTGCCGACGCGACCCAGATCAAGTTCTCCCAGACGCACTTCCACCAGGCCCACGGCGCGCTGCAGATCGTCGGCCTCGACGGGGTGACGCGGCTCTCCGAAGAGCTCGAGGGGCTGCTGGCCGACGCCGAGAAGTCCGGCGCGGCGCCCGCGCCCGCGGCGCTCGCGGCCGCCGAGGCCGCGTTCGCGGCGATCACCGCGTACCTCGGCGGCCTGCTCGCCGGCGAGCCCAACCAGCCGCTGCGGCTCTTCGGCGTCTACCGCGACCTGATGGCGGCGCGCGGCCGGGACGCGCCCGATCCGGTCGACCTCTACTTCCCTGACATCGCGCAGCGTCCGCCGCGGCGCGACCGCGCGCCGGTGACCGTCGCGGGAGCGGCGGCGGCGGCCTACTACAAGGAGCAGCGCGGGCGCTACCAGCGCGGCCTGCTCAAGTGGATCAAGAAGGACCCGACCGGCGCCGAGGACATGCGCGCGGCGGTCGCGGCGGTCGAAGCGGCGCAGACGGCGCCGCAGAGCCGCGCCTTCTGGTGGGCGGCGCTCGGCTTCTTCGATGCGCTGGTGGCGCGGGCGCTGCCGGACGATCCGCGCATCGGGCGGCTCGCCAACCGCATCGAGCAGCAGATCAAGCGGCTCATGGAGGGTTCCGCGACGGTGTCCGAGCGCCTCATGCGCGAGACGCTCTTCCAGGTCGCGCGCGCCCGGCCGGCGACCGAGCACCTGCGCGCGGTGCAGGAGGTCTACGGGCTCGCCGGATCGGTGCCCGAGTCCTTCGACCTGCGGCGCGAGGGCGACCGCCGGCAGCCGGCGCTCGCAGCGACGCGCGAGATCCTCGGCCAGGCGAAGAACGCCTGGAACAAGTTCGCCTCCGGTCACGGCCCGAGCCTCGCCGCCTTCACCGAGCAGGCCGCCGCGCTCGCCGCGCGCGCCGCCGAGCTCGGCAATCCCGAGCTCGCCTCGCTCGCCGACGGCATCGCCGCGGTGGCGCGCGCGCTCGCCGCGCACCCCGAGCGCGCCGGCGATGCCGTGTCGATGGAGGTCGCGACGACGCTGCTCCTCGTGGAGAACGCCGTCGAGAAGTTCGGCTCGCTCGCGCCCGAGTTCGCGCAGCAGGCGCAGACGATGCGCGCGCGGCTCGACGCCTGCGCCCGCGGCGAGGCGCCGACCGCGGCGCCGGAGGTCGAGCTCCTCGACGAGATGAGCCGCCGCGCCCAGGAGCGCCTGCTGATGGCGCAGGTCGTGGGCGAGATCCAGGCGAACCTGCGCGCGATCGAGCAGGCGCTCGACGCGTTCTTCCGCGATCCGGCGAAGCGCGCCGAGCTCGGCGCGCTCGACAAGCCGGTGAAGCAGGTCCTCGGCGCGCTCACCATCCTCAACGAGGACCGCGCCGCGGGCGTGCTCGCCGACGCCGGGCAGCACATCCGCCGCTTCGCCGCGCCCGACTACGAGCCGGTGCAGGCGGACTTCGAGGCGATCGCCGGCGCGCTGTCGGGGCTCGGCTTCTACGTCGATGCGCTCGCGCACGGCCGCGCCGACTTCGACACCATGATGAAGCCGCTCGCGCCGGCGAAGCTCGCGCCGGCGGAGGAGGGCGAGCTCGCCGCGCCGCAGGCGACCGTCGAGGAGGAGCTCGTCCAGGCGAAGCGGCAGGCGCGCACGCTCTTCGAGGCGTGGCAGGAGGCGCCCGCCGACGCCGGCCTGCGCGCGGAGCTCGCGCGCAACCTCGGGGCCATCCAGAAGGACGCGGGCCTCGTCGCCGACGCCGGCCTCGAGAGGCACGCCGCCGCGGCGCTCGCGCTCCTCGCTTCCGAGGCGGCGACCCCGACCGACGCCGGCCTGCGCGAGGCCCTCGCCGCGATCACCGGCGCCCCCCTGGTGGCGGCCGCGCCCTCGGCCGAGACCGCCAAGCTCGCCGAGTCGAGCACCGAGACGATCGACGCCGAGCTCCTCTCGATCTTCCTCGAGGAAGCGACCGAGGTCCTCGAGACGATCCGCACCCATCTCGCCGAAGCGCGCGCGCAGCCGCAGTCGATCGAGACGCTGCGCACCATCCGGCGCGGCTTCCACACGCTCAAGGGATCGGGCCGCATGGTCGGCCTGACCCGGCTCGGCGAGGCGGCCTGGGCGGTCGAGCAGGTGATGAACCGCTGGCTCGAGGAGGAGCGCGCGGCGACGCCCGACCTCTTCAAGCTGATCGCCTACGCCCACGGCTACTTCGCCGGCGGCATCGCGCAGCTCAAGGCGGGCGGCGCGAGCCCCGACGAGCATGCCGTGGTCGCCGCCGCGGAGAGGCTGAAGCGCGGCGAGTCGCTCGCCGACCTCCCCGACGCCGTCGCCGAAGCCGCGCCGGCCGCCGAGGCGCAGGGCGGCGCAGCCGAGGCCGCACCCGCCGTCGAGCTGCCGCTCGAGGCGCCGGCCGCCGCACCGGAGATCGTCCCCGAAGCGCCGGTCACGCCGGCCGCGCCCGCGGAAGCGCCGGCGTTCGACTTCGCGCTGCCCGAGCTCGGGGTGCCCGCCGCGGCGGCCGAGCCGGCCGTGGCGGCGCCGGAGGCCGCATCGCTCGACTTCGCCCTTCCCGAGCCGGCGCCCGACCAAGCGGAGATGCCGCAGGCGCCGGCACCGGCCGTGCCACTCGACTTCGACTTCGCGCTGCCCGAGCCCGCCGCAGCCCAGCCACCCGCGCAGGCGGCGGAGCCGGCCCCCGTGGCACCCGCGGCGCCCGCAGAGGAGACGGCCGAGGCGGTGGTGCGCGTCGGCGATGTCGAGCTCTCGAGCGCCCTTTACGGGATCTTCGTCGAGGAGGCGCGCTCGCACCTCGCGACCCTGCGCGCGGGATCCGCGGCGCTCGGCGAAGGGGAGCCGGTCACCGATGCGCTCGTGCGCGCGGCGCACACGCTCGCGGGCATCGCCGGGACGGTTCGCTTCACCGCGCTGCACCACCTCGCCCACGCGCTCGAGTCCGCGCTCGGGCGTTTCCGCGACCGCACGCCGCCGGAGGCCGAGCGCGCGGCGATCGGCGACACCGTCGCCGCGATCGCGTCGATGGTGGCGGCGGCCGAGCGCCGCGAGCTGCCGGCCGAGGCGCCGCAGGCGCTCGCCCGGATCGAGGCGATCGCGGCCGAGCCCGTTGCCGCGGAGGCCGCAACGGCCGATCTCGACATGACGGCCACCGCCGCCGCGGCGCCGGTCGAAGCCCCGGCTCCCGAGGAGCCGAGCCTCGACTTCGCGGCGCCGCCGGCCCCCGAGGCGGTCGTCGTCCCGCTGCCGGTCCCGGAGGTCACCGCGGAGGTCGCCTCGCAGGCGCTGCCCGGCAACGTCGTGGTGTTCCCGCTCGCCGCCGAGGAGCCGCCGCCGCCGGCCGAGGCGGTGCAGGTCGAAGAGATCCCGGTCGAGCGCCGCCAGCGCCGCCTCGACGACGACATCGACCCGCAGCTCCTGCCGATCTTCCTCGAGGAGGCGAACGAGCTCGTCCCGGCGGTGGGCCAGACCCTGCGCGACTGGCGCGCGAACCCGGCGAACCCGACGGTGGGCAACGGCCTGCAGCGGTTGCTGCACACCCTGAAGGGCAGCGCGCGGATGTGCGGCGCGATGGCCCTCGGCGAGCTCACGCACGCGATGGAGACGAAGGTCGAGAACGCGATGGCGCTGAAGGAGCTGCCGCCCTCGCTCTTCGACGAGCTCGAGACTTCGTACGACCGCATGGGCGTGCTCTACGACCGGCTGCAGCATCCGGAGCGCTTCGCCGGCGAGCCCCTGCCCGCGGAAGCGCCGGCGGCTGCCGCGGCGCCCGCGCAGCCCGCGGC
>JAOAEA010000054.1:0-23156 GCA_026417035.1 Burkholderiales bacterium
CGGGCAGGGCGCACGGGGGCCCGCGCCCCGGAGGCACGCATGAGGCTCTGCGGTTTCGAGGTCGGGCTCGACCGTCCGGTCCTCCTCATCGCGGGGCGTGCGCCCGGACTCGGTGGCGCGGCGCGCGGGTGCGGGCAGGGCGCACGGGGGCCCGCGCCCCGGAGGCACGCATGAGGCTCTGCGGTTTCGAAGTCGGGCTCGACCGTCCCATCTTCCTGATCGCGGGCCCCTGCGTCGTCGAATCGCGCGACCTTGCGTTCGACACGGCGGGGACGCTGAAGGAAATCTGCGCCGCGCTCGGCGTCCCGTTCATCTACAAGTCCTCCTACGACAAGGCGAACCGCAGCTCGGGGCAGTCGTTCCGCGGGCTCGGCATGGACAAGGGGCTCGAGATCCTCGGCGACGTCCGCGAGAAGCTGGGCGTCCCGGTGCTCACCGACGTGCACGACACCGGCGAGATCGGCCCTGCCGCGGCGGTCGTGGACGTGCTGCAGACGCCCGCCTTCCTCTGCCGCCAGACCGATTTCATCCGCGCGGCCGCGTCCGCCGGGCGGCCCGTCAACATCAAGAAGGGCCAGTTCCTCGCGCCGGACGACATGAAGAACGTGGTCGCCAAGGCACGCGAGGCGGCGCGCGCGGCGCGGCCCGGCGACCCCGACGCGGGCGACAACATCCTCGTCTGCGAGCGCGGGGTCTCGTTCGGTTACCACAACCTCGTCTCGGACATGCGCTCCCTCTCGATCATGCGCGAGACCGGCTGCCCGGTCGTGTTCGACGCGACCCATTCGGTGCAGCTCCCCGGCGGACAGGGTACGGCGAGCGGCGGCCAGCGGGAGTTCGTGCCGGTGCTCGCGCGCGCGGCGGTGGCGGCGGGCGTCGCCGGCATCTTCATGGAGACGCACCCGCAGCCCGAGAAGGCGCCCTCCGACGGCCCGAACGCCTGGCCGCTCGCGCACATGCGGGCGCTGCTGGAGACCCTGCAGGAGATCGACCGCCTGGTGAAGCGGCGCGGCTTCGCCGAAGACCTGCTGCCGAGCCGGTCGGCCTACCACGGATGAAATTGCAAAGAGCGAGAAGAACATGAGCTCCATCGTCGACGTCGTCGCGCGCGAGATCCTCGACTCGCGCGGCAACCCCACCGTCGAGGCCGACGTCCTGCTCGAATCCGGCGTCATGGGTCGCGCGGCGGTGCCCTCGGGCGCCTCCACGGGCTCGCGCGAGGCGGTCGAGCTGCGCGACGGCGACAAGAGCCGCTACCGCGGCAAGGGCGTGCTCAAGGCGGTCGAGCACATCAACACCGAGATCTCCGAGGCGATCATGGGCCTCGACGCCGCCGAGCAGACCTTCATCGACCAGACGCTGATCGACCTCGACGGCACCGAAAACAAGGGGCGCCTGGGCGCGAACGCGATCCTCGCGGTCTCGATGGCGGTCGCACGCGCCGGGGCCGAGGAAGCGGGCCTGCCGCTCTATCGCTACCTCGGCGGCTCCGGGCCGATGCAGATGCCGGTGCCGATGATGAACGTCGTCAACGGCGGCGCGCACGCGAACAATAGCCTCGACTTCCAGGAGTTCATGATCGTGCCGATCGGCGCGAAGAGCTTCCGCGAGGCGCTGCGCTGCGGCGCCGAGGTGTTCCAGGCGCTGAAGGCGCTGATCGACGCGAAGGGCATGCCGGTGTCCGTCGGCGACGAGGGCGGCTTCGCGCCGAACCTGCCGCGGCACGAGACGGCCGTCGAGCTCATCCTGCAGGCCGTGAGCGAGGCGGGCTACCTCCCCGGCGGCGACGTCGCGATCGCGCTCGATCTCGCGGCTTCGGAGTTCTACCGGGACGGGAAGTACCGCCTCGCCTCCGAGAGCCGCGAGCTCACGGCGGCGGAGCTCACCGACTACCTCGCCGCGTGGTGCGACAAGTACCCGATCGTGTCGATCGAGGACCCGATGGCGGAAGCCGACTGGGACGGCTGGCAGCTCGTCACCGAGCGCCTCGGCCAGCGCGTGCAGATCGTCGGCGACGACATCTTCGTCACCAACACCCGCATCCTGCGCGAGGGCATCCGGCTCGGCGTCGCCAACGCGGTCCTCGTCAAGGTGAACCAGATCGGCACGCTCACCGAGACGTTCGCGGCGATCGAGCTCGCCAAGCGCTCGGGCTACGGCACGGTCATCTCGCACCGCTCCGGGGAGACCGAGGACGCCATCATCGCCGACGTCGCGGTCGGCACGAACGCGCTGCAGATCAAGACCGGGTCGCTCTCGCGGTCCGACCGGATCGCGAAGTACAACCAGCTGCTCCGCATCGAGGAGGATCTGGGCGACACCGCGGGTTACCCGGGGCGCGACGCGTTCCGCAACCTGCGCTGATGCGCCTGCTCGCTGCCGTCCTCGGCGCCGCGCTGGTCGCGATCCAGTACCCGCTCTGGCTCGGCAAGGGCGGCTGGCTCAGGGTGTGGGAGGTGGACCGGCAGCTCGCCGCGCAGCGGGCGAAGAATGCGGCGCTCGCCGCGCGCAACGCGGCGCTCGACGCCGAGGTGCGCGACCTGAAGGAGGGGCTGGAGGCGATCGAGGAACGCGCCCGCTACGAGCTCGGCATGATCCGCGACGACGAGATCTTCTTCCAGATCGTCCGCCCGGCGGCGGCGCCCGCGCCGAAACCGTAGCGGGCGGCCGCGAAAGCGTGTTGCGCAGCTCCGTGCCGGTGATGGCGACCGATGCCCAGGCGGGGAGGCGCCTGCCGCCAGCCCCTGGACCAGGGGTCGGAGCGGGAGAGGTTCCCCGCTGCCGACACCGTTGCAGCGCCGCTCACTCCCGGGGAGCCACATGAACCTGTACGCGATGCTCGCCAAGCGCGCGGCGGCGCTCCGGCCGCTGCGCATCGCCCTCGTCGGCGCCGGGAAGTTCGGCGCGATGTACCTCGCGCAAGTGCCCCGGACGCCCGGCGTGCACCTCGTCGCGATCGCCGATCTCTCTCCGGCGAATGCGCGGGCGAACCTCGCGCGCGTGGGCTGGGCGCCCGAGGCAGCCGCGGCAGGCTCCATCGACGCGGCGCTCTCGTCGGGCCAGACGTTCGTCACCGAGGATTGGGAGGCGGTCGTCGCGCATCCCGCGATCGAGATCGTGGTGGAGGCGACCGGCAACCCGGGCGCCGCCGTGGCGCACGCGCTCGCCGCGTTCCACCACGGCAAGGACGTGGTGATGGTGACCGTGGAGGCCGACGCGCTCTGCGGCCCGCTTCTCGCGCAGCGGGCGGAGTCCGCGGGCGTCGTCTACAGCCTCGCCTACGGCGACCAGCCCGCGATGATCTGCGACCTCGTCGACTGGGCGCGCGCCGCCGGCTTCCCCGTGGTGGCCGCGGGACGCGGGCACAAGTGGCTGCCGCGCTACGCGCAGTCGACGCCGGACACCGTGTGGGATCACTGGGGCCTCACCGCGGAGCAGGCGCGCGCGGGCGGCCTGAACCCCAAGATGTTCAACTCGTTCCTGGACGGCACCAAGCCCGCGATCGAGAGCGCGGCGGTGTGCAACGCGACCGGCCTCACGCCCGCGCCCTGGGGCCTCGCCTTCCCGCCCGCGAGCATCGACGACCT
This sequence comes from Burkholderiales bacterium, assembly GCA_026417035.1. Taxonomy (GTDB): domain Bacteria; phylum Pseudomonadota; class Gammaproteobacteria; order Burkholderiales; family SG8-39; genus JAOAEA01. The sequence continues at coordinate 3,588 of JAOAEA010000054.1, forward strand.
CGCCTTCGTCATGCGGCCGCGCGAGGAGGGCGGGCACCTCCACCACAAGGGGCAGGTCGAGGTCGTGTCCTCGCTCGAGCCCGACGGGCGCGCGATCCCCTACGACATCCGCATGGGGGTCTGGGTCGTTTTCGAGGGTGACACCGAGTACATCCGGCGCTGCTTCATGGAATACGGGGCGCGCACCGACCCGACGGGGCGTTACGCGACGCTCTACAAGCGCTGGCACCTCATCGGTCTCGAGGTCGGGATCTCCGTTGCGTCCGTGGGGCTGCGCCGCGAACCGACCGGCTGCCCGACCGGCTTCCGCGCCGACGTGGTGGCCACCGCCAAGCGCGACCTGAAGGCCGGCGAGATCCTCGACGGGGAGGGCGGCTATACGGTCCATGGGAAGCTCTATCCCGCCGAGGCGTCGCTCGCGCTGGGCGGGCTGCCGCTCGGCCTCGCGCATGGCGTGAAGCTCCTCGCCCCGGTCGCCGCCGGCCAGCCGGTGCGCTGGTCGGACGTGGCCTGCGACGCGAACGACGCCGCGGTGCGCATCCGGCGCGAGATGGAACAGGCGTTCGCGCCGACCGCGCGCCGCGCGGCATGACGCGCGTCCCCGCCGGCATCTCCGCTTGAGACCGGGCTGCCGGCGGCGCCGCGGCGGTCCAGCCCGTAGCCCTTGCGTCCGACGCCCTCCGCGACGGGCGCGCCGCGTCGGGGCCGACCCGTCGCCCCTTGACGTGCGTCAAATCGCCGAGGGCGCCATGCGCCGACGATAACGGCCGACGGCACCCGGGGGCGGAACGGCTCCCGGCGCGCCGGCCGCAACGGGCGCGCGACCAAAACGAGCGCGAGAACGAACGCGAGAGCGCTTGATGTACCGGATCCTCCGCCGCGAGGCCTTCTCCGACACGACCTTCCTCTGGGAGGTGGATGCGCCCGACGTGGCGCGCTCCGCCGAGCCCGGGCATTTCGTGATGCTGCGGCTGCGCGACGGCGGCGAGCGCATCCCCCTCACGGTCGCCGACTTCGACCGGGAACGCGGCACGATCACGATGGTGATCCAGGCGCTCGGCAAGACCACGCTCGAGATGCGCGACCACTACCATGCGGGCGACAGCTTCGCCGACTTCGTGGGCCCGCTCGGGCTGCCGCAGCACGTGAGCCGCGTGGGGCACGTCGTCCTGGTGGGCGGCGGGCTCGGAGTGGCGCCGGTCTATCCGCAGCTGCGCGCCTTCAAGGAGGCGGGCAACCGCACCACCGGCATCATCGGGTTCCGGAACAGGGAGCTGGTGTTCTGGGAGGACAAATTCGGCCGGTACTGCGACGAACTCATCGTCTGCACCGACGACGGGAGCTACGGCCGTCCCGGCTTCGTGACCGAGGCGCTGAAGGACGTGATCGAGCACGACCGGCCCGACTTGGCGATCGCCATCGGGCCGCTCCCGATGATGAACGCCTGCGCCGAAACCACCCGGCCGGCGGGCGTGAAGACCATGGTGTCGCTCAACGCCATCATGGTGGACGGCACCGGCATGTGCGGCTCCTGCCGCGTGACCGTCGGCAAGGAGATCAAGTTCGCCTGCGTGGACGGCCCTGACTTCGACGGCCACCAGGTCGACTTCCGCGAGCTGATGCTGCGCCAGCGGCGGTTCAAGGGCGAGGAGTCGCGGGCCACCGAGGACTACGCCCACGTCTGCAACGTCGAGAAGCAGCTGTTCGCGCAGGGCAAGCGCAACTACAAGAAGTACAAGGACCTGCCGCCGCACGCGGTGAAGATGCCCGAGCGCGACCCGCTCGAGCGCTCGCGCAACTTCAAGGAGGTGAACCTCGGCTACTCGATGGCCGACGCGCTCGCCGAGGCCGAGCGCTGCATCCAGTGCGCGAAGCCGACCTGCGTCGAGGGCTGCCCGGTCGGCATCGACATCCCGCGCTTCATCCGCCACCTGCTCGTGCGCGACCTCCCGGGCGCGCTCGCGGCGATCAACGAGTCGAACCTGTTCCCGTCGGTGTGCGGGCGCGTGTGCCCGCAGGAGTCGCAGTGCGAGGCGCAGTGCATCGTCGCCAAGAACAAGAAGCTGCCGATGGAGCCGGTGGCGATCGGGCGGCTGGAGCGATTCGTGGGCGACAACGCGCCCGCCGCGAAGAGCACGCCGCCGCGCGTCGCGCGCAGGCTCGGCCGGGTCGCGGTGGTCGGATCGGGGCCGGCTGGCCTCGCGGTCGCGGCGGATCTCGTGAAGTGCGGCTGCGACGTCACCGTGTTCGAGGCGCTGCACGTCGTCGGCGGCGTGCTCCAGTACGGGATCCCGTCGTTCCGCCTGCCCCGCGAGATCATCGCGCGCGAGGTGGACAACCTGAAGGCGATGGGTGTCGCCTTCGAGACGAACCGGGTGATCGGCAAGACCTTCTCGGTGCCGCAGCTCCTGGGCGACATGGGCTTCGACGCGGTCTTCATCGGGGTCGGTGCCGGCGCGCCGGCCTTCCTCGGTATCCCGGGCGAGTTCGCCGGGCAGGTGTATTCGGCGAACGAGTTCCTGACCCGCGTCAACCTGATGGGCGGCGACAAGTTCCCCTACCTCGACACGCCGATCACGCTCGGGAAGAGCGTGGTGGTGATCGGCGCGGGCAACACCGCGATGGACTGCCTGCGCGTGGCGAAGCGGCTCGGCACGCCCACCGTGCGCTGCGTCTACCGGCGCTCCGAGGCCGAAGCCCCGGCGCGCGTCGAGGAGCTGCGCCACGCCAAGGAGGAGGGCATCGAGTTCTTCTTCCTGCACGCGCCGGCCGAGATCCTCACCGACGCCGACGGCAACGTGCGCGGCATGAAGGTGCAGCGGATGGCGCTCGGCGAGCCCGACGCGAAGGGGCGGCGCACGCCGGTGCCGCTCGCCGAGTTCGTGGAGCTCGAGTGCGACACCGTGATCTACGCCCTGGGCACCAAAGCGAACCCGATCGTCACCAAGTCCACGCCCGGCCTCGAGCTCAACAAGTGGGGCTACATCGTCGCCGACCCGGCGACGCAGGCGACCAGCGTGCCGGGCGTGTTCGCAGGCGGGGACATCGTCACCGGCGCGGCGACCGTCATCCTCGCGATGGGCGCGGGACGGCGCGCCGCGCGCGCGATCGCGGCTTGGCTCGCGGGCGGCAAGGCGTCCTGGCCGGTCACGCAGGCGGAGGCCGACGCGTTCCTGCCCCCGGGTGCCGCGGCGCCGGCGGCCGTCGCATCCACCGAGGTGGCGTCATGAGCGTCTGCCCCCGCTGCCAGCGTCCGCTCGAGGACGAAGAGCCCTATATCTGCTGCGCGGGGGTCGAGCTCCGCTGGCGCTGCGCGTCCTGCCACAAGGTCGCCGAGGGCTTCGCGTTCCCGTATGGCCTGTGCCCGTACTGCAAGGGGCGGCTGGAGCTACTCGACCGCGGCCCGATCGCAGGCGACGCGGCGCTCGAGGCGATCCGCAAGGCCTTCGAGATCGAGCTGGGCGGCCATGCGTTCTACCAGCGGGCGGCGCGCGAGGCGAGCGACCCGGAGCTCCGCGACCTCTTCGGCCGCTTCGCTGCGATGGAAGAAGAGCACATGGCGACGCTCGCCCGCCGCTACCACGCGGACCTGCCCGAGCCGTCGGCGGAGTTCCAGATCGACCGGGCCGCGATCTTCGCCGGGGTCGAGCGCAGGCCGGAGGACCCCGCCAACCTCTTCCGCATCGCCATCGCGTTCGAGCAGCGCGCGGTGGACTTCTTCGCCCGCGAGGGCGAGAACGCGCCGGAAGGGTCGGTGGAGCGGGAGCTCTACCGCGAGCTCGCCGCCGAGGAGCGCGAGCACGTCGCGCTGCTCACCACCGAGCTCAGGCGCTGGGAGGCGGGCAAGCCCGGGCTGATGTAGGCGCCGCGCGCGGCCGAAGCCTGCGAATCCGCGTCGCCCAGCGCACCCGCCGAGCACCGACATGACCGAACGCTCGCACGTCCTCGACGGCAACGAGGCCGCCGCCCGCATCGCCCATCTCACGAGCGAGGTGATCGCGATCTACCCGATCACGCCCTCCTCGACGATGGGCGAGCTCGCCGATGCCTGGTCCGCAGCCGGGCAGAAGAACATCTGGGGCATGGTGCCGCAGGTGGTCGAGATGCAGAGCGAGGCGGGCGCCGCCGGCGCGGTGCACGGGTCGCTGCAGGCCGGCGCGCTCACGACGACGTTCACGGCATCGCAGGGGCTCTTGCTCAAGCTCCCCAACATGTTCAAGATCGCCGGCGAGCTGACGCCCGCGGTCTTCCACATCGCCGCGCGCACCGTGGCGACGCACGCGCTCTCCATCTTCGGCGACCACAGCGACGTGATGGCCGCGCGCACCACCGGCTTCGCGCTGCTCGCCTCGGCGAGCGTGCAGGAGGCGCAGGACCTGGCGATGATCGCGCACATGGCCACGCTGCGCGCGCGCGTGCCCTTCCTGCATTTCTTCGATGGCTTTCGCACGAGCCACGAGGTGAACAAGATCGACCTCCTCTTCGAGGAGGAGGTGCGCGCGCTGATCGACGAGGACCTCGTGCGCGCGCACCGCGCGCGCGCGCTCAACCCCGACGACCCGGTGATCCGCGGCACGGCGCAGAACCCGGATGTCTTCTTCCAGGGGCGCGAGGCGTCCAACCCGTATTACCTGGCGGTGCCCGGCATCGTGCGCGACGCGATGGACCGGTTCGCGAAGCTCACGGGGCGGCGCTACGGCCTCTTCGACTACACGGGAGCACCGGACGCGGAGCGCGTCCTCGTGCAGATGGGCTCGGGCGTGGGCGCGTCGCGCGAGGCGGTCCGCGCGCTCGTGGCGGCGGGCGAGAAAGTCGGGCTCGTGCAGGTCCGGCTCTATCGGCCCTTCGACGTGCCGTCCTTCGTGGCGGCGCTGCCCAAGACCGTGCGCGCCATTGCGGCGCTCGACCGCACCAAGGAGCCGGGCGCCATCGGCGAGCCGCTCTACCAGGATGTCGTCGCGGCGCTCGCGGAGGGCTGGCCGGAGGGCGCGTCCCTGCCGCGGGTGATCGGCGGCCGCTACGGGCTCTCGTCCAAGGAGTACACGCCGGCCATGGCGAAGGCGGCGCTGGACGAGCTCGCCCGTGGGCAGCCGAAGCGGCACTTCACGGTCGGGATCGTGGACGACGTCACCCACCTCTCGCTGACGGTGGACGAGAGCTTCGACACCGAGCCCGACACGGTGACGCGCGCGGTCTTCTACGGACTGGGGGCCGACGGCACGGTCGGGGCGACCAAGAACACCGTCAAGATCATCGGCGAGAACACGCCACTGCACGCGCAGGGCTACTTCGTGTACGACAGCAAGAAGTCGGGCGCGATCACCGTCTCGCACCTGCGCTTCGGGCCGCAGCCGATCGAATCGACCTACCTCGTCCGGCAGGCCGACTTCGTCGCCTGCCACCAGTTCGAGTTCATGGAGAAGCTCGACGTGCTGGCGCTCGCGCGACCCGGCGCGACCTTCCTCCTCAACAGCCCGTACGGCCCGGAGCAGGTCTGGTCGAAGCTGCCGCGCGAAGCGCAGGAAGCGATCCTCGCCAAGAAGCTCCGGTTCTACGTCGTGGACGCGCTGACGGTGGCCAAGCAGGCGGGCCTCGCCGGCCGCATCAACACGGTCACCCAGGCGTGCTTCTTCGCGATCTCGGGCATCCTGCCGCGCGAGGAGGCGATCGCGAAGATCAAGGACGCGATCCGCAAGACCTATGGGAGGCGCGGGGAGACCGTCCTGAACCGCAATTTCGCGGCGGTGGACGCCTCGCTCGCGGCGCTGCGCGAGGTGAAGGTGCCGGCCCGCGTCGATTCGCCGCTCGCGCGCCGGCCGGTCGTCCCGCGCGCCGCCCCGGAGTTCGTGCAGCGCGTCACGGCGATGATGCTCGACGGCAAGGGCGACCTGCTGCCGGTCTCGGCCCTGCCGCCCGACGGCACCTTCCCCACCGGCACGACCCAGTGGGAGAAGCGCAGCATCGCGCAGGAGATTCCGATCTGGGACGAGAGGATCTGCACGCAGTGCGCCATCTGCCCGCTCGTGTGCCCGCATGCGGCGATCCGCATGACCGTCTTTCCGGCCGAGGCGCTCGCGCGGGCGCCGGCCACGTTCAAGGCGGTGCCGTGGGCGCGCAAGGACGGCGGCCCGCTCGACGGCCTCATGTACAGCCTGCAGGTGGCGCCCGACGACTGCACCGGCTGCGGCATCTGCGTGGACGTCTGCCCGACTCGCAGCAAGCAGGTGGTGAAGCACAAGGCGATCAACATGGCGCCGAAGCTCGCGCACCTCGAGGCCGAGCGGGCGAACTACGACTTCTTCCTCTCCCTGCCCGAGGTGCGGCCGTCCTTCGACCAGATCGACGGCCTGCGCGGCTCGCAGCTGCGCCAGCCGCTCTTCGAGTACTCGGGCGCCTGCTCCGGCTGCGGCGAAACGCCTTACCTCAAGCTGTTGTCGCAGCTCTACGGTGACCACCTGCTCGTCGCGAACGCCACCGGCTGCTCGTCGATCTACGGCGGCAACCTGCCGACGACGCCGTGGGCGAAGAACGCCGCGGGCCAGGGACCGGCGTGGGCGAACAGCCTCTTCGAGGACAACGCGGAGTTCGGTCTCGGCATGCGGCTCGCGCTCGACGCGCAGCGCGACCTGGCGGTGGCCCTGGTGCGTGAGCTGCGCGCCGAGATCGGTGAGGCCCTGGCCGAGGAGCTCATCCATGCGCCGCAGGACAACGACGAGGAGATCCGCGCGCAGCGCGGGCGCGTGCAGCGCCTCAAGGGGATCCTCGCGGGCCTGCGCTTCCCCGAGGCGGCGCGGCTCGCGGCGGTCGCCGACAGCCTCGTCGCTCGCAGCGTGTGGATCGTCGGCGGCGACGGCTGGGCCTACGACATCGGCTACGGCGGCCTCGACCACGTGCTCGCCTCGGGCCGCAACGTGAACGTCCTCGTGCTCGACACCGAGGTGTACTCCAACACCGGCGGCCAGGCGTCGAAGTCCACGCCGCGCGGGGCGGTGGCGAAGTTCGCGGCCGCCGGCAAGCCGATCGGCAAGAAGGACCTCGGGATGATCGCGATGGCCTACGGCAACGTGTACGTCGCGCAGGTCGCCATGGGCGCGAACCCGGTGCACACGGTCCGCACCTTCCAGGAGGCCGCGTCCTGGCCGGGGCCGTCGCTCATCATCGCCTACAGCCACTGCATCGCCCACGGCATCGACATGACCACCGGGATGAGCCACCAGCGCGACGCGGTGAAGTCGGGCTACCTGACGCTGTACCATTACGACCCGCGGCTCGGGATGGGCGGCGCCGACCACCCGCTGAAGCTCGACTCGCGCAAGCCCACCGTCCCGCTCGATCACTTCACGATGAAGGAGGGGCGCTTCGCGATGCTGGCACAGGCCGATCCGGCGCGGGCGAAGGAGCTCGCGCGCGCGGCCCAGGCCGACGCCGACGCGCGCTGGCAGCTCTACGAGCAGATCGCGGGCGTGCACCGCGTGGTCGCCGAGGGGCCGCCCGACGGTGGGCCGCATCCGGCGGCGGTCGCCGGGACCGGGGAGGCGGGCGAATGAGCGTGGACCTCGCCACCCGCTACCTCGGGCTCGCGCTGCGCAACCCGGTGGTGGCATCGGCCTCGCCGCTCACCGGCGCGATCGACAGCCTCAAGCGCCTGGAGGACGCCGGCGTGGCCGCCGTCGTGCTGCCGTCGCTCTTCGAGGAGCAGATCGAGCACGAGGAGATGGCGACGCACAACCTGATGCTCTACGGCGCCGAGCTCTCGCCGGAGGCGCGCGGCTTCTTCCCGGAGATGCGCGAGTACGACACCGGCGCCGACAAGTACCTGAAGCTCATCGACGCGGCGAAGCGCGCGCTCGCGGTGCCGGTGATCGCGAGCCTCAACGGCTACACGCCCGGCGGCTGGACGCGCATCGCGAAGCAGCTCGAGGAAGCGGGCGCCGACGCGATCGAGCTCAACGTCTACTTCCTCGCCGCCGATCCGGCCGACACCGGCGCCGCCGTCGAGCAGCGCTACCTCGACCTGGTCGCTTCGGTGCGCTCGGCGACGCAGGTGCCGGTGGCGGTCAAGGTCGCGCCTTACTTCAGCGCGATGGCGAGCATGGCGGTGCGGCTCGCGGCGGCGGGCGCTTCCGGCCTCGTCCTGTTCAACCGCTTCGTCCAACCCGACATCATGCTCGAGGACCTGGAAGTGGCGCCGCACCTCGTGCTGTCCACCTCCGACGAGCTGCGCCTCGCGCTGCGCTGGATCGCGATCCTGCACGGCCGGGTGGACGCGAGCCTCGCCGCGACCGGGGGCGCGCACACGCCCGAGGACGTGGTCAAACTGCTGCTCGCCGGCGCCGACTGCGTGATGGTCGCGAGCAGCCTGCTGCGGCACGGGCCGGCGCACGCCGGCACGCTCGTGCGCGGCGTGGAGCGCTGGCTCGCCGAGCGCGAGTACGAATCGGTCGCTCAGATGAAGGGCTCGCTGTCGCAGCGGGCCTGCCCCGACCCGGACGCGTTCGAGCGCGCGAACTACATGAAGGCCCTGAAGTCGTACACGAGCGAGTTCGTGTGACCCCGCCACCCGCCGTTTGACGCCGCAACGAGGAGACCCCGATGGCGCTGATGATCACCGACGACTGCACCGCCTGCGACGCCTGCGTCGAGCCGTGCCCGAACAACGCGATCTCGGCGGGCTCGCCGATCTACGTCATCGACCCGGCGAAATGCACCGAGTGCGTCGGCGCGCACGACGAGCCGCAGTGCATCACCGTCTGCCCCGCGGACTGCATCGTCCCCGACCCGAGCCACAAGGAGTCGAAGGAGGAGCTTCTCGCGAAGTACCAGATGCTGCACGGCTGAAGCCGCGCGGCGCACGCGCTCGCGCCCGGGCCGGAGGCGGAGCGCGCACGAAGAAGAAGCCCGGCCGGAGGGGAGAGGCGATGAGCGAGCAGCAGCGTGGCGAAGCGCCGCCCGCACGGGTGGCCGGCACGGCGGGCGGGTTCACGATCCTGCGCGACCCGACGCGCAACAAGGGCACCGCCTTCACCGAGGCCGAGCGCGACGCGCTCGGGTTGCGCGGACTGCTGCCGCCGCGCGTGTGCACCCAGGCGGAGCAGGAGGCGCGGGTGCTCGAGAACCTGCGCCGGCTCCCGGACAGCCTCGAGAAGTGGATCGCGCTCAGGGCCCTGCACGACCGCAACGAGGCCCTCTTCTACCGGGTGGTGATGAACAACCCGGACGAGATCCAGCCGATCATCTACACGCCCACCGTCGGGCTCGCGTGCCAGCAGTACGGGCACATCTTCCAGCGGCCGCGCGGACTGTTCGTGACCGCGCGCGACCGCGGGCGGGTCGCGAGGGTCCTCGCCAACTGGCCCTACCGCGAGGTGGGCATCATCGTCGTCACCGACGGCGAGCGGATCCTGGGCCTCGGCGACCTCGGCGCGAACGGCATGGGCATCCCCGTGGGCAAGCTCTCGCTCTACACCGCGTGCGCGGGCGTCCACCCGCGGCAGTGCCTGCCGGTGGTGCTCGACGTCGGCACGAACAACGAGGCGCTGCGCCGGGACCCCCTCTATCTCGGGCTGCAGCAGGAGCGGCTGTGCGGCGCCGCCTACGACGAGCTGGTGGACGAGTTCGTCACAGAGGCCACGCGGCAGTTCCCCGGTGTGGTCGTCCAGTTCGAGGACTTCGCCAACCACAACGCCTTCCGGCTGCTCGCGAAGTACCGCGACCGCATCGCGACCTTCAACGACGACATCCAGGGCACCGCCGCCGTCGCGCTGGCGGGCGTCCTCTCGGCGCTGCGCATCACGGGCGGACGGCTCGCCGACCAGCGGATCCTCTTCCTCGGCGCCGGCGAGGCCGCGACCGGCATCGCCGACCTCCTCACGGCCGCCATGGTCGCGGAGGGCGTTGCCGAGGACGCGGCCCGCGCGAAGAGCTGGCTCGTCGATTCGCACGGGCTGGTGGTGAAGGGGCGCGCCGACCTCGCCGAGCACAAGCGCCGTTACGCCCACGAGCACGCACCGGTCGCGGACTTCCTCTCGGCGGTGAAGGCGCTCGCACCCACCGCGATCATCGGTGTCGCCGCGGTCGGCGGCACCTTCACCCGGGAAGTGCTCGCGACGATGGCGGCGCTCAACGAGCGGCCGATCGTGTTCGCGCTCTCGAACCCGACCTCGAAGTCGGAGTGCACCGCGGCCGAGGCGTACGCCGCGACCGGCGGGCGGGCGCTCTTCGCCTGCGGCAGCCCCTTCGACCCGGTGACGCTCGGCGGGCGGACGTTCGTGCCCCGGCAGGGCAACAACTCGTACATCTTCCCCGGCGTGGGGCTCGGTGCCATCGCGAGCGGCGCGCGGCGCATCACCGACGAGATGTTCCTCGCGGCGGCGCGTGCCCTCGCCTCGCGCGTGACCGAGGAGGACCTCGCGCAGGGGAGCCTCTACCCGGCGCTCGTCCGGATCCGCGACGTGTCGGCGCACATCGCGGCGGCGGTCGCCGCGGTCGCGCTCTCCCGCGGCCTGGCGACGAAGCCGCTGCCCGACGACCTCGTGGCGCACATGCGCAGCCTCATGTACGAGCCGGCGTACGCGACTTACGCTTAGCCGAACGGCCGCGCGGGCGGCGGCCGGCGTAGCGGCGCCGGCGGGATGCCTCGCGCGCCCGACTTCGCGTATCGTGCGCGCCGTCCCGACGCGAGCGCCGCCGATGACCCTGGAACAGATCGAAGCCACCCTCGCCGTGGCCGCGCACCTCGCGGTCGTGGCCGGCGTCGGCGCGCGGGTGATCCTCACGCGCCACCCGCCGGGCAGCTCGTTCGCGTGGTTGCTGCTCGTCGCGGTGCTGCCCGTCGTCGGGCTGGTCGGGTATCTCCTGATCGGCGAGCGGCCGATCGGGCGCCGCCGCACGGCGTTCGCGAAGAAGTTCTTCGCCGAGCTGCCGTCGGCGCTGCGCAGCGTGCCGGAGCGCGAGCTCGCGCAGCCCGACGCGCTCGCGCCGCCCTGGGACGGCCTCGCGCGGCTCGCCGCCCGGGCGACGGGGATGCCGCTCGCGGGCGGCTCGGCGTTCACGCTGCTCGACGGCGCCGAGACCATCCTGCGCGCGATCATGGCCGACGTCGAGGCGGCGCGCGCGCGCATCGACATGGAGTTCTACATCTGGAATCCGGGCGGGCTCGCCGACGAGGTGGGCGAGGCGCTCGGGCGCGCGGCGCGGCGCGGCGTGCGCGTGCGGCTGCTGCTCGACGCGCTCGGCAGCAAGCCTTTCTTCCGCTCGCCCTGGCCACGGCGGCTGCGCGCTGCGGGCGTCGACGTGCGCGACGCGCTCGGGGTGAAGGCCTGGAAGATCCCGTTCCAGCGCATCGACCTGCGGCTGCACCGCAAGGTCGTGGTGGTCGACGACCGCGTCGCCTACACCGGCAGCATGAACCTCGTCGATCCGCGCTTCTTCAAGCAGGGCGCGGGGGTCGGGGAATGGGTCGATGCGATGGTGCGCGCCGAAGGGCCGATCGTCGGCGCGCTGCGGGCGGTGTTCCTCTTCGACTGGGGCATGCAAACCGGCCTGGTCGAGCCGGCGGCGACGCCCGAGGCGCGCGCCGCGTGGGCCGCGGCGGGCGGCACGCAGATCGCGCAGGTCATCATGTCCGGCCCGGGCGTGGAGGAGGCGGCGAACCTGCGCGTGATCACGCACGCGATCGCGAGCGCGCGGCGCAGCGTCGTGCTCACCACGCCGTACTTCGTCGCCGACGCGGCGCTCGCGCTCGCGCTCGAGGGCGCCGCGATGCGCGGCTGCGACGTCACCCTGATCCTCCCGGCGCGGAACGACTCGTGGCTCGTCGAGTACGCGAGCCGCTGGTTCTACGACGACCTCGCCAGGGCGGGCGTGAAGATCCTCCAGTACACCGGCGGCCTTCTGCACACGAAGAGCGTGACCGTGGACGAGTCGGTGGCGCTCTTCGGCACGGTGAACCTCGACATCCGCAGCCTGTCGCTCAACTTCGAGCTGATGGTCGCGATCTACGACGCGCGCTTCGCGCACGAGCTGCTCGCGCTGCAGCGGCGCTACGCCGCCGACGCGCGCCCGCTCGTGCTGGCGCAGTGGAAGGCGCGCTCGGTAACCGAGCGGCTCAAGGAGGGCATCGCCTTCATGGCGGCGCCGCTGCTCTGAAAGGAAAAGGAAAGGGCCGCCTTGCGGCGGCCCTCGGCTGACCTGGCTCCCCGAGTAGGGCTCGAACCTACGACCTGCGGATTAACAGTCCGTCGCTCTACCGACTGAGCTATCGGGGAAGCGTCAAACGGCGGATTTTAATGGGATTCGCGGGTTCGGGCAATCGCGAGCGCCGCCGGGGGACGAGCCGTCCGGGCGGCGGTCAGAGGACCCTCGCGATCGCGTCGGCGACGTAATCGACGTTGCGCGTGTTGAGGGCCGCGACGCAGATCCGGCCGCTCTCGATCGCGTACACCGCCGACTGCTCGCGCATCTTCACGACCTGCTCGCGGCTGAGGCCGGTGTAGGAGAACATGCCGCGCTGCCGGGTGATGAAGCCGAAGTCCGCGCCCGGGGCGCGCTCGCGGATCTTCGCGGCGAGCAGCGCGCGCATTTCGCGGATGCGCTCGCGCATCTGGCCGAGCTCCTTCTCCCACAGCGCCCGCAGGTCGGGGTCGCCGAGGATCGTCGCGACGATCTGCCCGCCGTGGGTCGGCGGGTTGGAGTAATTGGTGCGCACGAGCCGCTTCACCTGCGAGAGCGCGCGCGCCGCCTCGTCGGCCGAGCCCGCCACGAGCGAGAGCGCGCCGACGCGCTCGCCATAGAGCGAGAAAGACTTCGAGAACGAGTTCGACACGAACACCGGGCTCATCGCCGCGGCGAAACGCCGCACCACCGCGCCGTCCGCATCGACCCCCTCGGCGAAACCCTGGTAGGCGATGTCGAGGAACGGGATCAGGCCGCGCGCGTTGACGGTCTCGAGGATGCGCGTCCACTGCTCCGGGGTCGGGTCGACGCCGGTCGGGTTGTGGCAGCAGGCGTGCAGCACGACGATGCCGCCCGCGGGGATCGCGGCGAGGCTCGCGAGCATCGCGTCGAAGTCGAGGCCGCGCGTCTTCGCATCGTAGTAGGCGTAGGTGTTGACCTTGAAGCCGGCGTTCTCGAAGAGCGCCCGGTGGTTCTCCCAGCTCGGGTCGCTGATCCAGATTTCGGCCTCCGGCGCGACCCGCCGCAGGAAGTCGGCGCCGACCTTCAGGCCACCGGTGCCGCCGAGCGTCTGCACGGTCACGAGGCGGCCTTCCTTGAGCGCCGGCGCGTCCGCGCCGAACACCAGCGTCTGGACGGCCTTGTCGTAGGCGGCGAGGCCGTCGATGGGCAGGTAGTTTCGGGGCGCCGGCTTCGCCGCCATGCGCGCCTCCGCGAGGCGCACGCACTCGAGGAGCGGCACCTTGCCGCTGTCGTCCGTGTAGACGCCGACCCCGAGGTTCACCTTGTTGGGGTTCGGATCCGCGTTGAACGCCTCGGTCAGACCGAGGATCGGGTCGCGGGGGGCCATCGGGACGGCAGCGAGGAGGGCGGCACTCATTCGGGTCGGGCTCGCGCGGGAGGGGACGGGAAGCCGCGATTCTACCCCGTTGATGCGATGCACCAAAGCCGACGTGAAGTGCGCGGGCCGACCCGCGCGAGGGGCGGCCTGCCTTTGGACCGCGCGGCATGGGAGAATCCGATGTTTGCACCACGCCGCGATCCGTGTCCGAAACCGCCGTCAAGCCGCAACCAGCGCCCGCGGGTGCGCCCGCCGATGTCCTGACGTTCGCCGGCAGCCCGTTCCGGCTGCACCAGCCGTTCCCGCCCGCCGGCGACCAGCCCGCGGCGATCGCGAAGCTGGTGGAGGGCATCGCGGACGGGCTCGCCGCGCAGACGCTGCTCGGCGTCACCGGGTCGGGCAAGACCTTCACGCTCGCCAACGTGATCGCGCGCACCGGCCGGCCGGCGCTCGTGCTCGCGCCGAACAAGACGCTCGCGGCGCAGCTCTACGCCGAGATGCGCGAGTTCTTCCCCGAGAACGCGGTCGAGTACTTCGTCTCCTACTACGACTACTACCAGCCCGAGGCCTACGTCCCCGCGCGCGACCTCTACATCGAGAAGGACTCGAGCATCAACGAGCACATCGAGCAGATGCGGCTCTCGGCGACCAAGTCGCTGCTCGAACGCGACGACGCCGTGATCGTGGCGACCGTGTCGTGCATCTACGGGATCGGCGACCCGGTGGACTACCACGGCATGATCCTGCACCTGCGCGAGCACGACCGCTATCCGCAGCGCGACATGATCGCGCGGCTGGTGGCGATGCAGTACGAGCGCAACGAGCTCGACTTCCGCCGCGGCACCTTTCGCGTGCGCGGCGACGTGCTCGACATCTTCCCCGCGGAGAACGCCGAGACCGCGGTGCGCGTCGAGCTCTTCGACGACGAGATCGAGGCGATCCACGTCTTCGACCCGCTCACGGGCAGGATGCAGGGCCGGGTCGGCCGCTTCACCGTCTATCCCTCGAGCCACTACGTCACGCCGCGCGCGACCACGCTGCGGGCGGTCGAGGCGATCAAGGCCGAGCTCGCCGAGCGCGTGGCCTGGTTCGCCGCGCACGGCAAGCTCGTCGAGGCGCAGCGCATCGAGCAACGCACGCGCTTCGACCTCGAGATGCTGGTCGAAATGGGGTTCTGCAAGGGTATCGAGAACTACTCGCGCCACCTCTCCGGACGCGCCGCCGGCGAGCCGCCGCCGACGCTCATCGACTATCTGCCGCCGACCGCGCTCATGATCATCGACGAGAGCCACGTTACGGTGCCGCAGCTCGGGGGCATGTACCGCGGCGACCGCTCGCGCAAGGAGAACCTGGTCGACTACGGCTTCCGCCTACCGTCGGCGCTCGACAACCGGCCGCTCAGGTTCGAGGAGTTCGAGCGCGTCATGCGCCAGACGATCTTCGTCTCGGCGACGCCCGCGGAGTACGAGCTCGCGCGCTCGGGGCAGGTGGTCGAGCAGGTGGTGCGGCCCACCGGCCTGGTCGACCCGCAGCTCGAGGTGCGCCCGGCGGCGACCCAGGTGGACGACCTCATGTCCGAGATCGGCCTGCGCGTCGCGCGCGACGAGCGCGTGCTGGTGACGACGCTCACCAAGAAGATGGCCGAGGACCTGACCGAGTACCTCGGCGAGCACGGGGTGCGCGTGCGCTACCTGCACTCGGAGGTGGACACGGTCGAGCGCGTCGAGATCATCCGCGACCTGCGCCTCGGCGAGTTCGACGTGCTGGTGGGCATCAACCTGCTGCGCGAGGGGCTCGATCTCCCGGAAGTGTCGCTGGTGGCGATCCTCGACGCCGACAAGGAGGGGTTCCTGCGCTCGGAGCGCTCCCTGATCCAGACCATCGGCCGCGCGGCCCGGCACCTGCACGGCACGGCGATCCTGTACGCCGACACGGTGACCGACTCGATGCGGCGCGCGATCGACGAGACCGAGCGGCGGCGCGCGAAGCAGATCGCGTTCAACGAGCGGCACGGCATCACCCCCAAGGGCGTGACCAAGCGGGTGAAGGACCTGATCGACGGCGTCTACGACCAGGACGAGGTGGCGCTCGCGCACGCGGCGGAGGAGCGCGCGCGCTACGGGACCCTGTCGGAGAAGGACGCCGCGAGGGAGATCAAGCGGCTCGAAAAGCAGATGCTCGAGCACGCGCGCAACCTCGAATTCGAGAAGGCCGCCGCGGTGCGCGACCGGCTCCAGGCGCTCAAGCGCAGCGTCTTCGGCGCCGACGGCGCCGAGCACGAACACCTGCGCGCGGCGGGCTGAGCCGGGGCCGGGCGCGTCAGTCGGCCACGGTCGCGGCGGCGTCCCAGCGCGCCGGCCGCGCGTCCCGCAGCAGGCTCTCGGCGAACGCAACCGCCGCGGCGAGGCTCTGCTGCGCGGCGGCGCCCAGTGGCTCCCCGAGCT
This sequence comes from Burkholderiales bacterium, assembly GCA_026417035.1. Classification (GTDB taxonomy): domain Bacteria; phylum Pseudomonadota; class Gammaproteobacteria; order Burkholderiales; family SG8-39; genus JAOAEA01. The sequence continues at coordinate 19,545 of JAOAEA010000054.1, forward strand.
CGAAGCGCTCGCCGCGCATGGCGAGGATCCACGCCGGCGGCGCCGCGCGGCGGAAGGCCGCCTCGTAGGCCGCGAGCAATGCCCCGGGGCTCATCGCGTGGCTCGAGAAGCTCGCGTCGCGGGCGGGGGACACGCGCGCGAAGGCGAGCGGCCTCGCCATGCCGAGGCGCGCATCCGCGAAAAGGACGAGATCGCGCCCGGCGAGGTCGGTGGCGTGCTCCGGCGCGAGCTGGAAATCGGTGAGGACCTCGACACCGGGCAGCCCGTTCGCGAGCGCGGCGATCCGGCGCGCGAACTCCGGCCCGAGCGCGTCGTCGCCGCGGCTCGGGTTGCCCCAGGCGAGGACGAGGACGTTCAACCGCGCCGCACGCCGCCGTCGGCGTCGCGCGTCAGGCGATCGACCGCCGCGCCGGTCGCGTCGCGGAGCTCGACCGCCAGGGGCATCTGGCCGAGGGCGTGCGTGGCGCAGGACAGGCACGGGTCGTAGGCGCGGATCGCCACCTCGATGTGGTTGAGGAGGCCCTCGGTCAGCTCGCGGCCGTCGAGGTAGCGCTCGGCCACGCGCCGCACCGCTTCGTTCATCGCCTCGTTGTTGTGCGTAGTCGAGACGATCAGGTTGCAGCGGACGATCTGGTCGTCCTCGTTGATCCGGTAGTGGTGGATCAGCGTCCCGCGCGGCGCCTCGATCACGCCGACGCCGCGGTAGCGGCGCTCGCCCTTCACGACGAGCTCGCCCTGGAGCAGGTCGGGGTCGGCGAGCAGCGCGCGGATGCCCTCGGCGGCGTGCAGCATCTCGATCATGCGCGCCCAGTGGTAGGCGAGCGTGGCCGCGCGCGTCGCGCCGCCTTCGAAGTCGAGGAGGGCGCGGCGTTCTGCCTCCGCGCGCGGCGTCGGCACGAAGTCGCAGTTCCACAGGCGCGCGAGCGGGCCGACGCGATACCAGCCGGCGTCCGGGCCGAGCGCGCGGAGGAAAGGGAACTTCATGTAAGACCAGGGCTTCACCACCTCGTGGAGGAGCTCCCAGTAGGTGGCGTAGTCCTCGTGGTCGAAGAGCGTCGCGCCGTCGGCGCCACGCGCGCGCAGGCCGCCGTGGTAGAGGTCGAGCGCGCCGTCGTCGCGCACGAGGGAGAGCAGCGGCGACGGGAAGGCGGCGAAGCCGTTGTGGCGCGCGCGGCCCTCCTCGTAGAGCCGCCGGGCGATCGCGACGGCCTCGGCGCTCCACTCGACCGTGCGATCGATGTCCGCCAGCAGGTAGTCGCGCTCCTGCGGCGAGAGCCGCTTGTTCACCCCGCCGGGCACGACGAGCGACCCGTGCACGCGCTTGCCGGCGGTGACGCGGATCACCTCCTGGCCGTACTTGCGCAGGAGGATGCCCTTCTTCGCGATGTCGGGGAACTCGGCGGCGACGGCGAAGACGCTGCGCCGCTCCACCGGCGCGTCGAAGCCGAAGAGCAGGTCGGGCGAGGAGAGGTGGAAGAAGTGGAGCGCGTGCGACTGCAGGATCTGCCCGAAGTGCAGCAGCCGGCGCATCTTCTCCGCGGTGGGCGTGAGCGCCGTCGCGCCCGCGAGCATGTCCACCGCCTTGCCGCCCGCGAGGTGGTGGCTCACCGGGCAGATGCCGCAGAGCCGTTGCACCATCACCGGCACCTCCCAGTACGGCCGGCCCTGCACGAACTTCTCGAAGCCGCGGAACTCCACGATGTGGAAGCGCGCTTGCCGCACGCGGTTCGCCTCGTCGAGGAGCAGGGTGACCTTGCCGTGGCCCTCGACGCGGGTCACGGGTTCGATCGCGACGCGGCGCAGGCGCTCGGGGTCGGAGGCGGTCTCGAGAGGCGCGGCCATGCTGTTCAGTCGTAGTGGACCAGGGTGCGGTCGAACGTCGGCGTGCGCCCGGCGACGAGGTCGGTGAGCACCTTCCAGAAGAGGTCGGCCGGAGGCGGGCAGCCGGGCAGGGAGAGGTCCACGCGCACGACCTCGTGCACCGGGTGGACCTTGTCGAAGGGCAGGGGCAGCTCCGGGTCGTTCGGCACCTGCCCGTCCTCGATCCCCCCGCCGTACTGGTACACCTCCTGGAAGCAGTCCCAGAGGTCGACGTTGTTGCGCATCGCCGGCACGCCGCCGGTGAGGGCGCACGCCCCGACGGCGACGAGGATGCGGCAGTTGCGGCGGAAGGCCTTCAGGACGTGCACGTTCTCGGCGTTGCAGACGCCGCCTTCGACGATGCCGACGTCGCAGGGGCCGATCTTCTTGACGTCGTTGAGCGGCGTGCGGTCGAACGTTATGTGCTGCGCGAGCTCCAGGATGCGCTCGTCGATGTCGAGGAGCGACATGTGGCAGCCGAAGCACCCGGCGAGCGAGCAGGTCGCGATCCGCAGCTTCCGGTCAGCCACGGCGCCTCTCCCGTTCGCGGCGTGCCTCCTCGATCGCCACCGCGGCGATCGGCCGCAGGTCGAAGGTGCGCTGGCCGACGGGCTTCGTATAGGCATCGCCCTTGCGCAGGATCGCCCCCACCGGGCAGACCCGCACCGCCGCGTCGTCTTTCGCGAGATCGGTGTCGCCGAGCCGGCCGGACGCCGCGTTGACGATCAGGCGCGCGCGGATGCCGCGGCCGCCGATCGCGAAGACGTTCTTGCCGTCCACGTCGCGGCTGGCGCGCACGCAGAGCTCGCACAGGATGCAGCGGTTGCGGTCGAGGATGACGTCCGGGTGCGACGCGTCGAGGTCGCGCGCCGGGAAGAAGAAATCGAAGCGCGGCGCGGCCATGCCGATGTGGTAGGCGACGGCCTGCAGCTCGCACTCGCCCGACTTCTCGCAGGCCGGGCAGGTGTGGTTGCCCTCGACGAACAGCATCTCCACCAGCGCGCGGCGCATGTCGGCGAGCTCGGGCGTCGCGGTCTCGACGGCCATGCCCTCGCGCGCGCGCGTCGTGCACGAAGCCGCGTTGTGCCCGTCGATCGCGACGGTGCACACCTTGCAGCTGCCGTGGTGGCCGTAGCCGGGCCGGTAGCAGAGGTGCGGGATGTAGACGCCCGCGGCGAGCGCGGCCTCCATGACGGTCTCGCCCTCGGTGAACGGGACCGGCTGGCCGTCGAGCGTGAAGGTGCGCCCGCTCATGCCTCCTCGCTCACGATGTGGGCCCAGTCGTCGTCGCGCCCGGTGATGTGGCGCGCGGTGGCGAGCGCGGCGTCGAGGTCGAACGCCGGTTCGAAGTCCAGTCGCTTCAGGCGGCGCTCGTACGCGTCGGGGAAGGCCGCCATGGTCTGCACCACGGGTTTCGCTGCGGTGTGCCCGAGCCCGCAGTGGCTCATCGACAAGAGCACCCGCATGAGCGTCTGCATCCGCTGCATGTCGTAGGCGCTGCCCTTGCCGGCGGCGAGCTTGTCCATGGTGTTCGCGAGGAGCGAGGTGCCGACGCGGCAGGGCGTGCAGAAGCCGCAGCTCTCGTGCGCGAAGAAATGCGCGAAGTTGCGCGCCACCTCGAACATGTCGCGGCCGCGCGAGAACACCATGAACGCGCCGGCGCTCGGCACGTCCTCGAACGCGATGCGGCGCTCGAATTCGCGCCACGGGACACAGGTTCCCGACGGTCCACCCACCTGCACGGCCTGGGGC